>NZ_SAUN01000001.1:4981176-5292500 GCF_004011505.1 Nonomuraea polychroma
GTTCGGGCCGTCTGATCAGCAGGGCCCGGTCCGGGTTGACGGAGATCACCATGGTGGTGTTGAGCTCGGCGCCCTCGTCCACGGTGTCGCCGGGCCGCCGCCACTCGACCTGCGAGACCCGCAGCAGCTCGGCCATCGCCTCCGGCAGCCGGTCGGGGTCGGCGCTGACCCGCTGGGCCAGGACCAGCGCCTGCACGCCGGGGTCGGTCAAATCCTTGACCTGGGCGCGGACGATGACGACGTCGTGCCCGCCGGCCTCGGCCAGCGCCCGGGCGAGCATGTCGAGCGCCAGGTCGCGCGGCGCCTCGATGACGAACTCGTCGAGCGCGTCGCAGCCGGCGGGCGTGATGGCGCTGCTGCCGGTCGGCGCGATGTGCAGCGCCAGGATGTTGCAGCCCAGGCGGCCGAACGCGCCGGCCACCGTCGCGAGGCGTCCTGGGCGCTCCACCACCCGCATCCGGATGCGCCACAACGCCATCGGGGAGCCGGCTCCGTCGTCCACCGGGAGCACGGCGCCCCTGCGCGCGGGGCGCCGGCCGATCCGCTTGTGCACGGCGGCGCCGAGGATCAACGCCACGCCGAGCCCGATCAGCACGACGGGCCCCGGGTCCTCGTGCCCGAGCAACGTCGCGAGCAGGTGCGCCAGGCCCACCGCGAGGAACAGGGCGGCGAGCTCGGCGATCTCCCGCCGCCACGAGCGTCCCTGCTGGGTGCCCTGTCGCATGTCACGTCCGGAACGTAGGTGCATGACCTTAGGTGCATCGCTCATGGCACCCAGTCTCGGTACGGGTTGTTACATGATCACGGCCGGCGCGGTTGCGGCGGCATTAAAGCGCGTTCACCGCATGACCCTGCGCTTACCTGCCGGGGTGAACGACGATCTCACCCCCGCCGATGTCGGTGCCGTGGTTGTCGTAGACGACCTCGCCCCCGGCCTCCTTCCAGATCCTGATCTGGAAGCGGTCGGGCGAGCCGTCGGATGCCGTGACCGTGAAGGCGTACCCGGGCTTGCCGTTGACCTTGCCGACGCCCCGGTAGCGGACCTCGCCGCCGGTCACCACGAGCCAGTCGTAGTGGGTGGCGACGAAGGCGACGCCCCCTGCCGGGAACGCGAACATGGTCTGCCCGGCCGGGCGGGTGGCGTCCTTGTGGTACGCCGACACGAACCCGAACGCGGCCTTGCCCGTCGCCGCCGGATTGCCCGGCTGCGCTCCGGCCGGTGAGTCGATCCAGCCGCCTCCGGTGACGAACCCGGCCTTCGGGTCGTAGACCACGACGGGATCGGCCGTCACCACGACCTTGCCGCCATCACCGTCGCCGACGGTGACCACCGGCTGGTAGATCCCACTCTTGGTGTAGACGTGCCCCTCCGCGCACGGTCCCGTGGTGCCGTCCGTCCAGTCGACCTGGCAGGTCAGCGTGTCATCCGTGCCCGGGTCGGTGTACGTGACCGCCAGCTGCACAGGCTTGCCCGCCGCGACGGGATCCTGCGGTCCCGACACGCGGGTGATGTCGGGGTCGGCGTTGGCGACGGTGACGGTCGCGGTGTCCCGGCTGCGCCCGGCGGCCAGCGTGACCCGGTAGGCGCCCTCGTCCGTGCAGGTCACCGTGGTGCGCGGTGCCCCGGGATCGGCGAAGACGCAGGTGCCTTCCGCCCCGTCGGCGGCCTCGTACCGCCAGGCCGGCGTGCCCGCTCCGGAGAACGCGCCGGTCAGCGCGATGGCGGCGCCTTCGGCGCCGGAGGCGTCGGGCCCGGCGGTCACCACCGCGACGGGATCGACGCTCTCCAGCGTCGGCGTCACGGCCTTGATCAGGCCGTCGTCGCCGAACTCCAGCCGGTCGATCGTGGTCTCCCGGTGGGTGCCGTCGCCGCCCGGGATGGCGAAGCGATGGTAGGCGATGTACCAGTCGTCGGTGCCGGGCACGCGGATCACGGAGTGGTGCCCGGTGCCCTTGATGCCGAGCGCGAGGTTCTTGCGCAGGATGACGCCGCGCTTGGTCCAGGGGCCGAGCGGCGTCTCGCCGGTGGCGTAGGCGACCTGGTAGTCCTCGCTGCGGGTGTCGTTCTCCGACCACATGAAGTAGTAGGTGCCGTCGCGCTTCACGACGAAGGAGCCCTCGTTGTATCCGGCCGGCTTGTACGTCTTCACCTTCGCCGCGTCGAACGAGACCATGTCGGCGTTCAGCGGCACCTGGTAGGAGTTGCCGTTCCCCCAGTACAGGTAGTGCTGCCCGTCGTCGTCCTGGAACACGGCGGGGTCGATCATCTGCCCGCTGTAGGTCCCGGCGGGGACGAGCGGCTTGCCGAGGGCGTCGCGGAAGGGTCCCGTCGGCGAGTCCGCCACCGCCACGCCCAGGTGCTTGGCCGTGTTGCCGGTGGCCATGCCGCCGCTGAAGTAGAAGTAGTACTTCCCGTCCTTCTCCGCGATGGCCGGTGCCCAGGCGCTGTTGTCCGCCCACGACACGTCGGGCCCCAGGTCGAGGATGACGCCGTGGTCGGTCCAGTGCACCAGGTCGGTCGAGGAGAACGCCGTGAACTGGGTTCCGCTCCAGCCGGCGAAGCCGTCCGTGGTCGGATACAGGTAGAAGCGGTCGCCGAACACCACGAGGTTGGGATCGGCGTACAGGCCGGGCAGCACGGGGCTCTTCATGACGAGCGCCGTGATCTTCCATTCCCGCTTCGTGCCGTCCGCGCCGGTGACGGTGTAGGTGACGGGCTCGGTGAAGTCCTGCTCCGCGCCGGAGGCCGGGCTGACGGCGGCGCCGGGCGCGAGGGTGAGCTGCGGCGCCAGCTTGGTGACGTCGCTGCCTTCCTTGAGCGGCAGCGTGATCCGGCCACCGTCGGCCTCCACGATGGCGTCGACCTTGAGCTGCGGCAGGGTCACGCCGGTGATCGCGGCGGGGTCGCCGCCGAGATCGTAGACCTCCGCGGCCGGCAGCGCGCGGCCGTAGACGCGGAAGTCGTCCACCTCGCCGGCGAAGTACGGGTCCTCGGCGTACAGCGACCTGCCGATGTAACCGCCGTAGCTCTTGGCGGCGTCGTACAGGTCGGACGGCTTGACCGTGACGTTCGCCACGCGGGCGATCTCGACGCCGTCGAGGTACATGACCATCGTCTTCGCGGCCGAGTCGAGCGTCACCGCGACGTGCTTCCACGCGCCGCCGGGCAGCGCCGCCGAGTGCCGCATGGACGACTCCGCCTGCCAGCTGCCGGTGGTGATCGCCGAGAACAGCACGCCGGCGCCGTTGCGGGGCCCGGTGAACAGGTACTTGTTGCGGTCCGGGCCGAAGCCGTAGATCCACTGGTTGGCCGTGGTGGAGGCGTTCCACTTGACGTGGAAGGCCACGGTGACGTCGGAGACGTCCTTGAGCACGCCGTTCGGGATGGTGACGTACGGCGCGGTCGTGGACGTGCCGGCGCCGCCCGCCATCTGGAACGACGCGCCGTGGACGCCGTCGCCCCACGCCGGGGTGCGCTCGTATGAGCCGTCGTTGCCGCGGCCGGAGGCGTCACGGGCGACGGTGCCGCCCTTCTCGTCGAAGGTGTAGTGCAGCAGCAGGTCGGCCGGGATCGCGGCGGTGGCCTCGACGGGGATGGTGACGGTCCTGGAGCCGTCCGCGGTGCGTACCGTGATCTCGGTCGTGCCCGCCTTGACCGTGGTGACCAGGCCGGTGGCGCTGACCGTCGCGACGGACGGGTCGGCGCTGGTCCAGGTGAGCTGCCTGGCGGTGGCGTTGGTGGGCTCGACGACGGCCTTGACCTGGCGGCTCACGCCGACACCGAGCCGGAGCTCGGCGGGTGAGACGGTGAGGCTCTCCACCGGCACGCCCTCGGCCGACACGGTGACCGTCGCCTTGGCCCGCACCGACGCGCCGTCGGGCAGCGTGCCCTGCACGGTGAACGTGCCCGCCTGGGCGTAGGCGGAGGCCGGGACCTCGTCCCAGGTGACGGCGACCGAGCCGGTGCTGCCGTCGGCGAACGTGGCGGTCACCTTCTCCGGCAGGATCGGCGCGTCACCGATGCCGGTGACGACCTTGACCTCCTCGGCGCTCTCCACGAGCTGGCCGGGCGCGTAGGCGCGCAGCAGCCGGTCGTACTCGGCCTGCGTGACGCCGATGACGGTGCCGTGGCGGGGCCTGGCCGGCAGCGAGTAGTTCGCCGACGGCGTCCAGGTGCCCGAGGCCAGGTTCGTCGACTCGAACGGGATGTAGCCGCGCCCGCCGAACTCGTCGATGAACAGGTACCACTTCTCCTGGTCGTTGGACTTGAAGATGGTCGGGCCCTCACCCTGGCTCATGGCACCCTTGCCGATGCACTCGGAGAGGAAGTCCCACTTGGTGTTGAGCAAGGAGGTGGACGTCTCGGCCAGGATGAACTTGCTGCACGGGGTGGTCGAGCTGTTGTTCCGCTCGTCCTTGGTGTAGCGGTAGTACGTGCCGCCGTGCTTGATGACCGTCGAGTCGATCACCGAGTAACCCGGGTCCACCCACACCTTGGGCTCGCTGAAGGTGCGGAAGTCGCGGGTCGTGGCGTACATCATGCGGTTGTAGGTGTTGCCCGTGTGGTTCGGGTCGTCCGCGGCGTACAGCTTGGAGGCCCAGAAGACGACGTACGCGCCGAGGGTCTCGTCGTAGTACGCCTCCGGCGCCCAGGTGTTGCCTGCGGTGTCGGGCGAGACCTTCACCAGCCGGCCCTCGCCCCAGTTGACCAGGTCGGTCGACTCCCACACCATGATCGACTTGCTGCCGGTGCGCTGGGCGGCGTCCCAGTTGCCGTTGCCGAAGATCCGCAGGTCGGTGGCGATCTGGTAGAACTTGTCGCCCTCGGGCGAGCGGATGATGAACGGGTCGCGCAGGCCCTTCTCCCCCAGGGTGGAGGTGAGCACGGGCTTGCCGCCGTTGAGCTCTCGCCAGCGCAGCGGGTCGTTGCCGCGGCTGAGGGCGAAGTAGACCTGCTCGCCGTCCGCGGTCCCCTCGCCGGTGAAGTAGCTGAAGAGGTAGCCCTTGTAGTCCTGCTCGGCCGGCAGTTCACGCACCTTGGCGGTGAACTCGCGGGTGGCGGTGGCGGCGTTCCTGGTGACCGTGGCGGTCAGCGTGACCGTGACGTCGCCGGCGCCGTGGGCCGGGCGGGTGACCTCTCCGGTCGGCGTGATGACCGACGGCTTGCCGGAGGCCCAGGAGACCGTGGTGCCGTTCTCGCCGGTGACGGGGAGGGTGAGGTTGCCGCGCACGTCGTCGACGCCGTGCACCTTGAGCGCGGCGGCGGCGTCCTGCGCGATCTTCGTGTCGTCGTGTTCGGGCATGACCGTGATCTCGAACGTCTTGGTGTCGGTGAGCGCGCCCCTGGCCAGGGTGGCCGTGAGCGTGGCCGTGGCGGGCGGCTGCCCGTTCGCGGGCCGGGTGACCTTGCCGGTGGCGGTGACCACCGAGGCGTCACTGGTCGCCCAGGTGACCTTGGAGCCGCCGGGCGCGGCGGCCGGCAGCGTCAGGTCGGCGGTGACGGCGCTGGTGTCGCCGAGGGTGAGGGCCTGCTTGTCGGCCGCGAGCGCGGCGGTGACGGCCGGCTGCGCGAGCGCCTTCACCTCGTCCGCGCTGATCGCCCGGTCGTAGATGCGGAAGTCCCGCAGCTTGCCCTGGAAGAGCCGGTCCGCGGAGTACAGCGACCGGCCGAGGTAGTTGGCCGTGGTCGTGCCGCCGCCGATGGAGCCCGGCGTGATCGTGACATTGGTGTTGCGCCCGATCTCCACGCCGTCCTCGTACAGGACGCCGGTGGTGCCCGTCTGGGTGTAGACCAGGTGCTTCCAGCCGCCACGGGCCAGGTTGTGCGAGGTCGACAGGCGGGTGTTCTGCTCGGTCGACCAGTTTCCGCTGGCGACCGCGACGCGCAGGTGATTGCCGGTCGCGAACAGGTAGCCGTTGCCGCTGGTGCCGCTGGTGTTGCCGAAGCCGTAGATGAAGTACGGCGTGCGCTGCCCGGGGTCGACGAGGACGTCCGTGGAGACGGTGATCGAGTCCAGGCCCTTCATGACGTCGTTCGGCAGCTTCACGTCGGTGTCGCTGCCGTTGAACGTCAGCCCGTCGCCCCAGCCGGCCGTGCCGCGCACCGTGCCGTGGCGGGCGTTGCCGGAGGAGTCCGCCGCCACCGCTCCCGCCTGCTCGTCGAGCTTGTACCACAGCACCGGGCCGTCGGCGGCCGCTGCCTGGGCGGGCGACACCACGAGCGAAACCGTGGCGGCTAACGCGGCCAGGCACGCCAGAGCGCGTCGTCGCATCGGCGACTCCTCAATTGTTAGCGCTAACATCACACTGCGCATGAAACGTGTTGCGAGAGTGTCAACCGTGGGGGTGCCCACCGTCAAGAGGGACGTTGCCGCGGACGGTGAACGATCTTCTCGGTGGAGCGGCCGGGGTAGACCACGATCAGGTGCTCCTCGGTGGCTGACGATCCCCACCTCGACCACGTCCTCCCAGCCCTGGAGCCGCAGCGGCGGGGCGGCGGCGAACGCCTTGACGGTGAGGCACATCGTCTCCCGCTCCCGTCGCAAGGACGGGCGTGCCGCAGCTGCTCGGCGCGGCGACGGCGCTCGTGCTGCCGCTCGCCGTGGTCGTGGCCGAGAAGGAGGCGCGGTTCAGCTACAGCGGCTGGGCGGACCGGTGCGGGGACATGCCCTCCCACATCGGACAGCACCTCGACCAGGTCCCAGAGCACCAACCCTCCGGCGAGGTCGAGGTAAAGCAGCCGCCGCAGCCAGACGACCCGGGGCGGCAGTACCACAGCGGGTCCGGCTCACCGCCGGAGACGGCGGCGGCCACCGTGGCGGCGGCGACGGCGGTCAGGCAGAACGCGACGATGACGGCGGCCACGCGCGCGAAGCGGCACAGGCGGACGGCGGCCCAGACTCGGGCAAGAATGCCGATGATCTTAGCGCAATGTCCTGGATTGTCCGACCGTCCGTGAACGGCGCATGAATTCTGCCGTACGGTCGGCTTCCCACCCGCGCGAATCCCCCGGCCGCCCTTCCATAATCCCAGCTATGGGGGACATTTCACGAAACGGGGTGCGATGAAGCGTTGGATCGGCGTCATTTTGGCGGTGGTTCTGGCCGGGGTGGCGGTGGTCGCGATTCTCCTGGGCGGCCGGGAGGACAAGGGCCCGGAATTGGCCCTGGTACGGGGGGTCATCGGGTCGGAGAAGAAGCCGTTCTTCGACGATCCGCGGGTCAAGGCGGCCTTCGCCGAGCACGGCCTGCGCGTCGAGGTGGACACGGCCGGTTCCCGGCAGATCGTCACCGATGTGGACCTGAGCAGGTACGCCTTCGCCTTCCCTTCCAGCGTTCCGGCCGCGGAGCGGATCAAGCGCGACCGCAAGGCCACGACGACGTTCTCGCCGTTCTACTCGCCCATGGCCGTGGCGACGTTCGAGCCGATCGCGGCGCTGCTGACGAAGGCCGGCGTGCTGCGAGATTCCGGCAAAGGCCATCAAACCCTCGACATTAAGAAATATCTAGAACTAGTGGCCAAAGGCACTCGATGGGACCAAATTCCCGATAATTCGGCCTACCCGGCTCGCAAACGGGTGCTGCTCACCACGACCGACATCCGCACGTCCAACTCCGCCGCCATGTACCTGTCGGTGATCGGTTACGTGGCCAACGGCGATGACGTCATCAGCTCCGACACCCAGATCGCCAAGGTCGCGCCCGTTCTCGCACCGGCCGTGCTCGACCAGGGCTTCGCCGAGTCGACCAGCGAGGCGTCGTTCGACGACTACCTCGCGCTGGGCGCGGGCAAGACGCCGATGCTGGTGGTCTACGAGGCGCAGTATCTGGCGCGCGTCTTCGCCGGCGACGGCGCGATCAAACCGGACATGCGGCTGGTCTACCCGTCGC
This sequence comes from Nonomuraea polychroma, assembly GCF_004011505.1. NCBI lineage: Bacteria > Bacillati > Actinomycetota > Actinomycetes > Streptosporangiales > Streptosporangiaceae > Nonomuraea > Nonomuraea polychroma. The sequence goes on from NZ_SAUN01000001.1 coordinate 4,989,066, forward strand.
CGACCGTGCTCAGCAAGCACACCCTGGTCCCGCTCTCGGGGCAGGGCACGCGGGTCGGCGAGCTGCTGACCAAGGACCCGAAGCTGCTGGCCCTGGCGGCCGCGTACGGCTTCCGCACCACCGGCCCCCAGGCATTCGCCGACCTGGTGGCCAAGACGAAGGCGCCGGCCGCGGCCGAACTCGTCGACGTCGTCGAGCCGCCCACGTACGAGCGGCTGGACAAGCTGATCACGACCATCGACGCCGCCCGGCCCTGACCAAGGAGTTCTTCACGTGTCCGATCTGGTGCTCACGCCGCCCGCGCCGGTCGCGCCGGTGCCGGCGGAGACGGCGGCCGGCATGCTGCCGATGGCCGGCGAGCGCGCGGCCGAGCTGACCGCCAAGGCGCGCGCGTTCGCCGGGGAGCTGAGCGGGCTCGACCCGCGTTCGCCCGAGTTCTCCCGCAAGGTGCACGACATCTCCTCGATGGGCGACACCGAGATCAGGTCCGCCTCGCAGGTGGCCAACCGCATGCTGAAGCGGCCGGTGGCGGCGCTGGACGCGGCCAGGGGCGAGGGCGCCGACGCCCAGGCCAAGGTCGCGAAAGACCTCGTGGCGCTGCGCCGTACCGTCGTGGACCTGGATCCGAAGCAGGCCGCGAGCGGGGCGCGCAAGCTGCTGGGCCTGATCCCGTTCGGCGACCGGCTGCGCGACTACTTCGCCAAGTTCCATTCCGCGCAGAGGCACATCGACGACATCATCCGCGCGCTGAAGTCCGGCCAGGACGAGCTGCTGCGCGACAACGCCGCCATCGAGGGCGAGAAGGCGAACCTGTGGGAGGCGATGACGCGGCTGCAGGAGTACGCCGTCATGGCCCAGGCCATGGACGCGGCCCTGGAGGAGCAGATCGCGCAGGCCGACGAGCAGCGGGCCGCGGCGCTGCGCTCGGACGCGTTGTTCGCGGTGCGGCAGAAGCATCAGGACCTGCTCACCCAGCTTGCCGTCTCGGCGCAGGGCTACCTGGCGCTGGACCTGGTACGCAAGAACAACCTGGAGCTCAGCAAGGGCGTGGACCGCGCCACCACGACGACGGTCGCGGCGCTGCGCACGGCGGTGACGGTCGCTCAGGCGCTGGCCGGGCAGAAGCTGGTGCTCGACCAGATCAGCGCGCTGAACGCCACGACCAGCGACCTGATCCTGGCCACCAGCGAGATGTTGCGCACGCAGGCGGGCGCGATCCAGAACCAGGCCGCTTCGGCGAACGTGGACCTGGACACGCTGCGGCAGGCGTTCGACAACGTCTACGCCACGATGGACCTCATCGACTCCTTCCGCGCGAAGGCGGTCGAGAGCATGGCGACCACGGTGGACAGCCTGTCGGCCGAGCTGGACCACGCCAAGACGTACCTGGAGCGGGCCAGGGACGGTGCCGAGTGAGGCGGGCGCTGATCGCGGTGGCGCTGCTGCTGGCGGCCGCCTGCGGCTCGGACGGCGAGGGCGGGGAGCTCGCCGACAGGCCCGATGTGCTGCGGGTGCTGGCCGGCAGCGAGATCAAGGACCTGGAGCCGCTGCTGCGCCGGGCCGAGCAGGAGGCCGGGGTCAAGGTGAGCCTGGCCTACACCGGCACGCTCGACGGGGCCGAGCAGGTCGCGAGCGGCCGGGCCGCCGAACGGGTGGACGCGATCTGGTTCTCCTCCAACCGCTACCTGTCGCTGATCGACGGCGCGCAGGCCAAGCTGTCCACCCAGACCAAGACCATGGTCTCGCCCGTGGTGCTGGGGCTGAAGCCGGCCAAGGCGGCCGAGCTCGGCTGGGACGGCAAGCCGGTGTCGTGGGCGGACATCGCGGCGGCGGCCAAAAGCGGCCGCTTCAGCTTCGGCATGACGAACCCGGCCTCCTCCAACTCGGGCTTCTCCGCCCTGGTGGGGGTGGCGGCGGCGCTGTCGGACGCGGACGGCGCGCTCAGCGCCGAGCAGGTGGCCGGGGTCACGCCGAAGCTGAAGGAGTTCTTCTCGGCGCAGCGGCTGACGGCCGGCTCGTCGGGCTGGCTGGCCGAGGCGTACGCCCGCGACCCGGGCGTGGACGGGATGGTGAACTACGAGTCGGTGCTGCTGGGCCTGCGCGAGAAGGTCACGCTCGTCTACCCCAGCGACGGCGTGGTCAGCGCCGACTACCCGCTCACGCTGCTGGCCTCCGCCCCGGAGGAGAAGAAGGCCCTGTACGGCAAGCTCGCCGCCTGGCTGCGCACGCCCGCCGTGCAGAAGGAGATCAGGACCGGCACGCACCGGCGGCCGATCGTGCCGGGCGTGGCGCAGGATCCCAAGTTCGGCGCCGCGCAGCTCATCGAGTTGCCGTTCCCGAACCGGCGCAGCACGGCCGACGAGCTGATCTCCACCTACCTCAACCAGGTGCGCATCCCGTCGGAGGCGACGTTCGTGCTGGACACGTCCGGGTCGATGCGGGGCGACAGGATCGACGCGCTGCGCACCGCGCTCGTGGCGCTGACCGGCGCGGACACCTCGACGTCCGGCGCCTTCACACGGTTTCTCAACAGGGAGACCGTGACGATGATCCCGTTCGACGACAGCGCGCGCGACCCGGTCGCGTTCACCGTCCCCGAGCGGGACCCCGAGCCGGTGCTGGCGCAGATCAAGGCGTTCGCCGAGGAGCTGGAGGCGGACGGCGGCACCGCGATCTACGACAGCCTCGCTTCGGCCTACGACCGGCCGGTGACGCCCGGCCGCTACAGCTCGATCGTGCTCATGACCGACGGCGAGAACACCGACGGCAGCGACTACGCCGCCTTCGCGTCCCACTACCGGTCGTTGCCGGAGGAGCGGCGGCGCACGCCGACGTTCGTGGTGCTGTTCGGCGAGAGCGACGTGGAGGAGATGCGCCAGGTGGCGCAGCTGACCGGCGGCGCCGTGTTCGACGCCCGTTCGACGTCGCTGAGCAGCGCGTTCAAGGAGATCCGTGGCTATCAGTGACCGGGTGCTGCGGTACCTGGGCTCGAACAGGAACATCGCCGGATCGTGCCTGGCGCTGCTCGGCCTGCTGGCACACTTCCTGGGGCTGGCGGGGGCGTACTGGCCGGTGGTCGTGGTCGCGTTGTACGGGGTGGGCGCGCTGCTCGCCCCGCCCGACCGCGTCAAGCTGACGATCTCGCACGCCGACGTCGAGACGAGGGCGCTGCGGGAGGACCTGTACGCGCTGCTGCGCCGGATCGAGGGCCGCTTCCCGGCCGACGTGGACCGGGCGGTGCTGACGCTGGGCGAGGTCATCGACGACGTGCTCAGCCGGGCCGAGCAGCTGACCGCGTCCCCGGACCAGCTGCACGTGGTGTCGCAGACGATCCGCAGCTACCTGCCCGCGAGCCTGGAGGCCTACGCGAACCTGCCGCGCGGGTACGCGCTGGCCCGCCGGGCCGATCGCGAGCGCAGCGCGCACGAGGAGCTGCTGGCTCAGCTGGCGCTGCTCGACGCCCAGATGCGTAAGGTCGCCGAGGCGATCCATCGGGGCGACGAGCAGGCGCTACGTGATCAGGGCCGCTTCCTGCGCGACAGGTTCGGCGGCTCGGAGCTGGACCTGGGCCGGCCACAGCCCCCCGGCCGTGACTAGATCCTCTCCACCTCGATGACCAGCACCGACGTCGGGCGGAGCGCCGGGGCGGGCAGCCCGAGCTCGCCCAGCGCGGCGCCGGGCAGCCGCACCGGCGCCGCGGCCCACTCCGGCATCGCGGCCCACGGCGGCATCGCCGCGCCCTGGGGGACGGGCCCGGCCACGCGCACCTCGTACAGGGCGGCGGGGTCGAGGCCCGGCAGCCGCAGCGGCGCGGGCGCGGACTCCACGCGGGAGGTCAGCTGGACGTAGCCGAACACGCCGCGCTCGGGCAGCACCACGCCGTGCAGCAGCGACGACGGGTCGGGGTGGTCAGCCCGGACCACCTTCCCGGCGTGCAGCACCGGCCGCAGCCGCTTGTGCAGGGCGATCCACGTGGCCAGTTCGTCGAGGTCGGCCTCGCTCGCCGAGGTCAGGTCCCATTCCACGCCCATGTGCCCGAACAACGCCGTGCCGGCGCGGAAGGCCAGCGGCAGCGCCCGGCCGGTGATGTGGTCGCGCGGCGCGCCGACGTGGGCGCCCATCCGCTCCGGCGGCACGAGCAGCCCCGTCCAGCGCTGGATGGCCTGCCGGTCGAGGGCGTCGTTGCTGTCGGAGGTCCACACCCGGTCGGTGCGGGCGAGGATGCCGTAGTCGACGCGGGCGCCGCCGGACGAGCACGACTCGATCTCCAGCCCGGGGTGGCGGCGGCGCAGCTCGTCCAGCAGCCGGTAGGTCGCCTCCGTCTGGGCGTGCACGCCGGCCACGCCGTCGTGGACGGGCTCGGCGATGTCGCGGTTGTGGTCCCACTTGATGTAGTCGAGCGCGTACTCGCCGACCAGGGTGTCGAGCCGCTCCAGCAGGTAGGCGTACGCCCCCGGCTCCGCCAGGTCGAGCGTCTGCTGGTTGCGTTGCGGCGGCGGCATCCGCTCCGACCGGCCGAGGATCCAGTCGGGGTGGGCGCGGGCCAGGTCGGAGTCCTCGTTGATCATCTCCGGCTCGAACCAGAGCCCGAACTGCATGCCGTGCTTGCGCACGTGGTCGGCCAGCGGGTGCAACCCGTCCGGCCAGACCCCCTCGTCGACGTACCAGTCGCCGAGCCCGGCGCGGTCGTGGCGGCGGTGGCGGAACCAGCCGTCGTCGAGCACGAACCGCTCGATCCCGGCGGCCGCGGCCTTGTCGGCCAGCTCCAGCAGCCGGTCGAGGCCGTGGTCGAAGTAGGTGGCCTCCCAGTTGTTGAGCGTGACCGGCCGGACCGGGAGCGGGCGGGCGGCCCGCAGGTGCTCGTGCAGCCGGGCGCTCGCCTCGTCCAGGCCGCTGCCGGACCAGGTGAAGTACACCAGCGGCGTGCGGTAGCTCTCCCCCTCGGCCAGCGTGATCTCGCCGGGCTCGAGCAGCTCGCCCGCGGCCAGCAGCGCGAGCTGCTCGTGCAGCCGCTCGGCGTAGTGCACGTGGTTGCCGCTCCAGCCGGCGTGCACCGCCCACACCTCACCGCCGCGGAAGCCGAACCCGTCGGTGCCGGCCACGAGCAGCCCGGTGGCGTCGTGCCCGGTGCGGCCTCGCCGGTTCTCCCTGCTCCACACGCCGTGCCCGAACGGCCTGCGCTGCGGCACCTTCTCCAGCGCCCACCGGCCGGTGAAGTCCAGCAGCTCGCCGGCCCGCGCGGGCACCGGCAGCGCGCAGGTCAGCCCCGCCAGCCGGTACGGCGTGGCAGCGGTGTTGGTCACCGTGTGCCGCAGCGTCACCAGGCCGCCCGCGTCCATGGCCAGCTCGCTCACCAGCGCCAGTCCCGCCTGCTCGTCGGAGGCGGCGATGGTCACCGTGCCGCCGGCGCCCGGGGCGGCGTCCACGTCGAGCCGGTCGAGGGTCCACCGGACCGGCCAGTGCTCGCCGGTCCTGGTGCCCGACAGGCCCGGCCTGCCGTACCAGCTGTCGCCCTGGGCGGGCAGCAGCGGCAGCGCGGGTGCCGGGGAGCCAAGCGCGGGAAGGAGGTCGGGCCCGGCGACGGGGCCGAGGTCCGCGCCGAAGTGGCGCACCCGCGGCAGGCCCTGGCCGTCGGTGTCGAGCAGCAGGGCCGTGCCCGCGGCGGAGAGGATCACGGGGGACAAAGTCGGGCTCCTTACTCAGGCGGGGGTGTGACCTGAGTGGAGACGCTACCTGAATCGATGGTTCTCGCCGGTCGCGGGGCGGCCCTTCCGGGACGGGAGCCGGAGGGGCCGGGAGGGGAAAGGCCGTTCGGGAGGTCAGACGGAGATGCGGCCCGCGCCCGCGGCCCTCGGTGCTGTCGCCGTCGTCGTGGCCGGGCAGCATGGTCTTGCTGTGGTAGGAGACCTTGTTCCACGAGATGGTGACGGAGTCGCCGGCCCGCTTGACGTCCACGGCGGCGTCGTAGCCGTTGCCGAAGGAGTTGTGGCCGATCCAGACGCGGCGCCGCTGGCCGGCAGGGCGCTGGTCAGCGCCGAGGCGGAGGTGACCGTGACGCGCCGGTGCGGCCGCCGCGGAGGTGGCCGCCGCGATGCCGGCCATTGGCGATCCCGCCCGTGATCGATTAGGTTAGGCTCACCTAATGTCGATGGAGGTCGGGGATGAGCGAGCCCTTCCACATGTTCCACGTCCGGGTCGAGCGGCTGCAGCGGCTGAGCCCGTCGTTCCTGCGGGTGACGTTCACCGGAGAGGATCTCCATCACTTCGCCGACAACGGGTTCGACCAGCGCATCAAGCTCATCCTGCCGGTTCCCGGGCACGGCCTGGCCTACCTGCCGACCGGGCCCGACTGGTTCATGAAATGGCGGGCGCTCGACGACGACAAGCGCAACCCGATGCGCACGTACACCGCCAGGCAGGTGCGCAGGGAGGTCGGCGAGGTGGATGTCGACGTGGTCATGCACCCCGGCGGCGACGGCCCGGTCGCCCAGTGGGCGGAGCGGGTGCGGCCCGGCGACATCGCCGTCCTCATGGGCCCCAACGCCCGCTATGACGGATGGCACGGCGGCCTGGAGTTCCGCCCGCCGGCCGGAAGCAAGACCGTGCTCATCGCGGGCGACGAGACCGCCGTGCCCGCGATCTGCTCCGTGCTCGAACGCCTGCCCGCCGGGGTCGTGGGCGAGGCCCTCATGGAGGTCCCCTGCGAGGACGACTTCCTGCCGGTCCAGACCGCCTGCTCGGTGAAGGTCGGCTGGCTGGCCAGGAACGGCGCCGAGCGCGGCGGCCTGCTCGTGCCCGCCGTGCGGGCCGCGGCCGAGCGGCTGCTGCCGCCGCTGCTGCCGCAGCCCGAGGTCTTCGACGACGTGGACGTCGACGCCGAGGAACTGTGGGAGGTTCCACAGGAGGAGGCGGCCGACTCGCTGTACGCGTGGCTGGCCGGCGAGGCGGCCGTGATCAAGACCCTGCGCAGGCACCTGGTGGCCGAGCGCGGGATGGATCGGCGCGCGGTGGCGTTCATGGGCTACTGGCGGCACGGCCGCGCCGAGGTCAACGCGTAAGACCGTCCGCCACGACCCGGCGCTCCTCGGGGGTGGGCGTACGCGTCCAGGTCAGACCCGGCCCGCCGGCGGCGAGCACGCCGGACACGACCTCGCGCAGCAGCTCGCCTGCCGCCGCGTCGGGCTGCTTCTCGCGGGCCTCCTGATAGAGGTCGAGCACGCGGGCGAGGTCCAGCATCATCGTGTTGGCCTCTTGGCACGTTCCCACCCCGGCCTGCTCCTCCGCGGGCTCGCCTACGGCCACGGCCACCCACAGCGCTCCCCGGTCCTCGTCGCTCGACCAGGACGCTCCCGGCGGGCACACCATCGCCCGCACGGCGTCGGTGAAGGCCGCCCGATCCATGCCGTCCACCTCTCCGGCGAGCCACTCCGGCCGCAGGTGCAGCACCCCGGGCCGCTCGGCGGCGGTGAACCGTGCCATCAAGGCGGCGACCGTACCGTGCGGATCGTGCATCGCGGCGTCGCCCAGGGCGGTGAAGGCGTCGGCGAGCAGCCGCAGGGAGATCAGCCGGGGCGGGTCGTCTGTCGTGAGCAGGCCCTGCTCGCCCATGAGGCGCACGGTGTTCCCCGCGTCGTGGTAGGCCCGCAGGCCCTCCATGAACGCGGCCTCGGCCTCGGGCGTGAGGCGCCGTTCCCAGTCCCACGTCCGCTCGACCTCGAACAGGCCGCCGGCGTCACCGCTGACCGGGCCACGGCGAAGCCACCAGACCACCATTCCCACGACGATGGCGGCCAGCCCCGCGGCTGCGATCCACACCTTGCGCCACCCCCTCGTACCTGCCGGGCTAGCAGCGTAGTGTGATCTTTCCCCACAAACTCCGAATTTCGGGAAAATGCCCTGTCCGTCCTTCCGGCATCACGCCGGAAGGACGGTTCCTCCACGGGCCCCTCCTGCAGACCGCCCGGTCGGCAAGGCGGCCGGCCCCCCAGACCGGCCGCCGCGACCCCGCCCACCGGCGTCCTGCCCCCAGTACACGCGGGGCACCGCAGGCGGAAAAGGTAAAAAGCCACAGAACTGGCCGCACGCCTGCACATCAGCGCCGAGCCAGTCTCTCTCCTCCTTCTCGGCCTCAAAGGGAGCTATGGGGCGCTTTTGTGCAACCACGTAATCGGAATTGTTTTCCCGAGGAATTCTCCTGTCCACCAGATACCGCCGCGCAGCTCTCGACGTACGCGACCAGGCAGGTAAACTTCATTCCGGAAGCACGCAGTCGCGTTGAGTGACATGCGCATCTGGTGTCTACGGCAAGGGCGGGTCCGCGCACAGCGACTGGGTGTTCCCGGCCCTGACAGAGCGCGGAGCCGGACATGGACCCACTACACCTGACCACCAGCCACCGCGACGGCACCGTGACGGTCGCCGTGTCCGGCGAGCTGGACATCGCCACCACCGAGCTGCTCCGCAGCCACCTGCTCACGCTGCTGCGGGAGGCCTGCGGTGCCCCGCAGGCCTCGATGATCATCGAGGTCAGCCGCCTGTCCTTCATCGACGCGGCCGGGCTCGGCATTCTCATCTCCGTGTACAACCACGCCCAGCGCCAGCACACGCCGCTGCGGATCGCGGGCGTCCCGCCCGCCATGCGGCGGCTGCTGCGGATCACCGGGCTCGACGGCCGCCTCGCATGATCGGCGTCGCCCGCGTGCCCCGGTAGGTTGGGGACGTGTCGATGATTCAGGTTCCCGAAGAGATACCGCTCAAGCTGGAAGACGGCTTCGACCGGATCACGCGCGAGCTCGCCCTGCCGGGCGAGTTCCCGCCTGCCGTGCTCGAAGAGGCCGGATGGGTCGCGGAGGTGCCCCGGCCGGGCGGTAAGGACCTCACCGACGTGCCGTTCGTCACCATCGACCCGCCCGGATCGATGGACCTCGACCAGGCCGTGCACCTGGAGCGGCTGCGCGGCGGCTACCGCGTCTGGTATGCCATCGCCGACGTCGGCGCGTTCGTGCGGCCCGGCGGCGTCATCGACGCCGAGGCCAGGGCCCGGGGCGAGACCGTCTATCTGCCGGCGGGCAAGGTGCCGCTGCACCCCCGCGTGTTGTCCGAGGGCGCGGCCAGCCTGCTGCCGGGCGTCCCGCGACCGGCCGCGGTGTGGGTGATCGACCTCGACGCCGACGGCCGCACGGTGGGCGCGGACGTGCAGCGTGCCCTCATCCGCAGCCGCGAGCGCCTGGACTACACCTACGTGCAGGCGGCGGTCGACACCGGCACCGCCGACGGCACTCTGGGGCTGCTGGCCGAGATCGGCCGGCTCCGGCTGGCCCTGGAACGCGAGCGCGGCGGCGTCACCCTGCCCACACCCCAGCAGGAGGTGACGGCGGCCGACGGCGGTTACCGGCTGGAGTACCGGCTGCCCCTGCCGGCCGAGGCGTGGAACGCGCAGATCTCCCTGCTGACCGGCATGGCGGCGGCCGCGATGATGCTCGACGCCGAGATCGGCATCCTGCGGGTGCTGCCGCCGCCGCACTCCGGCGACCTGGCCAAGGTCCGCAGGGTGGCGGGGGCGCTGGGGGTGCCGTGGCCCGACGGCGCCGGGTACGGCGCCGTGGTGCACGACCTGGACCCGAAGAACCCTCAGCAGGCGGCGTTCCTGCACGAGTCCAGGGTGCTGCTGCGCGGCTCCGGCTACGAGGCCTTCGACGGGGCGCCGCCGAAGGAGGCCGGGCACGCGGCGGTGGCCGCACCGTACGCACACGTCACGGCCCCGCTGCGGCGCCTGGTCGACCGGTACGCGACGGAGGTGTGCCTGGCGATCGCCGCGGGCGAGCCGGTGCCCTCCGACGTGCGCGCGAGCCTGGCGAGCCTGCCCGCTCTCATGGCGTCCTCCGGGCGGCGCGCCGCCGCCGTGGACCGGGCCTGCGTGGACCTGGTGGAGGCGTTCCTGCTGCGGGACCGGCTCGGGCAGGCGTTCGAGGCGGTGGTGATCGACGTGGACGAGCGGCGCGGCGGCGGCCAGGTGCAACTCACCGACCCCGCGGTGATCGCCCGCTGCGACGGGCCCGTCCCCCTCGGCGAGCAGGTCACGGTACGGCTGACGCGAGCGGACCCGGCCACCCGCGAGGTCCGTTTCACCCTGACCTGACCCTCAGCGTGGTCCGGCCCGCATGCCGTCGCAGATGACCTCCGCCAGCCGCACGGCCCCGCCTCTGGCCCGTGCTCGGCGCTCGGCCGCCAGGCACCCTCGTAACAGGTCCCGCACGTCCTCGGTCACCAGGTCCCGCCGTACCGCGCCGGCCTGCTGCGCCCTGGCGAGCAGCCGGCCGAGGGCGGCGGCGAAGTCGTTCTCGAGTGCCGAGCCCGGCCGTAACGCCATCCCCGAGCCGTCGTCCAGCATGTCGCACAGCGCCTGGTTGGCCGAGGCCTGCTCGACCACCCGCGTGAACCATCCGAAGAACGCCTTGCCCGGGTCCTCCGCCGTGCCCAGCGCGCGGGCGTCGGCCACGAACCGCTCGATCCGCCCCAGCAGCACCGCCTCGAACAGCGCCTCCTTGGTCGGGAAATGCCGGTAAACGGTGCCCACCCCGAAGCCGGCCCGGCGGGCGATCTCGTCGAAGGAGATGGTCAGGCCGTCGCTGGCCAACGCCTCCTGGGCGATCTGCAGGACCCGCTCGCGGTTGCGGCGGGCGTCGGCGCGTAACGGCCTGGCCGTGCTGTGGTCGTCGCCCATGATGTGCACCTGCCTTCTTCCTGACAAGCGGAGAGCGCTCTCCGATTCTATCGAGCAGATGCGCCCCGCCATACACCCGCAACGAGCGCGGCCATCCCGATTCCGCCGGCTCCGGGAGTCCAGTGAATTCCCCTTAGGTGCCCATCTCACCGATGCCTATCGGCACAGGGGGCGGTGCCTCGCCCTGGTGGGCGGGTGTCGGCGTCGGCGGGTGCGACCCGCGGGCCCGGCGGTTGTCCCGTCCGCGCGGGCGGGGGGCGCACACGGCCCTGGCCGCAGTCGGGGCCGTGTGCGGGCGCCTAGGATTCCGGGCTGTCGTCGCGCGGGCCCGGGGCTGTGCCCTGGCGGACGCCGTGCAACGCATCCGGGGCCCCTGCCGCATGCCGTCCCGGGTCGGACAGCGTCCCCTGCTGAGCACCGCACATCCGATCCGATGGTGACACCGATGACACGACCTGCCGCGCCATCCCCGGCGATGCCGGCTGTCGCGCCGCGCCCGACGCTGTCTCGTGGTGTGCGTCGCGGGACGGGGCGGGGCGGCGGGCCGGGGTGCCGATGCGCTTGAGGCGCAGGCGGCTCTCGCGGGGCACCGGCTCCAGCTCGACGATCCGCGCTCCTTCCGGCGCGTGCCGGAGGTCGTGGGTGATGAGGATCGTCGTGCGACCGGCCATGAGCCGCCGCAGCGGCTGCATGACCTGGGTGGCCATCGTCTCGTCCAGCCCGCTCATGGGCTCGTCGAGCACCAGCACGGGCGCGTCGCGCAGGATGGCCCTGGCGATGGCGATCCGCTGCCGCTGCCCGCCGGACAGGAGCCTCCCCCGCTGTCCCACCGGCGTGTCGTAGCCCTGGGGCAGCAGCTTGACGAAGTCGTGCACCCCGGCCGCCTCGGCGGCCTTGATGACCTCGTCGTGCGAGGCGTCCGGCCGCCCGTAGGCGATGTTGTCCCGTACCGATCCGGAGAACAGCAGCGTCTCCTGGTGCAGGACGGTGACGTTGGCGCGCAGCGACTCGCGGGTGAGGCCGCGGATGTCGGCGCCGTCGAGCAGGATGCGTCCCGCGTCCGGGTCGTAGAAGCGCAGCAGCAGCTTGGCCAGCGTGGACTTGCCCGCCCCGCTGGGCCCGGTGAGCACGAGCAGTTCGCCGGGCTCGGCGGCGAAGGACACCTCCCGCAGCACCGGCCGTCCCCGCCCCGGGTAGGTGAAGCCGACCCGCTCGAAGTCGACCCGCCCTCGGCAGCGTCCCCGGGTTCCCGCGGCAACGGCGCCGGGAGCGTCGGTGACGGCGGGCTTGGTCCGCAGGATCTCGATGATCCGGTCGGATCCCGCGGCCGCCTCGGACACCGTCAGGGCCAGCTCGCCGAGGCTCTGCACGGCCGGGTAGAGCAGGGCCAGGTACGCGGCGAAGGCGAGCAGGCCACCGATGGTCAGCCGGCCGGCGGCGATCTCCCACGCGCCGACCCCGAGAATGACGATCAGGCAGACGGTCTCGATGACCTGGACGGCGGGACCGTACAGGCCGGACAGCCAGGCCTGCGCCATGTTGGCGCGCAGCCACGTGCGTCCCTCGGTGTGCAGGCGGCGGGCCTCGGCCGGCTGCCGGTTGTACGCCTGCACCAGCGGCTGGTTGGCCAGCCCTTCCTCCAGGACGCTGTTCATGGCGCCGTTGCTGTACCGCTCGCGGGCCGCGGCCGTTCTGAACCTGGCCGCGAATGCCCTCGACACCAGCAGGAACGCCGGAATCAGGGCGAAGGTGACGAGCGCGAGGTCCCACCGGATGAGGAAGGCGGCCCCGGCGAAGAACACGGCGCCGGCGGCCGCGGTGAGCGCTTTGACCAGCCCGGAGCCGACGAGTTCCTCGATGGCCTCGACGTCGTCGGTGAGCCGGGCCATGAGGTCGCCGAGGCGCCGCTTCTCGGAGAAGTCCGGCGCGAGCTTCTGGATGTGGGCGAACACCCGGTCGCGCAGTCCCAGCAGGAAACGTTCGGCGCCGAGCGCGGTGACGTACGAGCCGGCGAAGGACGCGACCCCCGCGACCGCGGCGAGCCCGAGCCAGCTGACCGCGGGAACCCAGAACGCCCCCAGCTCCCGGGTGGCGAGCACTTCGTCCGTGATGTGGCCGAACAGCCGGATCGCGGCGACCTCACACAGCGCCGCGACGATGGCGAGCACCACACCGGCCGCGAACAGCCGGCGCAACCCGCGGGTGTCCGGCCAGAACTCGCGGAAGGTGCGGCGCAGAGTGATCGCCGGAGCGAGTTCACGGCCGGAGGCGACGAAAGAGAGCCGGCGGCTCAGCCGCCGGCCCTCACGGGGTGTGTTTACCACCCCCACCACCACTTACGGCGTCTGCCCCAGCAGCAGCGGCGTCTGCGCCACCGCCGTCGGCGGCAACCCCATCCTTCTTGGAACCCGACTCGCGTGAACTGCGTGTTAGCCATGATTCCTCCCCCGTTGGATGGCCGACACATTCACAAATCGGACGCTAGCACTCAAATGCAAATAAATCACGAGATATTCGTCGGTGCAAAAGAGACTTGACCCGTCGAAGCAGCCCAGAAAGGCGATTCCGCATTCCGGTTAAATTAGATGTAAATGCAGGAAACAGCTAAATAAGGTAATGTAACCGCCAAAGGTGCGTCTCGGCACTGGTTCCAAGGAGTAGGGCGGCCGATACTTTGGTTCGATGGCACCTTCCGCTACGGCTGCCACGATCGGTGCATGACCTTCCTCGGCATCATCCTCATGATTCAGGGCTTTGGCGCGCTCATCGCCGAGCACTTCTTCGACAAGAGCTTCGGCCTGCTGCACCTGTGGTTCGACGGCGGCACGCTGGCCGCCGTCGCCACCGCGACAGGCCTGCTGGGCCTGGTGGTGATGGTCCTCGGACTCCGCCACGACGACTAGCACGACCGGGCGGCCAAGAGCACGCTCAGGTGAGCGAGGAGTAGGCCACCACCCCGCGCCGCATGCCGTCCACGGCCTTGACGGCGGTCTGCTTGATCTTGCTGCCGGGCGGGGCCGCGTTCCCGAGCTGGCCGAGCAGGTCCATCAGCTGCTTGATCCACCGTACGAAGTCGCCGGCGGCCAGCTCGTTGCCGTTGATGCCGTCCATGAGCACCGCGTCCAGGCTGTGCCCCTTCGTCCAGCGGAACGCCGCCCAGGCGAACCCCAGGTCGGGCTCCCTGATGGTGGACAGCCCGTGGTCGGACTCGATGCCCTCCAGCTCCCCCCACAGCCGGATCATCGACGTCAGCGCGTCCTGGGCCCGCCCTGCGGGGATCTTGGGACGGCGGGCGTCGTCGGCGGCCCGTGACTCGAACACCAGCGCCGACACGCAGGCCGCCAGCTCGGCCGGCTCCAGCTCCTCCCACAGCCCCTTGCGCAGGCTCTCGGCGGTCAGCAGGTCCAGCTCGGTGTAGATGCGGCCCAGGCGGCGGCCCTCGTCGGTGACCGTCTCGCCGTCGAGGTAGCCGAGCTGCTCCAGCACCGAGCAGATGCGGTCGAACGTACGGGAGATCACGTGCGAGCGGCCCTCGACGCGGCGGCGCAGCCCTTCGGTCTCGCGCAGCAGCTTGTAGTAGCGCTCGGCCCAGCGGGCGTGATCCTCGCGCTCGTCGCAGCCGTGGCACGGGTGCTGGCGGATGCGCCGGCGCAGCTCGTTGACCTCCTCGTCCTCCACGGTGTGGTCGCGGGCCCTGGCCGGCTTGCCCAGGTCACGATCGCCCATCTTGGCCAGCAGCGTGGAGACGAGGTTGGCGCGTTCCTTCGGCGAGCGGCCGTTGAAGTTCTTCGGGATGCGCAGCTTCTCCAAGGGCTCGACCGGCACCGGGAAGTCGGCCGGGTCGAGCTTTTTGACCTGCTTGCCGATCGTCAGCACGAGCGGGGTGGGCCCCGTCCCGGCGGCGCGGCCGCGCGGGTTGCGCCCCGGGTCGAGCACGATCGCCAGACCGGCCCGCCGCCCGCCGGGCACCCGGATGACGTCCCCGGGCTCCAGCGCCTCCAGCGACCGCACCGCCGCGGCGCGCCGGGCGGCGCCCCGCTGCCTGGCCAGCTCGGCCTCCCGATCGGACAGGCGGCGGCGCAGCGCCGCGTATTCGGGGAAGTCACCCAGGTGGCACGTCATGGCCTCCTGGTAGCCCTCCAGGGCCTCCTCGTGCTTGCGCAGCTGCTTGGCCAGGCCCACGACCGCCCGGTCGGCCTGGAACTGCGCGAACGACTCCTCCAGCAGCGTGCGCGCCCGCTCCCTGCCGAACTGGCCGACCAGGTTGACGGCCATGTTGTACGACGGCTGGAAGCTGGAACGCAGCGGGTAGGTCCGGGTGCCGGCCAGGCCCGCCACCGACAGCGGGTCCATGCCCGTCTGCCACAGCACCACGGCGTGGCCCTCGACGTCGATGCCGCGCCGCCCGGCCCGCCCGGTCAGCTGGGTGTACTCGCCGGGCGTCAGGTCGGCGTGGGACTCGCCGTTCCACTTGTCCAGCTTCTCGATCACCACGCTCCGGGCCGGCATGTTGATGCCGAGGGCGAGGGTCTCCGTGGCGAAGACCGCCTTGACCAGCCCGCGGGTGAACAGCTCCTCCACGACCTCCTTGAAGGCCGGCAGCATGCCCGCGTGGTGCGCCGCCAGGCCGCGCTCCAGGCAGTCGCGCCACTCCAGGAAGCCCAGCACCGCCAGGTCCTCGTCGGGCAGGTGCGCGGTGCGCTCATCGACGAGCTGCCTGATCTCGTGCCGCTCGCGGTCGGTGGTGAGCCGGATCCCGGCGTACAGGCACTGCTGCACCGCCGCGTCGCAACCGGCGCGGGAGAAGATGAACGTGATCGCCGGCAGCAGCCCTTCGGCGTCCAGCTTCTCGATGACCTGCACGCGGTCCGGCGGCCGGGACCGCTGCGGCCGGCCGTAGCCGCGCCGGCCCCGGCCCGCGGTCAGCCGCTCGGCGTCCTTGGTCACCCTCATCAAGGTGGGGTTGATGCGCGGCGTCAGGTCGTCGTTCATGAACATGTCGTAGAGGCGGTTGCCCACCATCATGTGCTGCCACAGCGGCACCGGCCGGACCTCGTCGACGATGACCGTGGTGTCGCCGCGCACCTCGCCCATCCACTCGCCGAACTCCTCGGCGTTGCTCACCGTCGCCGACAGCGCCACCAGCCGGACCGACTCCGGCAGGTGGATGATGACCTCTTCCCACACCGCGCCGCGGAACCGGTCGGCCAGGTAGTGGACCTCGTCCATGACGACGAAACCGAGCCCGCCCAGCGTGGCGGACCCGGCGTAGAGCATGTTGCGCAGCACCTCGGTGGTCATGACCACGATGGGGGCGTCGCCGTTGATGCTGTTGTCGCCGGTCAGCAGGCCGACCTTGGCGGTGCCGTAGCGTTTGACCAGGTCGTTGTACTTCTGGTTGGACAACGCCTTGATGGGGGTGGTGTAGAAGCACTTGCGGCCCTGCTCCAAGGCCAGGTGCACGGCGAACTCGCCGACCACCGTCTTGCCCGACCCCGTGGGCGCCGCCACCAGGACGCCGTCGCCGGCTTCCAGGGCCCGGCAGGCGTCGAGCTGGAAGTCGTCCAGCTCGAAGTCGTAGAGACCTCGGAACGATCTGAGAGCGGCCCCTTCGTCCCCGTGCTTCTGACGGAAGGCCGCGTAACGTTCCGCTGGCGTTGTCATACCCGTCAGCCTACCGAAATCGCCATTCCGGTCCGTCCCGCCCATTCCCGCCCCTCCCCCCGCCGCGGGCCAGGAGCACCCAGCGGCATCGTTCCGGACCATCCCGGCGCCTTTACATTGTAGATCTTAAACGATGACCCGCAGCGCCCCCGGCCGCACCTCGCACTCCAGCGGCACCGGCCCGATCCGTTCCCCGTCCGCGTACGCCACCACGTCGAGGGCCTCCAGCCGCACGCTGCGCACCCGCCGCACCGACACGGCGCGATGCCCGACGTGCGTCCCCCGGTACACGCTCGGGAACACCCGCAGGAACTCCCCCTTGGAGATCGCGCCCACCATCATCACGTCCAGCAGCCCGTCGTCGGGCAGCGCGTCCGGGCACACCCGCATCCCCGCCCCGTACGAGCGCGTGTTGGCCACGGCCACCAGCATGGCCTCCTGCTCCACCACCTCGTCCCCGTCGAAGGTGACCCGGAACGGGATGGGCCGGAACGAGCGCAGTTCCTCCAGCATCGCGACCACGTACTTGGCCATCCCGGGCGGCCAGGTGAGCCGGTTGGCCCGCTCGTTGACCCGCGAGTCGAACCCGCAGCACACCACCCCCGCGAACAGTTCCTCGGCGCCTCCCGCGCGGAGGCGGGCCACGTCGACCAGCCGCGACTTCATGCGCAGCACGACGCGGGCCGCCATGACGGGGTCCTTGCACGGCAGGCCGAGCGCGGCCGCGATGTCGTTGCCGGTGCCCGCGGGGATGATCCCGAGCGGCACGTCGGTGCCGGCCACGGCCTGCACGGCGAGATGGACGAGGCCGTCGCCGCCGAAGGCGACGAGCGCGTCAGGGCGTTCGGCGACGGCCGTGCAGGCGCGTTCGAGCGCATCGGCGGCGTCGACGCCGACGATCACCGACAGCTCGGCTCCGCCGGCACGCAGCCGGCGCGCCACGGGCTCGAGCATGCGCAGCGTCCGGCCGCCGCGGGCGGCCGGGTTGACGAGCAGGGCGAGTTGCGGGGACACGCCCGGAACCTATCGCCTATCGGGCGGAACCGGAATCCTCTTCTGGCCGGGAGGGCTCCCGAGGCCCGTCAGCCGTCATCGGACCGAACCGGAGTCCTCTTTGTCCTCAGGGTCGTCGTCGAGCGGCGTGTCCTCCGGCAGCGGCGAGGCCTCGTCGTCGGACAGGTGGGCGAACTCGCTCTCCGGCTGCCGCTTCTCCCGCAGGTACATGAACAGCTCGGCCGCCATGAACAGCACGATCATCGGCGCCGCCAGCGCCATCATGGTGATCGGGTCGCCGCCCGGCGTGACGACGGCGCCGAACACGAACATCAGGAAGATGACCAGCCGCCGGTGCTTGGAGACGGTCGCGTGCGACAGCACCCCGATGACGTTGAGGAACACCAGCAGCAGCGGCAGCTCGAACGACACCCCGAAGATCATGAGCATGATCAGGACGTAGTCGAGGTAGTCGTCGATGGAGATCGTGGCGACCGTGCCGTCGAGCGAGAACCCCAGCAGGAACCCCAGGGCGGTGTCCATGATGAAGTAGGACAGCCCCGCGCCCAGCGCGAACAGCGGGATGGCCAGCGCCAGGAACGTCAGCGTGTAGCGCTTCTCGGTGCGGTAGAGCGCCGGGGTGACGAACGCCCAGATCTGGTAGAGCCAGGCGGGCGAGGACACCACGAGGCCGACCATCAACGAGACCTTCAGCGTGATGAAGAACGACGAGAAGATGCCGTTGTAGGTGAGACTGCACGCCCCGTTGAGCTGGCGCGATTGAGGAGTCGCGCAGTAGGGCTCCTTGAGCAGCTCCCACACAGGCCCCGAGACGATCCAGCCGACGATCAGGCCGACCGCGATCGCGGCGAATGCGATGAGCAGCCGGTTGCGCAGCTCACGCAGGTGCTCCATGAGCGGCATCCGGCCTTCTGGGTCCGGCTCCGGCTTCGGCCTGGGGCCCGATCGTTTCAGCAGCGCCATCTAAGCAGTCCTGGGGACGAGGGGGCGGGGGTCAGGGACGCTTGTCGGCCTGCGCGCCGGCCCGCAGCCGCGCGGCCTCCTCCTCGAGCCGGCGGGCCTGCTCCTCGGCGGAGATCACCGGCGCGGCCGGGATCTGCTGCGGAGGCGCGGGCGCCTGCTGGGGCTCGGGCGTGGCCTGCACGACCGTCGGCTTGTCGTCGTCGTCCTCGGTCATCTTGCTGGTCTCCGCCTTGAAGATGCGCAGGGACCGTCCGACGCCACGGGCGAGGTCCGGCAGCTTCTTGGCCCCGAAGAGGAGGACCAGCGCCACCAGGATCAGGATGATCTCTGGAGCTCCCAAGTTCATGTGACGTCCTTCATGGTGAGCAGAGTGCTGTTCTTCCCCCCGATCGTACGCTGCCAGCGGCTCTGCCTCATCCCTTGAGGTCCTGTTTCATTCTGAATTGCTCGTTAACTTGAGCGATTTCCCTGTTGAGCCCACGTGCCGCGGCCACGACCCTGGCTCCGGCGACCCCCAGCACGGCCAGTCCGGCCAGTACGAGCCCGGCCGCCACGAAGATCCACGTCATGACCGGTGAGCGTACAGGGCCAGGGCGCGCTCGGCCTCGCGGCGCACGGTCTCGGCCATCCGAGGCGGCGAGACGACCCTGCCGGTGTCGCCCAGCCGCAGCGCCAGCTTGAGTATCCAGTCGTCGTCGCGGGCCCGCAGCGCCACCCGCAGCCGCCCTTCGCCCAGCTCGGTGACCTGCTCGCACGGGTAGTACTCGGCCACCCACCGCCCGGCGGCGCTGACCTCCAGCTCGACCAGCTCGTCGGTCGGCGAGGGCCGGAAGACGCCCTGGGTCACGTCGATGGGCTCGGCCTCCGCCGGCGGGTCGGCGGGCACGTCAAGGACGTCCACGCCGAGCATGCGGTCGAGCCTGAACAGCCGCATCGCCTCGGCCCGGTAGCACCAGCCCTCCAGGTAGGCGCGGCCGTCGACGACCACGACCCGGGTGGGGTCGACCTCGCGCGGCGTCACCTCGTCGCGCCCGGGCACGTAGTAGCGCAGCGACAGCCTGCGCCCCCGCTTCAGCCCTTCGCGCACGCGCGGCAGCGCGTCGGGGGCGGCGTCCACGTCGACGGCGACCTGGCTGCTGACCGTGGCGGCGCCCTCGCCGGCGGCCCGTTCCAGCTTGGCCATCACCCGGGGCAGCGCGTCGCTGCCGGCCTGCACCTCGGCGAGCTCGGGGGTGGCGGCCAGCATGCGCAGCGCGACCAGCAGGGCGCTGGCCTCGTCGATGCCGAGCCGCAGCGGCCTGGCGATGGTGTCGGCGTTGTCGATGAGGATCTCGCCGCCGTCCCAGGACACGTCGATCAGGTCGCCGGGGGTGTGGCCGGGCAGCCCGCACATCCATACGAGCTGCAGGTCGTCGATGAGCTGCTTCTCGCTCAGCCCGAACACCGCGGCCACCTCGCCGACCTGCGCCCCCGGATGGGACATCAGGTACGGCACCAGCGCCAGCAACCTCGGCAGCCGATCCGCCGACCCACTCATGCGCCCTCCTTCGTCGGTCGCATGAGCGGGCCGCTGCTGCGTCTGATTGTTCGCTCGCTCCGCTCGCTCACGCCATTGCCCCCTTCAGTCTGCGGATGACGGCCTCGCGGGCGTCCGGCGGCTCGACGACCTCGACGTCGGGGCCGAGGCTGGCCATCCACCCGGCGAGCCGTTCGGGGTCGGTGAAGGCCAGCTCGGCCTCGTCCCACCCGTCGATGCCCAGGTGCACGGCCCTGGCCAGCTGCCGCAACCCCTCGCACGCCCCCTGGCGCACGCGTACGACGGCGACGCGCTCGTCCATAGGCTCGTCGGGGAAGCCGACCATGGCCCGCAGGTCGATGCCTTCGGGCACCTGCACGACGCCCGCCTTGCCGAGCGCGGCGACCTGCCCGGTGATGCGGCTGAGCCGGAAGGCGCGCGGCGCCTGCCGGTCGCGGTCGAACCCCGCCAGATACCACTTGCCGCGGCGGCTGACCACGCCCCACGGCTCCACGGTGCGGCTGCGCACGCTCTCGCTGCCGGCGCCGCGGTAGTCGAAGCGCACCACGCGCCGGTCGCGCACGGCGTCCCACAGCGCGGGGAAGGCCGGGTCGCGGGTGTCGACCCGCAGCTCCAGGGCTCCGGTGCCGACGGGCTGGTCGGTGGACACGCCGCCGGCGCGCAGCTTCAGCAGCGCCCCGGAGGCGGCCTCGGCCAGGCTGGCACGCTGCCACACCTGCGCGGCCAGGCCGAGCACGGCGGCCTCGTCGGGCTCCAGGGTGATCTCGGGCAGCTCGTACGACTGCCGCTCGATCCGGTAGCCCGGCTCGTCCTCCCACGGGTCGCGCACCACGTCGATGGGGATGCCGATCTCGCGCAGCTCGTTCTTGTCGCGTTCGAACATGCGCTGGAACGCCTCGTCGCCGTCCCGGTCGTAGCCGGGCACGGCTTGGCGGATCTGCTCGGCCGACAGCGGGCGCCGGGTGGCGAGCAGGCAGATCACCAGATTGAGCAACCGTTCCGTTTTCCGGCGCGACATCTGCCTCACTCCTCCTTCATGACGCTACCCTGCCCCCGTGATCAGATGGCGCAAGGGCGAGGTCGTACGGATCCGACGCGAGTGGCCGGGAGCGGTGGAGCTGGACGTCGCCGTCCCCGAGGGGGAGTGCCGGGCGCTCGCGTACCCGCCGTTGGTGGGCCGCCCGGAACCCGGCGACGAGGTGCTGCTCAACACGACCGCGCTCGCGATGGGTCTCGGTACGGGAGGTTACGCCATGGTGGTGGCCGTCCCGAACCGTTTGCCGCAAGATCCCGTCGGGCCGGGGCACCTGGTGAAGGCCCGCTACACCCCGCTGCAGGCCACGGTGCTGGGCGCGGACGAGCAGGACTCCCCGCATCACGACGTGTTGCGGGAGGCCGACGCCCTGGATGACATGCCGGTGGTGGTGGCCGACCTGCACTCGGCGCTGGCGCCGATCCTGTGCGGCCTGTACGAGGCCGCGCCCGGCACGCGGGTGGCGTACGTGATGCAGGACGGCGGCGCGCTGCCGGTGTGGTTCTCGATGGCGGCGGCGCGGCTGCGCGAGATCGGCTGGCTGGCGGGCGTGGTGACGGTCGGGCAGGCGTTCGGCGGCGACGTGGAGGCGGTCACCGTGCACACGGGGCTGCTGGCGGCCAGGCACGTGCTGGAGGCCGACGTCGCGATCGTCACCCAGGGCCCCGGCAACCTCGGCACGGGCACCAAGTGGGGCTTCTCGGGCGTATCGGCGGGCGAGGCGGTCAACGCGGCCGGGGTGCTGCGGGGGCGGCCGGTGGCGGCGCTGCGGGTCAGCGAGGGCGACCGGCGCGAGCGCCACTACGGCGTCTCCCACCACTCGCTGACCGCCTACGGCCGGGTGGCGCTGTGCCCGGCGGACGTGCCGGTGCCGGAGCTGCCCGGCGACTTCGGCGAGCGGGTCAGGGACCAGGCCGAGCTGCTGGCCGTGCGGCACCGGCTGGTGCCGGTGCCGGTGGACGGGCTGCACGAGGCGCTGCGCGGCTCGCCGGTCAAGCTGTCGACGATGGGCCGGGGCCTGGAGGAGGACCTGGCCTACTTCGTGGCCTCGGCGGCGGCGGGCAGGCTGACGGCCTCGCTGCTGGCGTAGGAGTCCTTGAACGTGAACGCCTCGGGGCTGGGGCCCTCCGCCTTGAGGCGTTCGAGCCGCGCCATGCCCTCGGCCAGCGAGGGGATGTGCCCCTCGGGGATCCACCACATCACCATGTAGGGCTCCGCCATGCGCAGGAACCACTCCCTGCGGCGGCGCAGCACGCCCAAGTGGGGGCTGCGGTAGACGTAGTTCCACAACGAGTCGAGCGACTCCCACACCGAGAAGTTGATCAGCAGGTAGTCGCCGTAGTCGTGCACGACGGTGGCGGTGGGGTCGGTCTCGCTCTCCTTCAGCCGCCACACGAATCCGGGGGCTTCGTCGGCGATGGCGTTGATGGGTTCGAGCAGGGCGACGAACTCGGCGAGCTCGGCGGAGTCGATGGGGGCGCGCAGGTGGGCGAGGTTCAGCTCAGCGAGATGCATGACGTCAGCACACCACCCCTCCCCCTTCTATGTCAATCTTCATTTGTTTTAGAAAGGGAGACGCAGCACTCTCCCGGCCGCGGATCCAGCCTCGCCCTGGCCGGGTCGTCACCGAGCCCCTGGAGCAGCCCCTGGCACAGGGCCAGGTTCATGGAGCACACCAGCAGCGGCTGCTCCTCGGCCAGGGCGTGGAACGGGCAGTTGCGCAGCCGCACCACCCCGGCCTCCTCGTAGGGCTCGTAGCCGCGCTCCCCCAGCACCTGCTCCACCGGCTGCCCGGCGTGCCGCCCGGCCATGCGCTCGCCCGCGCGCCGCGCCGCCTCCTCGGCCTGCTCCTCGGCGCCGAGCAGGTCCACGACGTCGGCCAGGGCGGAGGCGAGGGTGGCGTAGTCGCGCGGCGGCAGGCTCACCGACCGCTCGCCCCTGGCCCTGCGGTAGACCTTGGCGGGACGGCCGCTGCCGGGGCCCTTCTTCTCCTGCTGCCGGAACCCGCTCTCCAGCAGGCCCGCCTCGACGAGCTTGTCCAGGTGGTGCCCGGCCAGCGTCCTGGACACGCCCGCCGCCTCGGCCGCCTCTCCCCTGCCCACGTCGCCGCCGCCGGCGGTGACAGCCTCGTAGAGGCTGCGGCGTACGGGGTCGTGCAGCAGGGCCAGCGCCTCGAGGTCGTCGGTGCTGTGTCTGATGGTCGGCTCCCTCCGGTCACCCACAAGCGGAGTCTATTTCGCCGTCAGTACGCGGCCAGAACGTCGACCACGAAGACGAGGGTGTCGGAGCCCTTGATCCCGTACGCGGGGTGGCCCGGGGCGCCGTACCCGTACGCGGGCGGGACGATCATCAGGACGCGGCTGCCGGCCGGGACACCGACCAGCGCCTGGTCCCAGGCCTTGATCACGGTGCCGTCGCCGATCCTGAACGCCTTCGGCTGCCCCGTCGTCCAGGTCGTGTCGAAGACCCGGCGGCGGCTCCAGACGGCGCCCGCGTACTGGACGACCACGAGCTGCCCGGCCCGCGTCCTGCGCCCGGCGCCGCGGTCGAGCACCTTGGCGGCGAACCGGGCGGGCGGCGCGGTCGCAGGAACCGTCAGCCTCGGGCGGGCGCCGCCGGTGACGCGCACGCCCGCCAGCGAGCCGCCGCGGCCGTCGATCGAGGCGCCCTTGGGGTGGGCGCCGAGGATGTCGACGACATAGAACAGCTCGTCGGCCGGCTGGACGCCGGTCGGCGGGTTGGGGCCGAAGCCCTGGTCGGGCGGGATGGCCGCGATCACCCGGCTGCCGACGGTGCGGCCCTGCAACGCCCGGTCCAGGCCCGGCAGCAGCCGCCCCACAGGGAACGCCGCGGGGGCGCCGCGGTTGAAGCTGGAGTCGACCAGGCGGTTCTTGCCGCCGTCCCACACGTGCGCGGTGTACTGGACGATCGCCACGTCATCCTGCCGCAGCCGCGCGCCCTTGCCGGTGGCCAGCTCGTCCACCTGCAGCCCGGCCGCCGGCCGGCCGTCGGGGAAGGCGATCGTGGGCCGGGCGCCGAACGCGCCGCCCACCTTCAGCTCCGGGCTCCCCGCCGGCTCACCCGTGCAGCCCGCCGCCATCAGGCACGCCATCAGGAGCGGTGCGACGGCACGGCGGAGCATCGATCCTCCCACGCGAAGCGGCCCTGGCGGCGCTGCGCCGCCGGGCCTCGCGATGCTACCGCGAGGCCAGATCACCCGTCAGCCAGCTCCAGAAATATCCCCCATGCCCGGAATGTCGCCCCGATGCACCCGCACCATGCCGCACAGCCCGCCGCGGTGCCGCATGAGCGCCGCTGCCTGATCTCCGCCGGATACCACGGCACGGGTATCGGGCCCCCGGGCGCGGCCGGGGGCACCCCTCAGTGGCAGGGGCACCCGGCCGCGTGTCTCACGAGCCGGACGGTCAGTAGGCGGCGAGAACGTCCACGACGAACACCAGCGTGCTCTTCGCGGGGATGTTCTGCTGCGCCTGGTCGCCGTAGCCCAGGTTCGGCGGGATGCTCAACACGACCCGGCTGCCGACCGGCACTCCGGCCAGCCCCTGCTGCCATCCCTGGATCACCCCGCTGAGCGGGAACTCGGCCGGCTCGCCCCGCTCCCAGCTGGAGTCGAACTGCTTGTCGGTGCCCCAGATCTTGCCCGTGTAGTGCACGGTCAGCGTCTGGTTGGGCTGCACCTTGGCGCCGGTGCCCTCGATGATCGTCTTGACGACGAGCTTGTCGGACGGCTTGTCGCTGGTCTTCGTGGTCAGCGTGGGCGCCTTCTCACCGCCCGGGTTGTCGACCTTGACGCCCTTGAGGCTCTGGCCGGTCTCCTTGCCGGTGGCGGCCTTCAGCGCAGGCGGCTGCGTGCCGACCACGTCGAACACGAACACCTTGGTCGGCTCGGCCGGCGCGGTCTGCTGCGGCTGGGCGACCGCGTCGTTCGCCAGCACGGCCAGCAGCCGGCCGCCGTGCTTGACCTTGGTGAAGCCCTCCTGCAGCACCTTCGGCAGCTGCTGGTTGACCGGGATCGTCTCGGGCGCCTTCGTGTCGTACGAGGAGCCCTGGACGGCGTTGCCCTTGCCGTCCCAGTTGTAGACGGTCAGGTTGACGATCACCTTGTCGCCGGTCTTGACGGCGGCGCCGGTGCCCGGCTGGATCACCTCGTACGACGACGTGGTCGCGGGCGACCCCGAGGGGAAGGTCACCGTGGGCTTGGCGCCCACGTTCCCGCCGACAGTGACCTTCGCCCCTGCGGAGGCGGAGGCGCTGGTCGCGGGGCTCTCTTCGGAGCCGCACGCGGCGGCGAACAAGATCAACGGCATGACGGCCAAAGAGGCCAGAACGCGGCGCATGCGCTTCCCTCGGAAAGACGGCAGATTCGCGTCACCCTACCCGACTCCCAGGTAGGGCCGAGGTAAACCGATCGCTACATCCCGGCGATGAGCTTGTCCACCCGCTCGTCCACGCTGCGGAACGGGTCCTTGCACAGCACCGTGCGCTGCGCCTGGTCGTTCAGCTTGAGATGCACCCAGTCGACGGTGAAGTCGCGGCGCTTCTCCTGCGCCTTGCGGATGAACTCGCCCCGCAGCCGCGCCCTGGTCGTCTGCGGCGGCACCGACTTGGCCTCGAAGATCTTCAGGTCAGACGCCACCCGCTCCACCGAGCCGCGCTTCTGCAGCAGGTAGAACAGGCCGCGCTTGCGGTGCACGTCGTGGTAGGCGAGGTCCAGCTGCGCCACCCGCGGCGACGACAGCGGCAGGTCGTACTTCTTGCGGTAACGCTCGATCAGCTGGTATTTCGTCACCCAGTCGATCTCCCGCGAGACCAGGTCGAGGTCGCCGGTGTCGACCGCGCGCAGCGTACGCTCCCACAGCTCCAGCACCCGGTGCGCGATGGCGTCGCCGCCGCGCCGGTCGACGAAGTCCTTCGCCTTCGACAGATATTCCTGCTGGATCTCCAGGCTCGACGCCTCACGCCCGTTGGCCAGCCGCACCCGGCGCCGGCCGGTCATGTCGTGGGAGACCTCGCGGATGGCCCTGATCGGGTTCTCCAGCGACAGGTCGCGCATCACCGTGCCGGACTCGATCATGCGCAGCACCAGGTCGGTGGCGCCGACCTTGAGCAGCATGGTGGTCTCGCTCATGTTCGAGTCGCCCACGATGACGTGCAGGCGGCGGAACCGCTCGGCGTCGGCGTGCGGCTCGTCACGGGTGTTGATGATGGGCCGGGACCGGGTGGTGGCGCTGGACACGCCCTCCCAGATGTGCTCGGCCCGCTGCGACACGCAATAGACGGCGCCGCGGGGCGTCTGCAGCACCTTGCCGGCGCCGCACACGATCTGCCGCGTCACCAGGAACGGGATCAGCACGTCCGCCAGCCGCCCGAACTCCCCGTGCCTGCCGACCAGGTAGTTCTCGTGGCAGCCGTAGGAGTTGCCGGCCGAGTCCGTGTTGTTCTTGAACAGGTAGATGTCACCCGCGATGCCCTCCTCGCGCAGCCGTTTCTCGGCGTCGACGAGGAGGCCCTCGAGGATGCGCTCGCCCGCCTTGTCGTGGGTGACGAGCTCGATGACGTTGTCACACTCGGGTGTTGCGTACTCAGGATGGCTGCCCACGTCCAGATACAGACGTGCGCCGTTGCGGAGGAAGACGTTGCTCGATCGGCCCCAGGACACGACCCGCCGGAACAAGTAGCGCGCGACCTCGTCGGGCGACAGCCTGCGCTGTCCCCGGAACGTGCAGGTCACGCCGTACTCGTTCTCCAGCCCGAAGATGCGACGATCCATCACCTCACACTATGCCCATGGGTCGGCCAGCGGGAGAGATCTTCTCAGGTGTTTTCCGCCGCGCCCGTACAGGATGCTCCGTCCCGCGCCCGCCCCCACGGGGCGCGGGTGCCGGTGCCGCGCCCCGTCAGGGGGTAAAGATCTCCTGAACCTTGACGATCCTGCCCTTGTGCACGGTGATGAGCGCGGGCAGCGGCATGCGGCCGTGCCGCTTGATCAGCGTGGCCCTGGAGCACTTCTTGCTGCCCAAGCCGGTCTTCCTGCTCACGGTCAGGTCGCCCATCGACGACTTGCAGCCGTACGCCGACAGGAACAACACGTCCTTGGCGATGGGCGAGGCGTACGCCATGGCGTCGCCCTCGGGCGGGCCCACGAAATGCCCCTCGGTGTGGGTGCCCTTCTTCCACTTGATCGGCTCGTACTCGGCCACGTCGGCCCGCACGTCGGTGATCCAGCCGCGCAGGATGCCGTTGCGGCGGGAGTGGATGCCCTTGGTGAAGTCGTGCTCCGGGTCGGGCTGGAACGAGGTGCCGAAGGTCTTGGGCGCCTTGTAGTCCGGGTACGCGGTGGCGGCGGCGTGGGCGGCCACGCCCGACGTCAGCATCACCGCAGCGGCCGCGCCGCCGGCCAGGAGGGCGCGCAGGGAAGTGTTCACAGATTCTGAGATTCCGGATCACGCCGGACAGTTCGGGCAAATCATAGTGATACAGATCACATCGTCGGCCGGTGCGGCGTCCGGCACATGCCCCACCCGCTACGCCGCGCCTCTCCCCCGCTCAACGCACCCGTCCCCCCGCGACCCGCCATCCCGCAGCTCGGAAACCCGCCATGTCGAAAACCCGTCGGCCTGCGCCGCCGCCGCCGGACCGCCGACCTGGGCCTGCCTGCCCTCGAGCGGCCGACCGGCCGGACAGCGACCCAAGCGGAACGCGGTACGCCTACAGGGCGACGAGCCGTCGTCCACGGGCCCTCAGAGCCCGCTGTCCCACGAAGGCCGCAGGCGCAACCGCCCCGCGCACGGCATGCAAAGCCGCCGTCCGGACGACGTGCGCCCTTCCGCAGTGCCCCACGCACGCCGAGCGCAGCCACCGTCCGGAGCACGTGCGCCCTTCCGCCGACGGATCGGCCGGTTGCCGGACACGGCACGGCCACCCACCGGGACCCGCCGATCGAGCGACGGCCCCGGTGGGCGCCGGAAGCCCTTACAGGGGCGACGAGCCGTCGTCCACGGGCCCCTCAGGGCCGGTGGGGGGCGGGGCGTCGGACGGCGGGGTCTCGAGCGGAGTTGACGGCGGGGTCTCGGGCGTGGTGGTGGCGGAGCTCTGGCCGAGCAGGCGCTCCAGGCGGGCGCCCGTCAGCCGCAGGAACTTGCGGTGCTCCCGGTTACGGTCGAGCACCGCAACCTCCAGCTGCCCCACCGGCGGCCGCTCCCCTCCCGGCTCCGTCAGCGCCGACAACGCCACCTCCAGCGCGTCGGCCAGCGACATCGACTCCCGGTAACGCTCCTTCAGCCGGTTGACCACCGCCTCCGCCTGGCCGCCCATGGCCGCGAAACCGTGCTCGTCGAACACCGACCCGTCGAACGTCAACCGGTAGATCGCATCGCTCTCCGGGGTCTCGCCGACCTCGGCGATCACGACCTCCACCTCGAGCGACTTGATCGACTCGGTGAAGATGCGGCCCAGGTTGGAGGCATAGAGGTTGGCCAGGCCGCGGCCGGTCACGTCGGTGCGGTCGTAGGTGAAGCCGTTGATGTCGGCGTAGCGGATGCCGCCTCGCCGCAGCTCCTCGAACTCGTTGTAGCGGCCCACGGCCGCGAACCCGATGCGGTCGTAAATCTCGCTGATCTTGTGCAGCGCCCGCGACGGGTTGGGCGCCACGAACAACAACCCGTCGACGTACTGCAGCACGACGACGGAACGGCCCCGCGCGATGCCCTTGCGCGCGTAATCGGCCTTGTCCCGCATGATCTGCTCAGGGGACGCATATCCAAAAGGCATGGACACGGGCGGTGGTCCTTTCTAGCGCAGCGGGGCGATGGGGCCGTCGGGCGAGATCAATCGGGCTGCCAGCATCTGGTCGACGTAGCCGGAGATCTGCTCCTCGCTCAGCCGGCGGAAACCGTCGGCGTCGATCACCGCCACGATCGGCCAGATCTTCCTCGTCACGTCGGGACCGCCGGTCGCGGAGTCGTCGTCGGCCGCGTCATAAAGCGCCTGGATCAGCGTCATCGCCATGTCGTCCGCCGACGCCCCGTCACGATAGAGCTTCTTCAGCGACCCGCGGGCGAAGATCGAGCCCGAGCCGATCGCGTCGAACCTCTCCCGCTCGTAAGGCCCGCCCGCCACGTCGTAGCTGAAGATGCGCCCCTCGTCCTTGTCCGGGTCGTAGGCGGCGAACAGCGGCACCACCACCAGCCCTTGCATGGCCATGGCCAGGTTGCCCCTGATCATGGTGGCCAGCCGGTTGGCCTTGCCCTTCACCGACATGCCCAGGCCTTCGAGCTTCTCGTAGTGCTCCAGCTCCACGCGGAACAACCGGGCGAACTCGATGCCCGTGCTCGCCGTGCCCGCGATGCCCATGCAGGAGTATTCGTCGGCGCGGAACACCTTCTCCACGTCACGCTGCGAGATGATGTTGCCCGACGTCGCCCGCCGGTCGCCCGCCATGACCACGCCACCGGCGAAGGTGGCGGCCACGATCGTGGTCGCGTGCGGAACCTGGTCGCCGATCGGAGTGGCCAGAACCTGATCCCGCTGTGGCAGCAACTCCGGCGCATAAGAGCTCACGAACTCCGTGAACGAGGAGCTTCCGGTGTTACGGAAAAGATGGTCCACCAAGCCGGCGGGCAGATCCCTGTGCGATGCCACGCGACTCCCTCCCAAACGTCAGTGTTCCTAGGGCGACCCTACTCATGTTGTGCTGCTGTCTGCACTTCCCACGATCAGCTCACGGCGAACCCACACCCGCGCGACCGCCTGGAACACCGGACCCCGTGTCCAGATCGTTTCTTTACGCCGCCAACGGCCCATGCGATTGTCGGTATGTCTGCACGTCCTGAACAGGAGGCCGACATGCGATTCCCCCGCCGGCCTGCGGTGATCGCCGCCACCGCCGTCCTCGCGCTCACCTCCTGCGGCACCGGCACCGGCTCCGACCCAGGGAGCATCACGCTCACCATCGCCGCCAACTCCATCCAGGGCGGCAAGAACTCCGAGTCGGCCACCTGGATCAAGAACTGGGTGATCCCCGAGTTCGAGAAGACCCACAAGAACGTCAAAGTGCTGTTCCAGCCCAGCGGCGTCGACGACGAGCAGTACAAGACGAAGCTCGCGCTCGACCTGAAGTCGAAGGCCGGCGCCGACGTCATCGACGTCGACGGCATCTGGGTCGGCGAGTTCGCCCAGGCCGGCTACATCAAGCCGCTGGCCGAGGTCGGCGGTCCCACCGTCGAGCAGTGGGAGGGCTGGTCGCAGATCCCGCAGGCCGTGCAGGGGCTGGGCATCTTCGACGGCAAGAAGTACGGCCTGCCGCAAGGCACGGACGGCCGCGTCCTGTTCTACAACAAGACCCTCTTCAACAAGGCCGGGCTGCCCGAGACGTGGGAGCCCACGAGCTGGCAGGACATCCTCGACGCCGGAAACAAGCTCAAAGCCGCCGGCGTGCCCGTCCCCATCCAGATCAACGCCGGCACCGCCATGGGGGAGGCCACCACCATGCAAGGCGTGCTCCCGCTGCTGGCCGGCGCCGGCGCCGAGATCTACGCCGACGGCAAGTGGACCGGCGCCTCGCAGGCCGTCAAGGACGTCCTCGGCTTCTACCAGCAGATCTACGGCGCCAGCGGCCTCGGCGACCCCAAACTCCAGCAAGAGGCCAAAGGCCGCGACAAATCCTTCGCCCAGTTCGCGCAAGGCAAGATCGGCATCCTCGCCGAGAGCGACTACTTCTGGCGCTCCGTCGTCGAACCCACCGCCGGCGTCGCCCCCATGAAGGACCGCGACCAGGTCGTCGGCTACGCCAAGATCCCCGCCAAGCAGCCCGGCGCCGGCATCCGCGGCCAGGACCACGTCAGCATGTCCGGCGGCGCCGTACGCGTGCTCAACCCGTTCTCCAAAAACCCCAGACTCGCCTGGGAACTGCTGGCCTTCATGCACTCCGCCGAGGCGACGAAGACGCAGCTGGCCGGGCAGGTGCGGATCAGCTCCCGCACCGACGTCAACACCGAGGTGCTCACCGCCGACCCGATGCTCAAGTACATCGCCGACGAGGTGCTGCCCGTCACCGCCTACCGGCCCGGCCTGGCCGTCTACCCGCAGGTGTCCACCGCCCTGCAGGAGGCCACCGCCGCCGTCGTCAGCGGCAAGAGCGCCGACGAGGCGGCCGCCGCCTACCAGGACAAACTGCAGGGACTGGTCGGTGGCGCGGCCAACGTCAGCGGCTGACGCCGCACGACTGGGCACAGGCAGGGCGATCGCGTCGTCCTGCCCGCCCTCGCCCTCATCGCCGTCTTCCTCGTCTTCCCCGCTTTGTGGACCATCTACCTCGGGCTCACCGGCCTGGCGGCCGCCAACCCCCAGGTCGTCGGCCTCGGCAACTACACCGGCGCGCTCGAAGACCCCCGCTTCCTCACCTCGCTGTGGCTGACCGTCCTGTACGTCGGCGGCTCCGCCATCATCGGCCAGGCCGGGCTCGGCTTCACCCTGGCCGGGATCCTGCGCACCCGCACCGGCCCCGTGCGCCGCCTCGTCGAAGGCGTCGTCCTGCTGTCGTGGATCCCGCCCAGCACTGTCGTCGGCTTCCTGTGGTTCGCACTGCTCGACCGCGACGAAGGAACACTCAACGCCCTGCTGCACACCCCCGGATTCGCCTGGCTGCTCGACCACCCGCTGCTGTCGATCATCATCTTCGACGTGTGGCGCGGCACCGCGTTCTCGATGATGTTGTACGCCGCCGCACTCGAGAACGTGCCCCCCGCACACCTCGAAACCGCCCGCCTCGCCGACGCCGGCGTGCTGCAGCAGCCCCGCGACGTCGTCTTCCCCGCATCCGCCGCCACATCCTGACGAACCTGCTGCTCATCAGCCTGTGGACGTTCAACGACTTCACACCGTTCGTCCCCAGCGGCGGCATCCCGGCGGCCTCATCCAGGCCGTCGTCCCCGAAGGCGACGAACCCCCATCGGCACCCGCGCCTGGGCCGTGCCCCGCCGCAGCCTCATCCACCGCGACGAGACACTCCACACCACCGACCACCAGCGGGCCGTCTGAAACCGCGCAGCGTGGCCCTCCGCCCCTCACACGCCATACTGGACACCATGACCACCAGGCCATCCAGCCCCACCAGGGACTGGATCCTGCACGTCGACCTCGACCAGTTCATCGCCGCCGTCGAAATCCTCCGCCACCCCGAACTCCGCGGCAAACCCGTCGTCGTCGGCGGCAGCGGCGACCCCACCCAGCCCCGCACCGTCGCCGCCACCGCCACCTACGAAGCCCGCGAACACGGCATCCACTCCGGCATGCCGCTCCGCACCGCACTCAAACGCTGCCCCGACGCGATCTTCCTGCCCAGCGACCCGCCCGCCTACGAAGCCGCCTCAGAACGCGTCATGGCCGTCCTGCGCGAATTCCCCGTCCGCGTCGAAGTCTGGGGCTGGGACGAAGCCTTCATCGGCGCCACCACCGACGACCCAGAAGCCCTCGCCGCCGGCCTCCAGGACGCCGTACGCGCCCGCACCGACCTGTCCTGCTCCGTCGGCATCGGCGACAACAAACACCAGGCCAAACTCGCCTCCGGCTTCGCCAAACCCGCCGGGATCTACCGCCTCACCAGCGACAACTGGGCCGAGATCATGAACGCCCGCCCCACCGACGCCCTCTGGGGCATCGGCGCCAAGACCTCCAAAAAACTCGCCGCCCTCGGCCTGCACACCGTCGCCGACCTCGCCGCCGCCGACCCCGCCGCACTCGCCGGCGCCTTCGGCCCCACCAACGGCCCCTGGTACCGCTACCTCGCCCTCGGCAAAGGCGAAGCCGAAGTCGTCACCACACCCTGGATCGCCCGCGGCCACAGCCGCGAAACCACCTTCCCCCACGACCTCACCGACAAGACCGAGATCACCCGCCACGTCACCGCCCTCGCCGAACACGTCGCCCATGACGCCGCCACCGCAGGCCGCGAGGTGATCCGCGTCTCCGTCAAAGTCCGCTTCACCCCGTTCCTGACCCGCACCCGCCAGTCGAAGCTCCCCACCCCCACCGCCGACCCCGACATCCTGGCGCGCACAGCCGTCGCCATCCTCGACCGCTTCGACCTCACCCGCCCGGTCCGGCTCCTCGGCGTAGCCGTCGACTACACCATGCCGGACAAATAACCGGCCCTCAGCCCACGCGGGTGGCCCTGGAATAGAAATCGGAACGGAGCTCCTCCTCGGCCCGGATCAACTCCGCCAACTCCTCCTCCGAGACCGCCACCTCCTCATAATGATCCGGCGAGGCCGCCTCCACATACGAATGCGCCCGCCACACCACCGCCGGATCATCCCTGAACTGCCCGATCCCGGTATTGCACGGCAAACACAACGCATACCGCACGTCACCGGTCCGATGACAATGATCCACATGCTCCGGCGGCCGGTCCCGGCACACCACACACAACCCGTGCTGCGCCGCCACCATCTTCTCGACATCCTCATGCCGCAACCGATAACGCTGCGACAGGTGATAAGTCCGCGTCCGCGCCACGGAACCACCGTCACGCTGCTCCGGCAGAATGACGAAATCCGGCCAGAGAACCTCCCCGTCCAGAAAGAGGGCGGCCAACTCCAGCAGCATGGTGTTGTCGCCGAAGTGGCCGAGCCCGTTGTTGCAGTTGAAACAGAGAACGCCCCGGACCTGCCCGGTCTCGTGACTGTGATCGACGAACGTGCCCGGAACGACCCGGCAGATGGCGCAGAGCCCGCCCTGCTGGGCGAGCATGCGCTCGAAGTCGTCCTCGGTAATCCCGTAACGGTACTGGAGCAGATAGTTCCGCTCACTGCCGTATTTCTTGATTTTATTGTCGCGGGTAACGACGGCATGACACGGCTTGCAGTAGGTGGTCACCCCGTCCTTGCTGGCCTTGTTGCTGCCGAACTCGGTCCTGGGCTTAATCTCCGCACACCGAGCGCAGTATTTATGACCATCGGGAACCTGCACCCGATCGCGCACGATCTTCCCTTGCTCGGCCATGCGCTTTCGATAACTCTGAGTGGAACGCCTTCTGAAACAGACCTTGCAATATCGCGCGAGCCCATCAGCCATGCGCTTATTGCGCCCGAACTCGGAGACCGCCTTGGTCTCCCCACAGTCCGGACACTGCTTAGATCCGTCCGGCGGTTCCACCCGACTTACCCCTTTCGTCTGTCCGTTTTGCCCTACTCTCCGCCCTTTTGGACGTAAGAGCGCACGAACTCCTCTGCGTTCTCTTCGAGAACTTCGTCTATTTCGTCCAGGATCGAGTCGACGTCGTCAGTGAGCTTCTCCTGCCGCTCCTGAACGTCAGACGCCTCCGCAGCCTGGGTCTCCTCGACCTCGGCCTCGCGGCGCCCGGTCTGCTTCTGACCGCCGGTGTCCTTGGTAGCCATGTCCTACCTCCACTTGGGGGACTGCCTCTAGGCATATCTTCCCCGAACCAGCCGACATTTCGCGCCGATCGCCCAGCGATCTTGTCGGCTTGACTAGATAGCGTTCCTATCCAATACTGGGATGCCGTACCCACAAGGAGGTTGAGATGTCCCCTTCGTCGCTGAGCACCGCGGGTGTGCTCCTCATCACAGTCCCCGGAGTCGCCTTCGGCGGCGTCACGTTGCTGAAGTTCCTGATGCGCAACGTCCCGGGCTACTTGGACAACCCGGTCCGCCGGGGCCTGTGGCGGGCCGGCCACGCGCATGCGGGCGTCCTGGTCCTGTTCAGCCTCGTGGCGATGCTGTACGTCGACCAGGCGAGCCTGCCGGAGGCCGTGAAGGCGCTGACGCGCACGCTGATCGTGGCAGCGCCCATTTTGATGCCGCTGGGCTTCTTCCTGTCGGTGGTGCGCCCCACGGACACGAAGCCGAGCAGGCTGATCTGGCTGACGTTCGCCGGCGGCGCGTGCCTGGCGGCGGGCACGCTGACGCTGGGGATCGGCCTGCTGCTCTGAGGGAGGTGTCAGTCTCCGCCGGTGAGCGCGGCGACGAGGTCGGCGGCGGTCTTGCAGCGGTCGAACAGTTCGCCGACGTGGGCCTTGGTGCCGCGCAAGGGCTCGAGCGTCGGTACGCGCTGCAGCGATTCGCGGCCGGGGATGTCGAAGATGACGGAGTCCCAGGAGGCGGCGGCGACGGATTCGCTGTATTGGCGCAGGCATCGGCCGCGGAAGTAGGCGCGGGTGTCGCTGGGCGGGTTTTCGACGGCGCGCTGGACTTCGTCTTCGGTGACGAGGCGTTGCATGCGGCCGCGGGCGACGAGCCGGTTGTAGAGGCCGCGGTCGGGCCGGATGTCGGAGTATTGGAGGTCGACGAGCTGGAGTCTGGGGTGGGACCAGGCGAGGCCGTCGCGGCTGCGGTAGCCCTCGAGGAGTTCGAGTTTGGCGACCCAGTCGAGTTCGTGGGAGAGCTGCATGGGGTCTTCGGCGAGGCGGGTCAGGACGGATTCCCAGCGGTCGAGGATGTCCTTGTTCATCTCGTCTTGGGCGGTGCCGCGCTCTTCGACGTATTTGCGGGCCTGCTCGAGGTATTCCATCTGGAGCTGGACGGCGGTGAGCTTGCGCCCGTCGCGCATGGGGATCTCGTACTTGCAGCTGGGGTCGTGCGAGACGGCCCGCAGTGCCTGTACGGGGCTTTCGACGGCGAGGTCGCGGGTGAGGAAGCCTTCTTCGATCATCGCGAGGACGAGCGCGGTGGAGCCGAGTTTGAGGTAGGTGGAGATCTCGGACATGTTGGCGTCGCCGATGATCACGTGGAGTCGCCGGTATTTCTCGGGGTCGGCGTGGGGTTCGTCGCGCGTGTTGATGATGGGGCGCTTGAGTGTGGTCTCGAGGCCGACTTCGACTTCGAAGAAGTCGGCGCGCTGGCTGATCTGGAAGCCTTCGCCGCGGGAGTCCTGGCCGATGCCCACTTTGCCGGCGCCGACGACGACTTGCCGGGAGACGAAGAAGGGGGTGAGGTGGCGGACGATGTCGGCGAAGGGGGTGGCGCGCCGCATGAGGTAGTTCTCGTGGCACCCGTAGGAGGCGCCTTTGGCGTCGGTGTTGTTCTTGTAGAGCTGGATGGGCGCGTTGGAGGGGATGGCGGAGGCACGCGTGGCGGCGTCGTACATGACGCGTTCTCCGGCTTTGTCCCAGATGACGGCGGCGCGGGGGTTGGTGCATTCGGGCGAGGAGTACTCGGGGTGGGCGTGGTCGACGTAGAGCCGGGCGCCGTTGGTGAGGATGACGTTGGCGAGTCCGAGGTCCTCGTCGGTGAGCTGGCTTTGGTCGGCGACCTCTCTGGCCAGGTCGAAGCCGCGCGCGTCGCGCAGCGGGTTTTCTTCTTCGAAGTCCCATCGTGCCCTGCGCGCGCGGGCCGCCGAGGCGGCCAGGTAGGCGTTCACGACCTGTGAGGAGGTCACCATCGCGTTGGCGCCTGGCTGGCCGGGTACGGAGATGCCGTACTCGGTCTCGATGCCCATCACCCGACGCACCGTCATGCAACACCCTCTGTTCGTCCGGATCTGTCTATCCGCCGTTTATATGCCCGAGCCTATGCCCTTCACAGTGCCCCAGGGTCACAGAGTTATGGCACCGACGCCTTTTCCACCTGTACGGCCGGAGCTGTTGGGGTTTGTGCGGGTCTGCGGGGCTTGAGTAGCCGCTGGATGGGGCGTTCGGCAAAGGAGTAGACCAGATACGACAGCAGGATGGCCGTCAGCGTGGCCGTGACGGCGACGGCCCAGGGGGGCAGGTCGCCGGTGAGCACGGGGATGAGGGCGACGGCGACGACGCCATGGAAGAGGTAAAGAGGGTATGTGGTGCCACCGAGCGCGGTGAGCGTTTTGGACGGTTTGAGCCGTAGGACGCCGAGCGCGGCGAGCGCCATCACCGCGAAGATCACGGTGATGGTGATGATCACGCTGGTGTCGGTGACAGGCATGTTCTTGAACCCGGCGGCGTCGATGCGCCGGTGCACGCGGGCCAGCGCGGAGTCGATCGACATGCCGTAGGCGGCGGCGACGTAGAGCCAGGGCAGCCAGGCGTTGCCGTGTTTGCGCACGAGGTACAGGCTCATGCCGGCCACGAAGTAGGGGGCGTAGTCGGGCATGACGATCTCGTCGAGGACGGGATTGTCGAGAATCCCGGTGTGCCCGAGCACTTTGACGGCCAGCGCGGCGGCCAGCCAGAGGCCGGCGAACGCCAGCACGCGCCCGTACGTGACGCCGATGATCACGAGGATGGCCATCAGCAGGTAGAAGCGGAGCTCGGCCCACAGCGACCAGTAGACGCCGCTGGCATCGGTGATCTTGAAGAGCCGCTGGAACATGGTGGCGTTCAGCAGGTATTCGCCTGGGGAAAGTTTTGGATCGAGTGCTTTGGCGCCGGTGAGCCCGTAGAGGGCGGCGACGGCGCCGAGGCTCAGCCAGTACGCGGGGTAGAGGCGGACGAGCCGGGACCTGGCGAATCCGCCGAGCCCGCGCCCCCAGACGGTCATGAGGATGACGAACCCGCTGATGATGAAGAACAGTTCGACGCCGAGGATGCCGAGCCCGGCGATGGGGGCCAGCGCGGGGAAGAGCTCGGCGGGCCGGTCGCCCCAGACGGAGGCGTACGCGACCAGGTAGTGGAACGCGACGACCGCGAGAGCCGCGATGAAGCGCAGGAGGTCGAGCTCGGCCAACCGGCCGTCCTCCCGAGCGTGCTTGGGCCGGTTGGGGGAATGCACGCCATCTTTGACGTAACGCGGATCACTTCGGTTCCACTGATCCCTCCGTTCCCACGAGCAACACGCGTGACACGGCGTCGAGGCCGAGCGCGGCGCGGCCTGCGCGAGTGACGCGGAGCAGCCCTGCGGCTCCGGCCGCGCCGCAGGCGGACAGAGCGGCCCCGTGCTGGGCGAGCAGGCGGGCGGCGGCGTCGGCCTGGTCGTCGGAGATGGTCAGATAGAGGTCGGCGAGGCGGCTGAGGAGCCGGTGGGCGATGAGGGAGGGTTCGCGGCAGTCGAGTCTGCCGAGGTCGGTGTGGGAGCCTTGGACGCGCACGGGGCGTCCGGCTCTGGCGCTTTCGATCAGGCAGGGCGCGCCTTCGGGCTCCACGACGACGATCTTCGGTTGCTCACCCCAGCGGTCGCGGACGTATCCGGCGGCCGCGGCGGCCAGGCCACCGACGCCTGCCTGCACGAACACGTGGGTGGGCGCCTCCAGAGGCGCGCCGGGGCCGGTGAGTTCGTCGAACAGGACCGTGTAGCCGCGCATGACGTCGAGGGGCACCTCGGTGTAGCCCTCCCATGAGCTGTCGGCGACGAGCCGCCACCCGTGGTCGTGCGCGGCCCGCTGGGCGGCGGCCATGGCGGCTTCGTAGTCGTCGCCGTCGCGCCGCACGTCGGCGCCGAGCGCGCGCAGCCGCTGGGCGAACGTCTCGGGCACGTCGTGGCTGAGGTAGACGGCGCAGCCGACGCCGGCTTCGCGCGCGCCGGAGGCGACGGAGATCCCGTGGTTGCCGGCGCTGGCGCAGACGACGGGGGTGCCGCCGCCGTGCCGCTCGGTGAGGAGGTGCACGGCGTAGGCGCCGCCGAGCGCTTTGAAGCTGCCCAGCCCCATGCGGCCGCTCTCGTCCTTGACGTGGACGGCCCGGGTGCCCGCCAGCCCGGGCAGGGTGTGGACGGGGGTGGGCCGGTAGGCGGGGTGCCGGTCGAAGTGGGCGCGGGCCTGGCGGGCGTGCGCGGTCCCGATGAGGTCGCGCTCGCGCGCCGTGTAGGGGGCGCGGCCGGGGTTGAGAAACTCCATGATCGCCATGCTAGGAGCCGGCGGTCAGGCGCGGTCGCGGGCGGCGGCCACGGCGGCCTGGCCGAGGCTGAGGCCGCCGTCGTGGGGCGGCACGCGGACGTGCCTGAGGACCCGGAAGCCGGCGGCGCGCAGCCGCTCCACGGTGCGTTCGAGCAGCAGCGCGTTCTGGAAGACGCTGCCGGACAGGGCGACCGCGGACAGGCCGGTGGCCTGCCGGAGCGTCTGGCAGGCGCGGGCGATGGCGTCGGCGACGCCGTTGTGGAAACGGCCCGCGATGACAGGCGTGGGCACCCCGGCCGTGAGGTCCTCGGCGGCGGCGTGGATGAGGTCGCGGCCGTCGACGGCCAGCAGGTCGCCGGGGGTGACGGCGGCCGGGTAGGCGCCGGTTTCCGTGGGGTCGGCGTGGTGTTCGAGTTCGGTGGCCGATTGCCCGTCGTAGGTGACGGCGTCGCGGACGCCGAGCAGGGCGTAGACGGCGTCGAAGAGGCGGGCGGCGCTGGAGGTGAGGGGGGCGTCCTGTTGGGCGAGCACGTCGGCCCACAGGGCGGCGTGGCGGCGTACGACGGCGAGCCCGGGGTGGTCGTGGCGGAGGTAGGCGGCGGCCATGCGCCAGGGCTGCCTGAGCGCGCCGGCGGGCAGGGGGACGGGCGTGAGCCGGCCGAGGCGTTCGTAGCGGGCGAGGTCGGCGCGGAGGAACTCGCCGCCCCACAGGGCGCCGTCGGGCCCGTGGCCGAGGTCGTCGAAGGCGACGCCGATCACGGGTCCCGGGTCGCCGTTGTCGGCGAGGCAGGAGGCGATGTGGGCGTGGTGGTGCTGGACGCCGACGAGGTCGACGCCGGGGATGTGCTGGGCGTGCCGGGTGGACGGGTATCCGGGGTGCAGGTCGCAGGCGACGACGTCCGGCCGGATGCCGAACAGGCCGCAGAAGTGGTCGATGTCCTCGGTGAAGGCGCGGAGGGTGCCGGGGTCGTCCAGGTGGCCGAGGTGCGGGGAGAGGAACGCCCGCCGTTCCGTGGCCAGGCAGAAGGTGCTGTTGAGCTCGGCGCCGCAGGCGAGGACGGGCCGGGGGACGCGGTGCCGCAGCGGGAGCGGCTCGGGGGCGTATCCGCGGGCCCGGCGCAGCACGGTGACCTCGCCGGACATGCGCCGCACGATGGAGTCGCCGGCGTGGAGGTGGACGGGGCCGTCGTGGGTGAGGAAGGCGTCGGCGTCGGTGTGCGGGCGGGGCTCGCCTGAGACGGTCACGGCCAGGGGTTCACCGAGTTCGGCGAGCAGGAGGTGGTGCAGCGCCGTGTACGGGAGCACGAGGCCGAGGGTGCGGTGGCCGGGCGCGACGGCGGCGGCGACGGGTGCGCCCGGGAGGCGGGGCAGCAGCACGATGGGCCGGGCGCGGCCGGCGAGCAGCTCGGCGGCGGCATCGTCGATCTCGCACAGCCGGCGTGCCTGGGCGAGGTCGGCGGCCATGACGGCGAACGGCGCGTCGTCGCGGTGCCGGCGGCCGCGCAGGGTGGCGGCGGCGTGCTCGTGGGCGGCCGGCACGGCGAGGTGGCAACCGCCGAGCCCGGTGACGGCGACGACGCGGCCGGCGCGCAGGAGGGTGACGGCGCGGGCGACGGGGTCGGCGCTCAGGTCGGCGCCCCGGTCGTCCAGGAGCCGCAGGCGGGGCCCGCAGGAGGGGCAGCCTGTGGCGGGGGCGTGGAAGCGCCGGCTGCCGGCGTCGTCGAACTCGGCGGCGCAGGCGGGGCACAGGGGGTGGCCGGCCATGCCGGTGTGCGGCGGGTCGCAGAGGGCGGTGCGGGCGATGGTGTAGCGGGGGCCGCAGGCGGCGCAGGCGATGAACGGGTAGCGGTGCCTGCGGTCGGCGGGGTCGGCGAGTTCGCGCAGGCAGTCGTCGCACGGGGCGGTGTCGGCGAGGACGGGGGCGCGGCGCGGGCCGGTCAGGTCGCCGGGGGCGATGGTGAAGCCGCGGTGCCCGGCAGGCTCGCCGCGGACGACGGTGACGCGTTCGATGGCCGACAGGGCGGGCGCGTCGCGTTCGAGCGCGGTCAGGAACTCTTCGACTCCGGCGAGGGCGCCTTCGATCTCGATGTGCACACCGGTGACGTCGCCCCGGACGCGCCCGGCGAGGCCGAGGCGGGTGGCGAGGGAGCGCACGAAGGGCCGGAAGCCGACGCCTCGCACGACGCCTTCGACGTGCACGTCTACGTGTTTCACCACGGTCACAGGCCCAGTGTGCGCCTGATCGGCGGGCCGCGCATGCGTATCGGCCGTGTCGCACACGAGAGCGGGAGGGCCGCCCGGCCCTCCCGCTCTTCGGTGGTGGTGTTACAGGTATTGGCCGGTGTTGGCGACGGTGTCGATGGAACGGCCGGCCTCGGTGCCCTGCTTGCCGGAGACGAGCGTGCGGATGTAGACGATCCGCTCGCCCTTCTTGCCGGAGATGCGGGCCCAGTCGTCGGGGTTGGTGGTGTTGGGCAGGTCCTCGTTCTCGGAGAACTCGTCCACGCAGGCCGTGAGCAGGTGCTGCACCCGCAGGCCCTTCTGGCCGCTTTCGAGGAACTGCTTGATGGCCATCTTCTTGCCCCGGTCGACGATGTTCTGGATCATCGCTCCGGAGTTGAAGTCCTTGAAGTAGAGGACTTCCTTGTCGCCGTTGGCGTAGGTCACCTCGAGGAAGCGGTTTTCCTCGCTCTCGGTGTACATGCGCTCGACGACGCTCTGGATCATGCCGCCGATCGTCGCCTCGCGGGAGCCGGAGTGCTCCGCCAGGTCGTCGGGGTGCAGCGGCAGG
This sequence comes from Nonomuraea polychroma, assembly GCF_004011505.1. Lineage (NCBI taxonomy): Bacteria > Bacillati > Actinomycetota > Actinomycetes > Streptosporangiales > Streptosporangiaceae > Nonomuraea > Nonomuraea polychroma. The sequence goes on from NZ_SAUN01000001.1 coordinate 5,030,572, forward strand.
TCGGTGACCAGGTATTTGGAGAAGATGTCCTTGGCCGCCTCGGCGTCCGGCCGCTCGATCTTGATCTTGACGTCCAGGCGGCCGGGCCGCAGGATCGCGGGGTCGATCATGTCTTCGCGGTTGGAGGCGCCGATGACGATGACGTTCTCCAGGCCCTCCACGCCGTCGATCTCCGACAGCAGCTGGGGGACGATGGTGTTCTCGACGTCGGACGACACGCCGGAGCCGCGGGTGCGGAAGATCGAGTCCATCTCGTCGAAGAACACGATCACCGGGGTGCCCTCGGAGGCCTTCTCACGGGCGCGCTGGAAGACCAGGCGGATGTGCCGCTCGGTCTCGCCGACGTACTTGTTGAGCAGCTCCGGTCCCTTGATGTTGAGGAAGAAGCTCTTGCCTGACTGGCCGGTCTTCTCCGCGACCTGCTTGGCCAGGGAGTTGGCGACGGCCTTGGCGATGAGCGTCTTGCCGCAACCGGGCGGGCCGTAGAGCAGCACGCCCTTGGGGGGCCGCAGCTTGTGCTCGCGGAACAGGTCGGCGTGCAGGTAGGGCAGCTCGATGGCGTCCCTGATCTGCTCGATCTGCCTGCTGAGGCCGCCGATCTCCTCGTAGGAGATGTCGGGGACCTCTTCGAGCACGAGCTCTTCGACTTCGGACTTGGGTATGCGCTCGTAGACGTAGCCGGAGCGAGGTTCGAGCAGGAGCGAGTCGCCGGCCCTGATGGGCTGGCCGACCAGCGACTCAGCCAGCCGCACGACGCGTTCTTCGTCGGCGTGCGAGATGACCAAGGCCCGCTTGCCCTCGTCGAGCAGTTCTTTGAGCATCACGATCTCGCCGACCTCTTCGTAGCCGAGTGCTTCGACCACGTTGAGCGCCTCGTTGAGCATGACCTCCTGGCCACGCCGCAGCGAGTCGACGTCGACGGCGGGGCTGACGTTCACCCGCAGCTTGCGGCCGCCGGTGAACACCTCGATCGTGCCGTCTTCTCTGGCCTCGAGGAAGGTGCCGAAGCCGGATGGCGGCTGCGCCAGCCGGTCGACCTCCTCCTTGAGAGCGACGATCTGGTCCCTGGCCTCCTTGAGTGTGGCTACCAGGCGTTCGTTCTGGCCGGTCACGGCCGCGAGGTTCGCCTGTGCCTCATGGAGACGCTCTTCGAGGACCCTGGCCTGACGGGGTGACTCGGCCAGTTTCCGCCTCAGCGCGGTGATCTCCTCCTGGAGGAAGGAGACCTGTGTTGAAAGATCAGCGACCTCCCGTTCGCGCTGCGCGGCTCGAGCCTCAGCATCATCGCGAGCTGCCACGCCCCGTCACCTCCTTCCCAGTCGAGGGCGACTACTTAGGACCTTACCTATCTCGGGCCCCTCCGTAACCTGGCCGGGCAGTGTTCGTAGAGTGACATTCAGTGTTCGGTGAATAATCCTCAATAGTGCGTTTAATACTCCCAGCATAGGAACATGGCAATCTGTTCCCGTGTCACGCACGAACGCACCCTCGTGGCCAAATTGTCATAGTTCTTCAGTGGTCCCCTTCGGTCGACGGCGTCGCGGCGGGGGCGTCACCCCGTCCGCCATGCGGCGGGCGGTGACGAGGAAGCCCGTGTGGCCGATCATCCGATGATCCGGTCTTACCGCGAGCCCTTCGACATGCCAGTCGCGAACCAGGGTCTCCCACGCATGCGGCTCGGTGAAACACCCGTGATCGCGGATCGTCTCGACCGTCTTGGACATCTGCGTCGTCGTGGCGACGTAGCAGCAGATCACGCCGCCTGGCGTGAGCGCCTTCGCGGCGGCGTCGACGCACTCCCACGGGGCGAGCATGTCGAGGATGACGCGGTCGACGTCGACCTCGTCGATGGAGTGGACCAGGTCACCGACGACGAGCCGCCAGTTGTCGTCCATGGGCCCACCGTAGAACTTCTCGACGTTCTTGCGGGCCACGTCGGCGAACTCCTCCCGCCGCTCGTAGGAGGTCACGTGCCCGTCGGGGCCGACGGCCCGCAGCAGGAAGCACGTCAGCGCGCCCGAGCCGACCCCGGCCTCGATCACCCGGGCGCCGGGGAAGATGTCGGCCATGCCGACGATCATGGAGGCGTCCTTGGGGTAGATGACGGCCGCGCCGCGCGGCATGGCGAGCGTGTAGTCCTGCAGCAGGTGGCGGAAGGCGAGGTATTGGGTGCCGCCGGAGGAGCGCACGACGGAGCCTTCAGGCTGCCCGATCAGGTCGCTGTGCGGGATGGCGCCCTTGTGGGTGTGGAAGACGCCGTCCTCTTTGAGCGTGATCGTGTGGCGCTTGTTCTTGGGGTCGGTGAGCTGTACCTGATCCCCCGCCTGGAAAGGCCCATGCCTGCGGAAACCCATGGCGGCAAGGTTATAGGGCTTTCGAGCGCGTCCGGACGCGCGATATCTATGGGGGATGCTCCCCCGCGACATGATCTCCACCGGTCCCCTTGTCCTGCGGCCACCCGTGGAGGGCGACGCCGACGCGATCGTGAAGACCTGCAACGATCCGGTGACGGCGTGGTTCCTGCCGGTGCTTCCGTCGCCGTACGGGCCGGAGGACGTGCGCGACTACTTCGCGATGGCGGCCGCGAAGTGGGAGGCCGGCGGCGCGGAGTTCGCGATCACGGAGAACGGCCGGTACGCCGGCTCCATCGGCGTCCGGCCGCCGGACCACTCGGGCGTGGCCGAGATCGGCTACGTGGTGGCGCCGTGGGCGCGGGGCAGGGACGTGGCCACGACGGCCGCCAGGGCGGTCACGGACTGGGCGTTCGACCACGGGATCCGCCGGGTCGAGCTGCAGGCCGCGGTGGAGAACGTGGCGAGCGTGCGGGTGGCGTACAAGTCCGGCTTCCGCGAGGAGGGGCGCAGGCGGGAGGCCAGGCGGCTGCGCGACGGCCGGTACGTCGACATGGTGGCCTTCGCCAGGCTGAAGGGCGACCCGGTGGAGGCGGTGGAGCCGTACCTGCCGTTCTTCGAGGGCGGGCGGCTGTCGGACGGCGTGGTGCGGCTGGAGCCGCTGACGGCCGAGGACGCCGGGGACTTCCACCGGATGGTGACCGAGCCGAGCGTGGCGGCCTACTTCATTGGGCCGCCGAGCACCATGGAGGACGACGAGCGGCGCTGCCGCTACACCGGATACTGGTGGGTGTCGGGGCAGAGGATCGAGCTGGCCGTCAGGGACGCGGCGTCCGGGGCGTTCGCGGGGCACGTGCAGCTGACGCAGGTGGCGCCGGCACTGGGACAGGCGATGATCGGCTATTCGCTGGTGCCGGAGTTCCGGGGCAAGGGGGTCATGACGCGGGCGGTCAACCTGCTGGTGGAGTGGGCGTTCGCGAACACGGCGCTGCACCGGATCGTGGCCGGGACCGAGGCGGGGAACACGGCCTCGCAGCGGGTGCTGGAACGTGCGGGTTTCCGCAGGGAGGGCGTGCACCGGGAGCTGTTCCCGAAGGCGGGCGGCGGGCGGGCCGACGACGTGGCGTGGGCGCGGCTTCGCTCCTCGTAGCCGGACCATACGGAGGGTCCCGCCCGGGGACCGAAATGGGCAAAAATCCAAATTTCCTGTTGAGGGCTAGTCAACGGCTCCATCGGGAGTGATAGTCGGGACACCCGCACTCGAGTGTCGCGCGACCGGGCCGCGCGATCTCGCCGCCTCTGCTTGAGGGATCATCGCGATGCCGTACAACCGTGTCGATGTCGCCATGCGTGAACTCGTCGCCGACTTCTCCTGTCTGCAGGCCGAGGACCTCGTCGCGCGGCTGGCGCGCGGCGCCGCCGCCGTCGCCGGCACCGCCTACGCGGGCTTCGTCCGCGTGGACGCGCTGCGGCGGGAGGCGCTGCCGGTCCATGTGCACACCCCTCCCGGGGATCCGCTGCGGGTGGGCCGGTGGCTGGCCGAATCGGGGGTGCTGAAGGAGCTGGCGGTGTCGGCCAGGACGTTGCGCCTGCCGCGGGACGCGGCCGTGGGCGAGCCGGGCTTCCTCGCCAGCCCCGTGCCGGTGGTGGCGCGCGAGCACACGTTCGTGTGGGTCGCGGGGCGCGGGTTCGACGACGGGGACGAGCACCTGCTCGGCCGGTTCGCGACGGCCGCGGGGCGGGCGCTGGAGGCCGCCAGCGGGCTGGAGGCGGCGGTACGGCTGCTGCGGGGCATCCGGGCCTTCCGGCCTGCCTAGCGCTTTCCGCGGGCCTAGGGTTGAGGGCGGCCGGATCGCTGGGAAAGGGATGGCCGGTTGCCGAAAGTGCCATGCGTGGGTAATGCCGGCGCAACGCCGTTCCTGTCACGTTTCTTTTTGAGGATTTTTCGCATTTTTGGCGATTTATCTACGTTGATCGAGACATTTTCCGGGACGGCGGAAATCACCCGTGCGCCACTCGTCCCGGGCGGGGCCCGCCGCCGCGGCGGCCCCTCCATCCCCGGAACCCCTGGGATCGCGGGGTCTCCGGCCGCCGGCTGTCGCGATCACGGGTTGGCGGCCGGGTTTTTTCGGGCTGCCCCCACGGACACCCTCGTAGGCTTGTCGCATTTGTGTGCCAATGGGCTGAGGAAAAACGTTGTTGCGCTGGGGACAAAATGGACAGAGGGGGCGAAGCGTGCGGATTCTCATCGCCGGCGGAAGCGGTTTTCTCGGGAGCGAGCTCGTACGGTTGTGCGCGGCCGCAGGTCATGACGTGGGCGCGACATACCTGACCCGCCCCGGAGAGCTCCCCGGGGTCGCGTGGCTGCCCCTGGACGTGTGTTCGCGTGCGGACGCCGCGGCCGTCGTGGGGGCGTTCCGGCCGGAGGTGACGATCAACGCGGCGTACCGGCAGCGGGACTGGACGGCCACGGCGGACGGCGCGGCGCACCTCGCCCTGGCCGTGGCGGCGGCGGGCGGGCGGCTGGTGCACGTCTCCAGCGACGCCGTCTTCTCGGGCTCCGCGCCCCGCTACGACGAGACGTGCACACCCGACCCGGTCAACCCGTACGGCGCCGCCAAGGCGGCCGCCGAGACGGCCGTACGGGCCGTGCTGCCCGGCGCCGCGATCGCCCGGACGTCACTGATCATCGGTCACGGGGCGTCCCCGCACGAGGCGCTCGTGCGCTCGCTCGCCGAGGGGCGCGGGGACGGGGTGTTGTTCACCGACGACGTGAGATGCCCGGTGCACGTCGCCGACCTCGCGGCGGCTCTCCTGGAGCTGGCGGTCCGCGGGGAGGCGGGCATGTGGCACGTGGCGGGCCCGGACGCGCTGAGCCGCCACGAGCTGGGCGTGCTGATCGCCCGCAGGGACGGCCTCGACCCCGCCCGCCTGCCCACCGGCCGCCGCGCCGACACTCCCCTGCCGGGGCCGTACGACGTCCGCCTGGACTGCACGGCGACGCAGCGGCGGCTCCGCACCCGACTGCGGGGCGCCCGCGAATTCCTGTCCCCGCCCACTCCCTGAACGTCCCCGCCCCTCCCCCACACCCAGTGGCCGCCTCCACCCTCGGCCCCGCATCCCGGCCCCGCGGGGGTACGCCACGCCACCAACCGGCCCGCTGAACGGACGCCTGCCCGCTCACCGGCCCTTGCACCGGCACCCTTCAGCGAGCCACGTCGGATCCCGCCCGACCGGCCGGCAGACGCCGGGCCGGCGGCAGGCATCGGGCAGGAGGGGCCGCGGCACCGGTCCGGGGAGCAGGCACGGGGACAGGGAGCAGGGCACGGGGACAGGGCGTGGCGGCGGGCACTCGGCAGGGAGCACGCGCCGGGCACGGCCGGACGGGTAGGCACCGGGCCGTCCCCAGCGGTGCCCGCCGGGCCGCGAACGCGTGGTGTCCCTGGGCGCGACAGCCCGCGAACGCCCGCGTCCCGGGACCCGAAGATCCAGGGACGCGGTTGGCGTGACGAGCTCGCGGCCCTACCCGCGGTGCGCCTCGAAGCGGAGGGTGCGGGAGACGCCTACGCGGACCGTGGTCCCCGGGGCGATGGTGACGGGCTCGTTCGGCGGGATGTCGTAGAAGTTGGGATCGCCGGGCGGCTGGATCTGGGTGCCGTTGACGGAGCCCAGGTCCACCAGGTTGACGTCCCACCCGTCCAGCGCCACCCGCAGGTGCCGTCGTGACACCGACCCGTCCGGGCTGGTCACCTTGGCGGGCCTGGCGGTGCCGCCGGCCACCTCGGGGGCCCGCTCGGGGTCGCGCCCGAGCAGGTAGTCGGATTCCAGTGGCAGCGCGGTCCCGTCGTCCAGGATGAGGACGCCGAGCGAGGGGCGCGGCCCTTTGTAGGGGACGAGGGTGCGCTGGACCAGGGCGATGCCGCAGACGGCGCAGTAGGGGACGCGGGGGTCGTTGAAGTGGTCGTTCTTGCAGTCGACCCCGTAGACCAGCGGGCGGTCGCCGTGCTCGGGCTGTTGCTGCTGCTCCTGCGGCGGCGGCCCCGGGTGGTCGAAGTGGTCGGGCGGGCCGAGCACGGGCGGCGGCTGGTCGAAGTGGTCCGGCGGGCCCATGTGCTGCTGAACCGGCTCTGCGGCGCCGTTTCCTGAGGGCGGCTGCTCGTCGTAGGACGGGAACTGCTGCTGCGGCTCCGGCAGGGGCGGTGGCTGATCCTGCGGCGGGTGGAAGGGCGGCTGGTCCTGCGGGCCCGGGAAGGGGAACTGGTCCTGCTGGCCATGGAAGGGAGGCTGGTCCTGCGGGCCATGGTAGGGAGGCTGGTCCTGCGAGCCCTGGAAGGGGGACTGCTCCTGGTGCGGCGCGTACGACGGCTGAGGCTGGTCCTGCGGCGGCTGGTAGGGCGGTGGCTGCTCCACGGCCGGCGGCGCGGGCTGCGGGCCCGAAGGCGGCCCCTGCACGATCGGCGGCTGGTCGGCCAGCGGGTATGGCGGCCGCTCGACCTGCTGTTGCGCCGGCGGCTGGATGAGGTCGGCCTCCATGTGGAAGGCCGTGGCGGGCATCTCGCTGGTCAGCGGCCGGGACGGGGCGGGCTCGGACGGCTGGTCGGTGAGGTCGCCGACGAGGCCGCCGCCGTGGACGACGCCGCCCTCGAAGCGGACGGCGGGGTGAGGGCTGCCGGCGCCGGGCAGGCTCAGCTCGACCCGTTCGACGGTGCCGGTCACGAGCCGGTCGGCCCACGTCAGGGAGTCGCTGCCGGCCAGCCGCGTCTCGCCGGACGAGGTGGCGATGGTGGCCGACGCCGAGCCGCTGACGAGCACGGCCACGCCGCCGCTCACGGCTCCCGCGACCGCGCAGGTGGCCGGGTCGCCGGCCATGTTGGCCGCAAGGACCTGCGCGGCGCGGCGGGCCAGCGCCCTGCCGTCGCCGCCGGAGGCGGCCGTCTCGCGCAGCGCTTCGAGCAGGCCGTCGGCGGTGGCCTCGTCCGGGTCGCACACCAGCAGCAGCCCGCCCACGTAGGCGACCAGTCCATTTCCAGGAAGCGGACGCACCATTCCGAAGCCTTGGTCGGTCATGCGTCCTCCCTCATGACGACCGTGCTGCGCTCATTGGTGCCCTCGCTGCGCTCGGTCACTCAACTCTCCTCCCCGGAAGCCGGCGATGTTACGGCACCCGCACTGCCGTGCTGGCCCACCAGCCATACGCATACCCAGACGGCGAGGGCGTGTCGCGGCCCCGTCATCTCGATTCGGTGAACCGGTCGACCGCAACAAACCCCTTAACTGTGCAAGTTTGGCCAAACCGAACACTATCGGCCAGCCGTCGCATCGCAGAAATCGCCGGAGTCCGAACCGGCCCGCCCGAAACTGCTGGACACGACCCTAGCCCGGGGCCGCCGCTTAAACGAGTGGGACAAATCAGACGCCGGTGAAAACCCGGTTCACATCGGCCGTGGCGAGCACGCCGAAGATCGCGCCGCCGCGCTCCACGAGCAGATATTCGCTGCCCGGGGTCTCCCGCATGGCGTCGATGAGCGGCTCGCCGACCAGGTCGGCGTCGAGCACCATGGCGGGCTCGATGGACTTGGCGAGGGAGGCGACGTTCACCCAGGGGCGGCGGTGCTCGGGGGTGGCCTGCACGGCGGCCTCGTTCACGATCGCCACGGGCTTGCCGTCGTGGTCGACCACGACGAGGGCGCCCGCCCCGTTCTCGGCCGCCTGCCGCAACGCCTCGGACAGCGGCGTCTCCGCGGTCACCGGGATCGCCCTGCGAGCCAGGGCGCGGGCGTTGACCTGCGGGATCCTGGCCCTGATCTTGGCGACGCGCAGCGATTGCGTGGCCCCCATCCAGATGAACGAGGCCAGCACCAGCGGCCACAGCAGGGTGGTGAAGTCGATCTCCTGGTCGCTCGACAGCGCCATCGCGAGCGGCCCGGCGACCAGCAGCACGGCCAGCACCCGGCCGCCCCAGGCGGCGATGACCGTGCCGGTGCCGGGATTGCCGGCGATCTTCCACACGCCGGCGCGCAGCATCCGCCCGCCGTCGAGCGGCAGCCCTGGCAGCAGGTTGAACACGCCGACGATGAGGTTGGCCCACCACAGCTGCCGGATGAGCAGCTCGGGGATGCCGCCGCTGTTGATCACATAGACGTCGGCGAGCGCGCCGAGACCGGCCAGCCCGAGCGACAGCGCCGGTCCGGCCCCGGCCACCATGAACTCCTTGCCCGGTGTGGGCGGCTCCTTCTCGATCTCCGACACGCCACCGAGGAGGTAGAGCGTGATCCTGCGCACCGGAAGGCCGTACCACTTGGCCAGGACGCTGTGGGCCAGCTCGTGCAGCAGCACCGAGACGTACAGCAGCACCGCGAACACGAACGCGGCCACGTAGGAGGCCGTGTTGCCGAGCTCGGGCAGCATCTCGCGGAATTGCGGCGCGAACATCACGGTGATGAAGGCGGCCACGAGGAACCACGTCCACGATACGTACACCGGAATGCCGAACGGCCTCCCCATCGGAAGACCGGAGAACTCCCGCCGCGGGCTTTGCTCGCTCACCGCACTCCTTGTACGTCCTTGCCGCCGGGGTCCCGCCAGGTCGCGGTCCTCCCACCGGTACGTGGTGTCGCTGCCTTGATGCTACGCGCCGCGGCGCGTGATCCTGGTTTCGCGAGGGCTATTCTGTCGGGGTCGTGACCTAGAGTGCGGTGCATGACGTTGACCGAGCCGGTGATCATCGGAGCTCTCTCCCCGTCCCGGGCGGGCGATTTCATGACCTGTCCCCTGCTCTATCGCTTCCGGGTGATCGACCAGCTGCCGGAAAAACCCTCGCAGGCGGCGGTGCGCGGCACGGTGGTCCACGCGGTCCTGGAGCGCCTCTACGACCTGCCGGCCTCGCACCGCTCGGTGCGGGCGGCGCTGGAGCTGCTGGAGCCGCAGTGGACGCGGCTGCTGGCGGACGACCCGCAATACGCGGAGATGTTCACCGACGACGCCGAGCAGGGCGAGTGGCTGGCGCAGGCACGCGGCATGCTGGAGCGCTACTTCACGCTGGAGGACCCGACGCGGCTGGAGCCGGCCGAGCGCGAGCTCTACGTGGAAGCGGTCCTGGACGGCGGGCTGATGTTGCGCGGCTACGTCGACCGGCTCGACGTGGCGCCGACCGGCGAGGTCCGGGTGGTCGACTACAAGACGGGCAGCGCGCCGGGGCCGGACTTCGAGGCCAAGGCGCTGTTCCAGATGAAGTTCTACGCGCTGGTGTTGTGGCGGCTGCGCGGCGAGGTGCCACGGCTGCTGCAGCTGGTCTACCTGGGCGGGGCCGGCGAGGTGTTGCGGTACGCGCCGGACGAGGCCGACCTGCTGGCCACCGAGCGCAAGGTGATGGCGTTGTGGGCGGCGATCGAGCGGTCCATGGAGACCGGCGAGTGGCGCGCCCGGCGCAGCCGGCTGTGCGACTGGTGCGACCACCAGGCGCTGTGCCCGGAGTTCGGCGGCACCCCTCCCCCGGTCCCCGACCGCCGGCCCGGCGACACGGTCCGCAGCAACCGCCGCGCGGCCACCGACGAGCTGTAACGGCCCTGGCCGCCCGGCTGTCCGGCCCCCTGAGCGACCGAGCCCGGCCGGCGCGTCTCCGTTCGGCCTGAGGCGTGCACGGCGCGAGGCGGCGCAGCCGAGCCGAACGACGCCGGGGTGGGTGGGGCGGAGGCGAACAGGCGCGTGCGGGTTAATCCTCCCGAGGGAGGAGGTTGTGGTCTCTCACCTGGTCTTACAGTGAAGCGGTGCGCATCGACCGAACCAGGCTCCACGACACGGTCCTAGCCGGGGTGGTGGCCGTCGCGTCGGTCGTGTTGTTCGTGCTCTACGACCCCGGCCACCTCGCGGCCGGCGGCCTGCCGGTGGAGGGCGTGCGCCCGCCGGACGTGGTCGGGGCGGCGCTGGTGGTGCTGGCGTGCGTGCCGGTTGCGGCCCGCCGGCGGTGGCCGCTGGCGGCGCTGTGCGCGGGGCTGGCGCCGGAGGCGGTGCTGACGGCGGCCGGGTACGGCAGTGGCGTGCCGGGCCTGGCGGGCATGGTGCTGCTGTATTCCGTGGCCTCGCATCGGGGCCTGGCGATGGCGCTGGGCGGGCTGGCGGCGGCGCTGGCGGCGTACGCCTTCGGGGCGGCGACCGGCCCGGCCCTGGCGGCGAGCTTCACCGACCACGTGATGGTCGTGGTGGTGCTGGTGGCGGTGTGGGGCGCGGGCCGCAGCCTGCGGTTGCGCCGGGCGTACCTGGAGGAGCTGAAGGACCGGGCGGCCAGGCTGGAGCGGGCGCACGCGGCCGACACGCGGGCGGCACGCGCCGAGGAGCGCTCGAGGATCGCGCGCGAGCTGCACGACGTGGTCGCCCACCACGTCAGCGTGATGATCGTGCAGGCGGCGGCGGCGCGCCGGGTGCTGGCCACCGATCAGGAGCTGGCGGGCGAGGCGCTGTCGGCGATCGAGCAGACCGGGCGGATGGCGATGGCGGAGATGCGCAACATCGTGGGCGTGCTGCGTACCGACGCCCGGGCCGAGCTGGGCCCGCAGCCGGGCGTGCAGGACCTGCCGGCGCTGGTGGAGCAGATGCGGGAGGCGGGGCTGCCGACGCGGCTGCTGGTGGAGGGCGAGCCGCGGCCGCTGCCCGCGGGGGTTGACCTGGCCGCGTACCGGCTGGTCCAGGAGGGGCTGACGAACGCCCTGCGGCATGCGGGGGCAGGCGCGGAAGCGGTGGTGACCGTCCGGCACAAACCGCGCGAGCTGGACGTACGGGTGGAGGACGATGGAAAGGGCGCGCCGGATCCGCCCATGCGGTCAGGGCATGGTCTGGTCGGCATTCGCGAACGCGTGGCACTCTATGGTGGAATCCTGAGCATCGGTCCGTTACCGGGGGGCGGTTTCGAGGTGCGGGCAAGGTTCCCGTTAGAGGACGGCCAATGACGATCAGAGTGCTGCTGGTGGACGATCAGCCGCTGCTGCGCACGGGATTCCGCCTGATCCTGGAGGCCGAGCCCGACCTCACGGTGGTGGGCCAGGCCGGGGACGGCAAGGACGCGATGGAGCAGACGCGGGCGCTGCTGCCCGACGTGGTGCTCATGGACATCCGGATGCCCGGGGTCGACGGCATCGAGGCGACCCGCAGGATCGTCAGGGAGGCGGCACCTTCGGCGCATGTGCCGAAGGTGCTGGTGCTGACGACGTTCGACCTGGACGAATACATCGTGGAGGCGCTGCGGTCGGGCGCGTCCGGGTTCCTGCTGAAGGACGTGCCGCCGGATGAGCTGGTGCAGGCGATCCGGGTGGTGGCGGCCGGGGACGCGATCGTGGCGCCGAGCGTGACACGGCGGCTGCTGGACCGGTTCGCGGCGCGGCTGCCGTCGGCGTACGAGCAGGCCGCGCCGGCGCGGCTGGACCGGCTGACCGAGCGGGAGCTGGAGGTGCTGCGGCTGATCGCCAAGGGCATGTCCAACGCCGAGATCGCGGCCAAGCTCGTCGTGAGCGAGACGACGGTCAAGACGCACGTCGGCAACGTGCTGACCAAGCTGGGGCTGCGGGACCGCGTGCAGGCCGTGGTGCTGGCCTACGAGACGGGGCTGATCACCCCGGGCGCGTTGTCCTGAGCCCCAGCCGGGTTCACTTCACGGCCGGGGTCTCCTTGGCGACCTCCGGGGCGTTCTCCGGGAAGTGGCAGGCGACGCGGTGGCCGCTGGCCAGCTCCTCCAGCGGCGGCTCGACCGTCCTGCAGATCTCCTGCGCCTTCCAGCAGCGAGTGTGGAAGCGGCAGGCAGGTGGCGGGTTGAGCGGGCTGGGCACGTCGCCGGCCAGGCGGATGCGCTCGCGTTCCTTGCGGGCCTTCGGGTCGGGCACGGGCACGGCCGACAGCAGCGCGTTCGTGTACGGGTGCATGGGCGCGCTGTAGAGCTGCTTGCGCTCGGCGATCTCGACGATCTTGCCCAGGTACATGACGGCGACGCGGTCGCTGATGTGGCGCACCACCGACAGGTCGTGGGCGATCACGACGTAGGTGAGGTCGAGCTCGTTCTGCAGGTCCTCCAGCAGGTTGACGACCTGGGCCTGGATGGACACGTCGAGCGCGGAGACCGGCTCGTCGGCGATGATGAGCTTGGGCTTGAGCGCGAGCGTGCGGGCGATGCCGATGCGCTGCCGCTGGCCGCCGGAGAACTCGTGCGGGTAGCGGTTGTAGTGCTCGGGGTTGAGCCCGACGAGCTCCAGGATGTCCTGGACGGCCTTCTTGACGCCGTGCTCGGTCTTGACGCCCTGGATGCGGAACGGCGCGCCGACGATGGCGCCGACCGTGTGGCGCGGGTTGAGCGACGAGTACGGGTCCTGGAAGATCATCTGCATGTCGCGGCGGAGCGGGCGGAGCCTGCCCTGGCGCATGTGCGTGATGTCCTGGCCCTCGAAGACGACCTTGCCGGCGGTGGGCTCGAGCAGCCTGGTGACCAGCCGGCCGGTCGTGGACTTGCCGCAGCCGGACTCGCCCACCAGGCCGAGCGTCTCGCCCTTGAACACGTCGAAGCTGATCCCGTCGACCGCCTTGACCGCGCCGACCTGCCTTTTGAACAGGCCCTTCGTCACGGGGAAGTGCTTCTCCATGTTCTGCACAGAAAGAAGCAGCTCGGTTTCGCTCACTGGGTCTCCAGCACTGGCTTGATCTCGGTCTCCCACAGGCTCCGCCGTTCGGTCCTGCTCATGTGGCAGCGCACCAGATGACCGCCCTCGGTCTCGGCCAGGGCGGGTACTTCGGTGTCCGCCTTGCCCTCGGTGCGCTCGGCGTACGGGCAGCGGGGGTGGAAGGCGCAGCCGGGCGGCACGTTGATCAGCGACGGCGGGGAGCCCTTGATCGGCAGCAGCCGTTCGGTGGGCTCGCGGTCGAGGCGGGGCATGGAGCCCAGCAGACCCCACGTGTAGGGGTGCTCGGGGCGGTAGAAGATGTCGTCGGCGGAGCCGTACTCGACGCACTTGCCGCCGTACATGACGAGGATGTCGTCGGACACCTGGGCCACCACGCCCAGGTCGTGGGTGATGATGATGAGCGCGGAGTTGAACTCGCGCTGCAGGTCGACCATGAGGTCGAGGATCTGCGCCTGGACGGTCACGTCGAGCGCGGTGGTGGGCTCGTCCGCGATGAGCAGCTCAGGGTCGCACGACAGCGCCATCGCGATCATGGCGCGCTGCCGCATGCCGCCGGAGAACTCGTGCGGGTAGGCGTCGACGCGCCTGGCCGGCTCGGGGATGCCGACGCGGCCGAGCATGTCGATGGCGTGCTTGCGGGCGACCTGCTTGGTGACCTTGTGGTGGATGCGGTAGGCCTCGATGATCTGGTGGCCGACCGTGTAGAAGGGGTGCATCGACGACAGCGGATCCTGGAAGATCATCGCCATCTTCTTGCCACGCAACCCACGCACGTGCTCGGCGGAGGCGCCGATGAGCTCCTCGCCGTCGAGCCAGATCTCGCCGGAGAGCCTGGCGCGGCCCCCCTTGTGCAGGCCGAGCACGCCGAGGCTGGTCACGCTCTTGCCGGAGCCGGACTCGCCCACGATGCCCAGGGTCTTGCCGCGTTCGACGCTGAAGGACAGCCCGTCGACGGACTTGACCAGACCGTCGTCGGTCGGGAAGTGGATCTTCAGATCCTTGACGTCAAGGAAGCTCACGACAACCTCACCCTCGGGTCGACCACGGCGTAGAGCATGTCGACGATCAGGCTCGCGATCACGACGAACAGCGCGGCCATGAGGACGACGCCCATGACCTGCGGCAGGTCCTGGTTCCTGATGGCCAGGATGGCGTACTGGCCGAGCCCGGGCAGAGTATAGGTGGTCTCGGTGAGTACGGCGCCGCCGATGAGCAGGCCGAAGTCGATGCCGAACAGGGTGAGGATCGGCGTCAGCGCGGCGCGCAGGCCGTGCTTGACGATGACCTCCCGCTCGCGCAGGCCCTTGGCGCGGGCGGTGCGGATGTAGTCCTCCCCCATGGTCTCGAGCATCCCCGCCCGGGTGAGCCGGGCGTAGCCGGCCGCGAACAGGAACGCCAGCGTGATCCACGGCAGCAGCAGGTCGTAGGCCCACAGCGCCGGGTTCTGGGTGAAGGGGACGTACGCGCCGCCGGGCGCGGTCCACCCCAGGCCGTAGCTGAAGAAGACCAGGGTGATCATGCCGGTGAAGAAGATGGGCAGCGACACGCCGGCCAGCGCGGTGCCCATCGACAGGCGGTCGAAGAAGCTGCCGCGGCGCAGCGCGGACAGCACGCCCACGCCGATGCCGACCGCCACCCAAATGGCAGCGGCGCCGATGGCCAGGGAGAAGGTCACCGGCAGCCGGTCGACCAGGTCCGGCCAGACGGGCTGGCCGCTGATGAAGGAATAACCGAAGCACGGTGCGGGACATTGCTCGACCCCCGCGCCGTAGTCGTATTGGGCGCCGAAGACGAGGCTCTTGAGGAACCGGCCGTACTGCACGACCACCGGGTCGTAGAAGCCGAGCTTCTCGGCGACCAGGTGCACCGTCTCCGGTGTGGCCGCGCGGCCCACGTACCGCGAGGCGAGGGCCTCCGGCGTGGCCCCGGCCCACTGGGGCACGATGTAGAAGATACCGAACGTGACCATGCTGATCACGATGAGCATCGCGATCGCGCCGATCAGACGTCTGATGATGTATGTGAGCACCGCTACCGGCCGAGCGGCCCGGCCCGTCGCCGGGCCAGGCCGCTCCCGCCTTCACCTGCCTTCGTTAGATCCCCGAATCTCGCCTACTGGACGCCGAGCAAGATGTAGTCGTACGCCTGCTGGCCCTCGTTGTAGGCGATGTTCGTCACGCCCTGGCCGCGCAGGAGCAGGGCCTTGGCCCAGACCACGGGAAGGATGGAGGCGTCCTCCATGACCTTCTTGTCCACGTCGACCCAGAGCTGCTCGCGCTTCGTGGCGTCGAGTTCCGCCGAGGCCTGGTCGATCAGCTTGTCCACCTCAGGGTTCTTCACGCTGAGGTTGTAGTTGCCCGCCGGGCGGATCGTGCGGCTGTCGACGATGGCCTGCAGGAAGCCGTAGCCGTCGGGCCAGTCCGAGCCCCAGCCGTGGGCGGCCAGGCCGATGCCGTTCTTCTTCACGTACTCGACGTTGCCGGCGTAGTCGGAGAAGTAGCTGGACGCCGGGAAGCCCTTGAGCGTCAACTTGATCCCGACCCGGGCCAGGGCCTGCTGCATCGCCTCGGCCAGCGCCTTCTCACGCGGCCGGTCGGAGCGGAAGGACATGGTCGTGGAGAAGCCGTTGGGCTGGCCGCAGGCCGTCAGGGCCTCCTTGGCCTTGGTGACGTCGCCCTTGTTCTCCGGCGTCTGGTACAGGTCGAACTTCTGCTGGCCCTTGATAGGCGGCGGCATGACGTTCGTGGCGATGTCGCCACCGGCGACCGGGCCGCCGAAGGCGGTCTGGTTGGCGACGCGGTCCGCGGCCCACATGACGGCCTTGCGGCAGTCGAGGTTGTCCAGCGGCTTGGTGTCGGGGATGACCGACACGAACCACAGACGCTGCAGGACCGGGTTGTCGGTACGGGCCTTCAGCGCCGGGTCCGGCAGGACCTTGCCCAGCGCGGCCGGCTGCAGACCGGTGCCCGGCACGTCCAGGTGGATGTTGCCGGAGATGAGCTGGTTGTCCAGGTCATCGGCGTTGACGTTGAGCTGGACCTCGATGCGGTCCGGCAGCGCCGGGCGGTTGGGGTCGGTCGCCGCGTCCCACTGGTCGTTGCGGACCAGCGCCAGGCTCTTGCCGGCCTGGACGCTCTCGAACTTGTACGGGCCGGAGGAGATCACGTGCTCGCGGTACTTCGCGCCGGTGTCCTTGGCCTTGGGCACCGGGGCCGTCATCGGCATCTGGACGATGTAGTCCATCGACGCGAACGGCTTCTTCAGGTGGAAGACGACCGTGGTGTCGTCGGTCGCCTCGACGGCCGACTTGTAGTCCACGTCGGGGGTCTTGTAGACGCCCTTGAAGTCCTTCGGCCAGTCCAGCAGCTCATTGAGGTAGGAGGGGCCGTGCGTGAAGGTCTCCTTGTCGAACGACCTGGCCACCGCGTACGCCACGTCCTGGGCGGTGATCGGCGAGCCGTCCTCGTACTTCAGACCACTCTTGATCTTGTACGTCCAGGTCTTGCCGTCGGAGCTCGGCTGGCCGAGGCCCTCGGCCAGGTCCGGCACGACGGTGGCGCCCTCGGGGCCCGGTCCCGGCTTGTACATCGTCAGCGTCCGCCAGTAGAGGCGGCCGAAGTTGAAGGAGTAGCCGTAGTAGGTGTCGGCCGGGTCGAGGCTGTCCCAGTCGGAGGAGTGCGCCGCCTTCAGCGTCCCCCCCTTCTTGGTCGAAGCGTTGAACACCTGACTCAGGGCGATGTTCGCCGCGGGTTGCGCGGCGGCGCCACCACCAGTGGCCGTCTGGGCCGGCTGCGGCTGGCCACCGCCTCCGCCACAGGCGGAGAGCACCAAGGCGAGCGCCGCTGTCGCGGCTGCCGCCAGTGCGGATTTCCTTCTCATTGACTAACCCCTTGTTAGTGAGATGGGGGATGGAGCGTTGGCGAAGCTCAGTGCGCGCGCGGGTCGAAGGCGTCCCTCAGCCCGTCGCCGAACAGGTTGAACGCCAGGACGGTAACGAAGATCGCCAGGCCCGGGAAGAGCACGAAGTGCGGGAGTGTGTAGAAACGCACCGCCTCCGACAGCATGCCGCCCCAGGTCGGGGTCGGCGGGTTGATGCCGACGCCCAGGAACGAGAGCGCGGCCTCGAAGAGGATGTTGGTCGGAATGAGCAGGGTCGCGTAGACCAGGATCGGCGCCATCAGGTTGGGCAGCACCTCGCGGAACAGGATGTAGCCGTGGCGTGCCCCGAGGCTGCGCGCGGCGTCCACGAACTCCCGCTCGCGCAGCGACAGGGTCTGCCCGCGCACGATGCGGCCGATGCTGGGCCAGCTGAAGAACCCGATGATGAAGACGAGCATCGCCACGCGCAGCCCATTGCCCTCCAGGCCGAACCCCTTGTCGGGGACGACCCCGGCCAGCGCGATGGCGAAGACCAGCAGCGGGAAGGCGAGGAAGACGTCCATGATCCGGCCGATGACCTGGTCGACCCAGCCGCCGAAGTAGCCTGCCAGAACGCCTAGGACCGTGCCGATGAGCACGGACACGAGGGTGGCGAGGAAGCCGATCAGCAGCGAGATGCCGGCGCCGGCGACGATGCGGCTGAAGATGTCACGGCCGTTGACCGGCTCGACGCCGAGCAGGTATTCGCTGCTCACACCACCGAAGGTGCCCTTGGGCAGGAGCGTGCTCTGGTCGATGGCGTCCTGGTGGAACTCCAGCGGCGGGTGCCCGAAGGCGGCGATGATCGGCGAGGAGAAGATCGACACCAGGATCAGGAAGACGACGAAGACACCACCGGCGAGCGCGACCTTGTCCCGCCTCAGCCGCATCCAGGCGATCCTGGTGAGGGATCGCCCCTGGATGGCCTTGCCGGCTCCCGCGAGCACCGACTCCGGATGCGCTTCTGCCGCGGAACCGGAAACGTCTAGCGGCGCGGTCATGCGAAATAGCCCCCTGGATCCAGACGACGCTGTCTATTGGAGTTGACTTTAGACCGCGAGTCGCGACCTCAGGAGGCAGAATCTATGGCCTGAGCTGCGCTGACCAGTCCCTCAGGCAGCAATGTGGCTTATCTGTGATTGATGCGAAACTCATTCGTGTTGATCTTGAACGGAATGTCTGGGGCACGTCCGGTTTAGGTCTCAGAACTGTGACACAAGCCCGATTCAGCTGATACCACGGCGTTTGAGAAGTTCTTCGATGTCCGAAAAGTCGTCGTCGCTCTTCGCCGTCTTGGGTGCGCTCACGGCCGGCTGAGGCTTGGTCGCGGCGGCCGGCTTGTTCGCTGAAGGCTTAACGGAATGTTGCGCCGGAGTGTCAGAAGCGGACTTCTTCCTGCCCGCGGACAGCTTCCTGCCGCGCAGGACCCCGGACACGACGAACAGCACCACCGACAGCCCCGTGACCGCCACGCCGGCCCAGACCAGCGGGTTGAGCACCAGTCCGGTGACGAACCCCACCAGGGTCGTGCCGATGGTCCACAGCGTCTGCAACGCGCCGGTCAGGTAGGCCGCCATGGGCAGCAACGCCCATGCCGCCACCCGCAGCCCCGAGGCCGCCCCCCTGCGGCGGAACGTCATGAAGCTGAACACCAGCCCGGCGACGGTCGCACCGGCACACAGCGGCAGCCAAAGCGAAGCGAGCTGGTTGAACATGTCCATATGCCGCCCCCTCAATGTGTGTCTCGTCATTCCATCCTGGCACGCGAACGCCCGGTCGCCTCCTCCGCGAGAACCACTTTTCCCTTAGGGGACGGGCCCTCAGAAGGTCAGGAGAGCCCTGAGGTCGGCGACCGCGACCCGTTCCAGGGAGGAGACCACCATCCGGCCGGGGGCCGGCTCGACGGGCAGGAGGCCGGGGACCGCCACGACGGCGCAGCCGGCGGCGGTGGCCGCTGCCACGCCGTTCGGCGAGTCCTCCAGGACGACGCAGCGGACCGGCTCCACACCGAGCAGGTTCGCGGCCGTCAGGTACGGCTCCGGGTCCGGCTTGGTACGGGAGACGTCGTCAGCGGTGACCACGACGTCGAAGCGGTCCCTGCCGACGCTCGTGAGCACCGCGTCGGCGATCTCCTTCAGCGAGGACGTGACGAGCCCCACGGGCACCCCCTCGGCCCGTACGGCCTCCAGCAGCTCGGAGGCGCCCGGCATCACCTCCACCCCGTCCGACAGGCGCGCCACCATGCCGTCGAGCATCCACTGCCGCACGGTGGCGCCGGGCACGCCGGAGCCGGACACGGCCAGCATGTAGCCGACCGTCCGCTCCATGGAGCCGCCGACGAGGTGGGCCTGGTGCTCGGGCGTCCACTGCCCGCCGAGCCGGCCCATCACCTCGGTCTCGATCTCCAGCCAGACCCGCTCGCTGTCCACCAGCAGCCCGTCCATGTCGAAGAAGACGGCTTCCATATGCCCCCGATCGGTAAGAGTCGTGCACGCCATTGTCGCGTTCCCCGGGTGAACACGTTCGGCCGGGTGGCGAAAGACCGAACGCCACCCCGGTGGACGCCTCCGGCGGGGAGGCGGAGGAACGAAGGCCCGCCTCGGCAAGGGCCTCCGGCCAAGAAACCGGAGGAGGACGAGGCCCGCCCCGGCAAGGGCCCCGGCAGCGGACGAGCAGAGGCCCGCCCTCACAAGGGCCTCCGGCGGGAGGCGACGTGCGAGCGCCGGCGCCGTCTTCGGCGTGCCGACCGCTCCGAACACCGCTCCGGCGAGCACGCCTGTGGCCAGGGACGGCCGGGCGACTCGTCCGCCGATCCGGGCGTCCGTCACCCACGACGGCACGTCAGCCGCCGACGGACCGGGGCGGCCCGGTCCAGCGGCGGGCCTGTGGAGGCTGCCACCGGCCGACGTCAACAGGACGGGCCCGGCCATGCACCGGCCGACAGGGCGGCCCGGCCGACAGGGCGCACAGCCACGGATGGGCCGGGGACCCGGTAGGCGCGGCGACCGGCCGACAGCACAACTGGCCAGCGGCACGCACAGCCGCCAACAGACCGGGGCGCCGGACAGTCGGGGCAGCCCGGCCAACAGCGCGACTGTCCAATGCGCGCAGCCGATGGCGCGCACAGCCAGCCGGCGGGACGACCTGCCAACGTCGCGGCCGGCCAGCGGGGCGGCCCCTATAACGCACACACCGGCAGCACGGCCGGCCCGCGGACGATTGGCCGCGGCGCCACCGGCCAGCGAAGCGACCAGCCAGGCGCGCACCGCCGATGACGCCCACCGCCGGCGTGCCGGCCGGGGCGGCCCGGCCTACAGCGCACACAACCGGCAGCACACACCGCCGACAGGCCGGGGCACCCGGTCAGCGGCGCACCCGGTCAGCGGCGCACCCGGTCAGCGGCGCGGCCGGTCAGCGGGGGACGCCGGCCGGCAACCCGGGCGATCCACAACCCGGGCGGTCGGCGGGAAGGCCGCCCGAGGGGCGGCCGTCTCGCGTCAGACGTTGAAGTACTTGGCCTCGGGGTGGTGGGCGACCAGGGCGGAGGTGGCCTGCTCGGGGTGGAGCTGGAACTCCTCCGACAGGGTGACGCCGATCCGCTCGGGATCGAGCAGCTGGAACAGCTGCACCTGGTCCTCGAGGTTGGGGCAGGCCGGGTAGCCGAACGAGTAGCGGCAACCCTGGATGTTGACCTTGAGCATGTCGTCGAGCGACTCGTCGCCGCCGATGCCCCACTCCGCGCGGACCCGGGCGTGCCAGTATTCGGCCAAGGCCTCGGTGAGCTGCACCGACAGCCCGTGCAGCTCCAGGTAGTCGCGGTAGGCGTCCTTGGCGAACAGCTCGGCCGTGGCCTCGGCGATCTTCGAGCCCATGGTGACGACCTGGAAGCCGACCACGTCGACCTCGCCGGAGTCCTTGGACCGGAAGAAGTCCGACAGGCACAGGTGGCGGTCACGGCGCTGGCGCGGGAACGTGAAGCGGGTGCGCTCCCGGCCGTCCTCGTCAAGGACGATCAGCGAGTCGCCGTCGCTGACGCACGGGAAGTGCCCGTAGACGACGGCCGCCTCCAGCAGGCCCTCGGTCTGGATGCGCTCCAGCCACATGCGCAGCCGCGGCCGGCCCTCGGTCTCGACCAGCTCCTCGTAGCCGGGCCCGCTGCCGCCCCTGGTGGGCTTGAGTCCCCACTGGCCCAGGAACAGGGCCCGCTCGTCGAGGAAGGCGGAGTAGTCGTTCAGCGAGATGCCCTTGACGATGCGGTCGCCGTAGAACGGCGGCGCCGGCACGGGGTTGTCGGCGGCCACGTCGGAGCGGGCGGGCAGCTCCTCGACCGGGGTGCGGGTGAGCACGGCGCCGGTCTTGACGCGCCGCTCGCGCAGCGGCGGCAGCGTCGCGCCGGCGACGCCGCGCTTGACCGCCATGAACGCGTCCATCAGCCGCAGCCCCTCGAACGCGTCGCGGGCGTAGCGCACCTCGCCCTCGAACAGTTCGGCCAGGTCCTGCTCGACGTAGGCGCGGGTCAGGGCGGCACCGCCGAGCAGCACGGGGTATTTCTGCGACAGGCCCCTGGAGTTCATCTCCTCCAGGTTCTCCTTCATGATGACCGTCGACTTCACCAGCAGGCCCGACATGCCGATGACGTCGGCCTTCTGCTCGTCGGCGGCCTCCAGGATGGCCGACACCGGCTGCTTGATGCCGAGGTTGACGACCTGGTAGCCGTTGTTGGACAGGATGATGTCGACGAGGTTCTTGCCGATGTCGTGGACGTCGCCCTTGACGGTGGCCAGCACGATGCGGCCCTTCGTCTCGCCCTCGACGCGCTCCATGTGCGGCTCGAGGTAGGCGACGGCGGCCTTCATGACCTCGGCCGACTGCAGCACGAACGGCAGCTGCATCTGCCCGGAGCCGAACAGCTCGCCCACGGTCTTCATGCCGTCGAGCAGCACCTCGTTAATGATCTCCAGGGCGGGCCGCTGGTCGAGCGCCGTGTCGAGGTCGGCCTCCAGGCCCTTGCGCTCGCCGTCGATGATGCGTCGCTTGAGCCGCTCCCACAGCGGCAGCGCGGCCAGCTCCTCGGCCTTGCCCGCGCGCATGGCGGCGGCGTCGACGCCCTCGAACAGGTCCATGAAGCGCTGCAGCGGGTCGTAGCCGTCGCGACGGCGGTCGTAGACCATGTCGAGCGCGACCTGGCGCTGCTCGTCGGGGATGCGCGCCATCGGCAGGATCTTGGAGGCGTGCACGATGGCGGAGTCGAGACCGGCGTTGACGCACTCGTTGAGGAACACCGAGTTGAGCACCATGCGGGCGGCCGGGTTGAGGCCGAAGCTGATGTTGGACAGGCCCAGCGTGGTCTGCACGCCCGGGTAGCGGCGCTTGAGCTCGCGGATGGCCTCGATGGTCTCCAGGCCGTCGCGCCTGGTCTCCTCCTGCCCGGTGGCGATGGGGAAGGTGAGACAGTCGACGATGATGTCCTCGACCCGCATGCCCCAGTTGCCGGTCAGGTCCTCGATGAGGCGGGTGGCGACGCGTACCTTCCACTCGGCGGTGCGCGCCTGGCCCTCCTCGTCGATGGTGAGCGCGACGACGGCCGAGCCGTGCTCGCGCACCAGACGCATGATCTTCTGGAAGCGGGAGTCGGGGCCGTCGCCGTCCTCGTAGTTGACGGAGTTGACGGCGGCGCGTCCGCCGAGCATCTCCAGCCCGGCCTTCAGCACCGCCGGCTCGGTCGAGTCGAGCATGATCGGCAGAGTGGAGGCGGTGGCGAAGCGGAAGGCCAGCTCCTTCATGTCGGACACGCCGTCGCGGCCGACGTAGTCGACGCACAGGTCGAGCATGTGGGCGCCGTCGCGGGCCTGGTCGCGGGCCATCTCCACGCAGTCGTCCCAGCGGCCGGCCAGCATGGCCTCGCGGAAGGCCTTGGAGCCGTTGGTGTTGCAGCGCTCGCCGATGGCCAGGTAGGAGGTGTCCTGGCGGAACGGCACGGTCTGGTAGAGCGAGGACGCGCCCGGCTCGGGGTGCGGGCGGCGCGGCGCCACCTGCTTGCCGCGGACCCGCTCGACGACCTGGCGCAGGTGCTCGGGGGTGGTGCCGCAGCAGCCGCCGACCAGGGACAGGCCGTAGTCGCGGGTGAAGGTGTCGTGCGCGTCGGCGAGCTCCTGGGCCGACAGCGGGTAGTAGGCGCCGTCGGAGGTCAGCACCGGCAGGCCCGCGTTGGGCATGCAGCTGAGCTTGAGGCGCGAGTGGCGGGCGAGGTAGCGCAGGTGCTCGCTCATCTCCGCCGGGCCGGTCGCGCAGTTGAGCCCGATGATGTCGACGCCGAGCGGCTCGATCGCGGTCAGCGCGGCGCCGATCTCGGAGCCGAGCAGCATCGCGCCGTTGGTCTCGATCGTGACCTGGGCGATGATCGGGATGTCCCGTCCGGAGGCCTCGGCGGCCCGCTTGGCGCCGATGACGGCGGCCTTGACCTGGAGGAGGTCCTGGCAGGTCTCGATGATCAGAGCGTCGGCGCCGCCCGCGATCAGGCCGGCCGCGTTGTCGCGGTACGCGTCGCGCAGGCTGGCGTAGGGCATGTGGCCCAGCGTGGGCAGCTTGGTGCCGGGGCCCATCGAGCCGAGCACGAACCGCGGCTGGTCCGGCGTGGACCAGTGGTCGGCGGCCTCACGGGCGATCCTGGCGCCCGCCTCGGAGTATTCGAAGACCCGGTCGGAAATGTCGTATTCGCCAAGGGCAGCGAGGTTGGCACCGAAGGTGTTGGTCTCGACGCAGTCGACGCCGACGGCGAAGTAGGCGTCGTGGACGCCCCTGACGATGTCGGGGCGGGTGACGTTGAGCACCTCGTTGCAACCCTCGTGACCGTGGAAGTCGTCGAGGGTCGGGTCCTGGGCCTGGAGCATCGTGCCCATTGCGCCGTCGGCGACGATCACGCGTTGGGACAACACTTCTCGGAAGGACGGGAAGACGCTCATGGCGTAGAGCTTATCGGCTGCGCTCCGGGCCGCCGCTCAGGCCGGGGCGAGTAGATCGCTTTTCTGCCTTTCGTCGCCGGATGGGGTGGCCGTCCCGCCACGGCGAGTCACCCGAAGGTCCTGCCCAGTCAGCGGTGGATTGCCCGCAAGAGGCGCGCTGTCCCATCGAGGGCGCTGATGCATGCTCGGCGCTCACCCTTCGAGACAGGTTCCACGGACGGGCCGGACGCCCAGATGGACAGCACACCCACGGGCAGCGCGCCCAGACGGACGGCGCGCCCGGGCACACAGCACGCGGGCGGGTATCCGAGCGGGTCGGCGCTTGGGGCACGTGCGCCGGCCCCGCGGGGGTGGGTTTGGAAAGGCAGGTGGGCGGGGCGCTAGGCTGCAAACCGTTCATTGAACGCAGCGTCCAATAGGAGGTCTCCGATGGCCTACCGCACCGTGCTCGTCGGCACCGACGGTTCCGCCTCCTCCTTCCGGGCCGTGTCCGCAGCGGCGTCCCTGGCCGCGGCGACCGGCGCCACACTTGTCCTGGCCTGCGCCTACCTGCCCATGAGGGAGAGCGAGCGGGCGGCGGCCGCTGATCGGCTCGGCGAGCTCGCGTACAAGGTGAGCGGCTCCACCCCGGCCGATGACGCGTTGCGTGCGGCACGCGAGCACGCCGTCGCGGCGGGCGCCGGCGACGTGGTCCTGGCCACCGGGCAGGGCGAGGCCGTGGACGTGCTCATCTCCCTGGCGGGCAGGCACCGCGCGGACCTCATCGTGGTGGGCAACCGCGGGCTCAACAGCCTGGCCGGCCGGTTGCTCGGATCCGTCCCCTCGGGCGTGTCCCACCGCGCCTCATGCGACGTGCTGATCGTGCACACCACCGACGGCAAAGGCTGACGACGCGGGCTCCTGCCTCCGCCGGGCCGCCGGGACGAGTGATGGATGCGAAGCGGGATGGCGGTCTGCGCCTTGGGCGAACATGTGCGCCCAAGGCGCAGGAGGCGGCGGGCTGGGCGGGTCCGCGTTCACGGACGTCCCGGGCGGGAAGGCCCGCACGATGCGGGGAGCCGGGCGTTCGGAGATCGGTGACGCCGATGGCTCCTTACCGCATAGGCTTAGCGGGACAATGGAGCGAAGGAGCTCGGCGCGAGAGTCGGCGCGAGAGAGCGAGGAACGAGCCAACGAGTGCCGAAGCGGTCGCGACCATCGACAACAGCGAGAGGAGGCGACACGTGATAGAGCTCGAAGGGCTCCCCGAGCTCGTCGACCCGGTGCTCATTGCCGCGTTCGAGGGGTGGAACGACGCGGGCGAGGCCTCCAGCGGCGTGATCGCCCATCTCGAGTCCGCGTGGAAGGCCGAGCCGCTCATCGCGCTCGACCCGGACGATTACTACGACTTCCAGGTGACCCGGCCCGTGGTCGAGATGAACGACGGGCTGACGCAGTCGATCATGTGGCCGACGACACGGCTGCTGCGTGCCAGGCCGGCCGGTGCGGAGCGCGACATCGTGCTGCTGCGCGGCATCGAGCCCAACATGCGCTGGCGCTCGTTCTGCGCCGACATCATCGAGATCTGCCGCGAGCTGGGCGTGGAGCTGGCCGTCATGCTGGGCGCGCTGCTCAACGACTCCCCGCACACGCGCCCGGTGCCCATCCTGGGCGGCGCGACGGACGCGACGCTGGCCCGCTCGACCAACCTGGAGCTGAGCCGCTACGAGGGCCCGACGGGCATCGTCGGAGTGCTGCAGCACGCGTTCGGCCAGGCGGGGCTCGACGCCATCTCGCTGTGGGCGTCGGTGCCGCACTACGTGGCCCAGCCGCCCAACCCGAAGGCGACGCTGGCGCTGCTGCGCCGGCTGGAGGACGTGCTCGAGATCCCGATGCCGCTCGGCGACCTCGACGAGGAGGCCCGCGCGTGGGAGCGCGGCGTCGACGAGCTGGCCTCCCAGGACACCGAGGTGGCGGAGTACGTCAAGGAGCTGGAGGAGCGCAAGGACGCCGCCGAGCTGCCCGAGGCCAGCGGGGACGCGATCGCGGCCGAGTTCGAGCGTTACCTGCGGCGTCGGGACCGCGACACCGACAGCTGACGCCACGAGGACAACGCCTGCCTCGCCTGCCGCGACACTGACAGCTAACCCTCAGGGATTAAAACCGACAATTTTTCACGCTTTCGGGTAATAATCGGTGACCATACAAGATTGCACCGAAGTTGGGACCCCAGATTAAAGGCCAGCTACCCCGATAAATCGCGAAAAACTCGGCTTCGCGCCGTGATGCCTACCCACTGACCGCGCACGTTAGGCACGCCATGGCGACTTCCCATGTAGATCCGCACCAACGAAGTCAGGACACCCGGCGGCGCATCCTGGAGATGGCCGTCTCAGTCCGGGAGGACCGCACCGGCGGCCCCGTGGACCACTTCCTTGCCCTGCTTCAGGACCGGCTCCCGCTCTGGCTCAGCATTCTCCACGATCTTTCCCATCGTATCGGGAAAGGGTGCGTATCAGACAATCTCCTTCCTGTCGCCCGATCGGGCATTGACTACTACATCGAGGTGCAGGGCGCGGCGCTGCCCGCGTTCACGTCGCCGAACGTGACCGTCCGCTTCCGTCAGGCCATCCGCGACAACGGGCTCGGGCCCCACGCCGAGACCGCACCGCTGGCCGCTTATTTGGCGGCCGAGCAGCGGCTGGGGCGGATACGTTCCGACGTCGACCCGGAGGCCAGCGCCCGGTTGCTGATCGCGGGCTGCTTCCACCGGGCCTACATCGAGATGCTCGTCGGCGCCGACACGAGCCCGACGCGCGAGGCCAGCGCGGTGGAGATCGTGCGGGAGCTGCGCCTGGAGCCCGTCACCACCGCGGTCGCCTGACGTCCCGAGCCGATCTCCGCGGTCGCCGGGCTCCTAGTGTCGCGACGACGCCTGGGCGCTCTGCGGCATGGCGCGGCGGCCGCGCAGGGCCTCGTCGTAGCGGTGCCAGATCAGCGCCGCCACGTCCGGGTCGGCACCCAGCGGCTCGCTCACCAGCCCGGCACCCGCCGCGGCCAGACGGTCGTGGAAGTAGCCGGGCGCCAGCACGTACGAGGCGATCGCCACGCGGGCGGCCGGCGTCGAGCCGAGCCGCTCCATGGCCTCCTCGAGCGACGGGGAGCCGGCCGAGGCGAAGGCCGCCGTGACCGGGCGGGCCAGGCGTACCGCGAGCTGGTGCGCCGCGGCGCGCACGTCGGCGAGCGCGGCCGGGTCGGAGGAGCCGGCCGCGCCGAGCACGACGGCGTCGGTGGCGCGCAGCCCCGCGCGGGCCAGCTTGCGGGCCAGCACGGACGTCAGCAGCCGGTGCGGGCCGAGCCAGCCGGCCACCACGGCGTCGGGCCGATGCTCGGCGATGACGTTGGGCAGGTCGATGTGGACGTGGTAGCCGCCGGCCAGCAGCAGCGGGACCACCACCACCGGGCCGCGGACGGCGTCGAGGACGTCGGACAGCAGGGGCGAGCTGATCTCGAGGTAACTGAGCTCGACCCGCTGCCCCGGACGGGCTCTGGCGGCCGTCCGCGTCAGGGCCGACAGGGTCTCCTCCCCCGCGGCGCTGCGGGTCCCGTGCGCGGCCAGGACAAGGGTGGGCTTCACATCCCCGCCTCGTACTCGCAGGCGAGCCGGTAGCCGCGCTTGACCACCGTCTCCACGATCCCGCTCGGGCCGAGCGCGCGGCGCAGCCGCGTGATGGCCATCTCCACCGCGTGCTCGGCCGAGTCACGCGCGATGCTGCCGGGCAGCACGGTACGCAGGTCGGCGCGGGAGACCACGTGCCCGGGCTTGTCGGCCAGCCGCTTGAGCACCGCCATCGGGGCGGGCGGCAGCGGCCGCAGCTCGCCGTTCACGACCACGGCGTGACCGCGGATCTCCAGGTGGTGGTCGCCGGCCAAGAGCCTGGTGACGCCGTGCTCGGGCAGGTGCCTGGCCAGGGCGCGGGCGAGGGCGCCGAGCCGCGAACGGTCCGGCTGCAGCGTCGGCACGCCCCGCGCGGTCAGCGGCCCGGCGGTGACGGGCCCCACGCAGGCGGCCACGACCGGCCCGCCGAACGCCGCGAGCAGCGCGTCCTCCAGCCCCTCGGCGCGGGCCATGCCGAGCATGGCGTGTACGGCCGGCGCGCTGGTGAAGGCCACCGCGTCCACCGACCCGGAGATCGTCTGGCTGATGAGGCGCCGCAGCGGCGAGACGTCGCGGTACGGCAGCCACCGGTAGACCGGGATCTCGATCACCTCGGCGCCGGCCTCGCGCAGCGCGGCCACGAAGTCGTCGAGCGGCTCGCCGTGCTGCTGCACCGCGATGCGCCGGCCGCGCAGGTCCTGGGCGAGCAGGTACTGCTTGACCTCCTCGCACGACTCGGTGGCCGGGGTCCAGTGGTCGTTGAGGCCGGCGGCCCGCACCGCTCCCCTGGCCTTGGGCCCGCGGGTGAGCAGGCGGGCGGCGGACAGGTGCCGGCTCAGGTCGGCCGAGAGCCCCCAGCCTTCGGCGGCGGCCATCCAGCCGCGGAAACCGACGCCCGTGGTGACCACCACGTCGTCGAGCGGCGCTTCGAGGGCGAGTCTGGTGGCGGCCAGCAGATCGGTGTCCTCCGCCAGGGGAACCAGGCGGATCGCGGGGGCGCTGACCACCCGGGCGCCGCGCCGCTCCAGCAGCGCGCCGAACTCCTCACGCCGCCGGGTCGCGGTCACGCCGACCGTGAAGCCCGCCAGTGCGTCCGGCGCCGTTTCCGGGGCGACGCCGCCTTCGAGGGGAAGCGCGGTCATGAGCCCTCCTTCGTCGGCCGCATGACCGCTGCGGTGCTGTGTTCATCGATTCGCTCGCAGAGCTCGCTCATAGCCTCCTGCGTCGGCCGCATGACCGCTGCGGTGCTGTGTCCGTTGATTCGCTCGCGAGGCTCGCTCATGGTTACCTCCGGGGATACGAAGATGCCTGGCCGGGCCCCGAGCACCCGGCCAGGCATCACAGGCACGTGTGACGCAAGTGAGATCACCCTCCGATACTGCTTTCGGGTGGTTTCGCCCACGGGTCTCTCTTGTTACCGCTGTGCTACAAGCACGGGCGTTCGCGGTTGGCGGGAGGCGATCGCGGGAAACGTTCACCGTGACGACGCGCTTATCGGGGAGTGGCGGGGTGACGGTCCGGCCTATTCGCACGTTCGACGATCCGGTGCTGCGCGCGGTCGCGGCGCCGATCCATGACTTCGATCGGGAGCTGAGGCGGCTGGTGAAGTCGCTGACCGCCACGATGCGGGCGGGAGCCGGCCGCGCCGGGCTGTCGGCGCCGCAGATCGGGGAGCCGGTGCGCGTGGTGGTCTACGCGTACGACGGCAGATCAGGCCATCTGGTCAATCCGCGGCTCGAGTTGTCGGAGCGGCGGATCGTCGCCGACGAGGCGTGCCTGTCGGCGCCGGGCGTGTGGTGGCCTCTGGAACGTTCCTACATGGTCACCGCGCGGGGCCGCGACATGTTCGGCAAGCCCGTGACGGTGCGCGCGCTCGGCGTGCTGGCGAGGGTGCTGCAGCATGAGACCGACCACCTGGACGGCGTGCTGTTCAGCGATCGCCTCGAAGCGGCTGAGCGGGAACGCTTTCTCGCGGCGGCCCTGCCAGGCTGAGCTCCCGTCGCTGTTCCGGGTCGGTGCCACCCCAGACCCCGTACGCCTGCCGGGTGGCCAGCGCGTACTCCAGGCACGGCTCGCGCACGGCGCAGCCGTGGCACACGGACTTGGCCCGCTCGACCTGTGACTGGCTCGGCCCTTCCATCGAGATCGGGAAGAACAATTCCGGGTCCAGGTCAAGGCAGGCGGCTCTGCGTGTCCAGTCGAGCATCATCATCATGACGTTCGCGCCTACCCATGCCGTCCGGGGTCATACCTCAGCGAGCAGGCGGTCCCAATCGGACAGGAACCGGCCGAGCCCGTAGCGGGCCAGCGCGGCGGCCCGCGCCTCCTTGCCCGCCTGCGCGGCGCTCTCCGGGTCGGCGGCGAACGCGTGCAGGGCGTCGGCCAGCACGTGGACCTTCGTGGACAGCACGCCGGCCTCCGGCGGCACCGCCTCGACGGCCTCGGTGGCGGCCAGCGCGACGACCGGCATGCCCAGGGTCATGGCCTCGATGAGGGCCAGACCGAGCGAGGTCCACCGGTAGGGATGCAGGTAGACGCGCCGCTTGGCCAGCTCGGCGTGCATGAGGTGCTGCGGCAGGTCCTCGTACGCGCGGTACGGCAGCCCGTTCACCCGCATGCCGAAGACGTCGAGCGGGACCCGCTCGGCGAAGCGGGGCAGCAGGTCGGTGCCGGCGACCCGGGTACGGCGCACCGGCTCGTTGACCACGACGCCGGCCCGGGGCAGCTCGCCCGTGTAGAGATGGCCGGGGTCGGGGACGCCGTGCTCGATGACGCGCGTGGGCGCCTTGCCGTTGTCCCAGTAGAGCTCGTTGAAGTGGGTGACGTGGACCAGCGTGATGTCGGTGCGATCGGCCAGCGGGTGCCGGGTGTGGGGCACGTCGCCCTTGGGCGTGTTGTGCTCGACGTAGATGCCCGGCACGTCGCGGCCGAGCCATTCGCGGGCCAGGTCGATCTCGTGCGGCCGCTGGTAGACGGCCACGTCGATGGGCTCGTCGCGGAGCCGGTCCCACGGGACCTCGCGGGCGCTGTCCGGCCAGTCGTAGGTGGCCGCTCGCCCCCGCCCGTCGGGACCCCGATCAGGGACGAGCGGCAGCACGTACGTGTGCCCGCCGCGGATGAAGGCGCTCGTCCACGCTCCGTGCACGTGCCAGATGAGGATCCTCACCAGCGGCTCCAGCCCATGGCGCGGGCCCATGGCGCGGCGATGCGGGCTCCGGCGGGCACCGGGTCCTCGGCGTCGGTGAGCACCCGATCCACGACCTCGATCAGGTTGTCAGCGACCTCGGGAGCCTGGTCGATCTCCTCCGGCCGCGTCACCTCGGTGGGGACGAGGATGCCCCTGGCGCCGGCGGCCCTGGCGGCTTCCATGTCCCTGCCGATGTCGCCCACGACCACGCAGTCGCGCGGGCTCACGTCGAGCACGGCAGCGGCCCTGATCACGAGCCCGGGCGCCGGTTTGCGGCAGGTGCAGCCGTCGGCGTCGTCGTGGACGCAGATCGCCCACGCGTCGAACGGGCCGAGCAGTTCCTCCACCCTCGCGTTCACCTGGTCCATCTCGTCCGGGGATACCAGGCCCTTGGCCACGCCGGACTGATTGGTGACCACGGCCACCGGCACGTCAGCGCGGCGCAGCCGGACCAGCGCCTCCAGTGCGCCCGGCATCGGCTCGACCCGGTTCGGGTCGCCGTTGTACGGCACGTCCCTGATCAAGGTCCCGTCCCGGTCGAACAGCACGGCGCCGGGACGTCGCATTTCGAACACCTTTCACCTCCGTCGCATGTCGGCCAGCTACCCGGGGACATCCCCGGCAAACAACTACGTACCGTGACCAAGTGCAGGCCGCTGCACCCGTTTCCGCATCTCGGAGAGTTGCCGCAGGTTTGAGGACCGCTTCTCTCGGTAGCGGTTCACGACATCTGTGGGGGAGGAAAGATGCGATTTCTCGGCATCAACGCGATCTTTCACGACCCGGCGGCGGCGCTGGTCGTCGACGGACGGATCGTGGCCGCGGCGGAGGAGGAGCGCTTCAGCCGCCGCAAGCACGGCAAGCGGCCGCTGGCGTTCTCGGCGTGGGAACTGCCCGAGCTGGCCGCCGCCTGGTGCCTGCGCAAGGCGGGCCTCGCCCCCGAGGACATCGACGCGGTGGCCTACTCCTACGACCCCGCCCTGGTGACGCAGCGTCCGGACGGCGATTGGGAGGACCTGCGCACGACGTACGCGGTGCGGGCCCCGCTGTTCCTCGCCACCGCGCTGCCGGGACTGGACCCGGGCCAGGTCTCCTACGTGCCCCACCATGTGGCGCACGCCGCCTCGGCGGGGCTCGCATCGCCGTGGCGCGACTGCGCGGTGCTGGTGTGCGACGGCCGTGGCGAGAACGTCTCCCACCTCGCGGGCCGTTACCGCGACGGCGAGCTGGACGTGCTGGCCACCCAGGAGCTGCCGCATTCGCTCGGCCTCATGTATGAGGACGTCACGCAGCACCTCGGCTTCCTGCGCTCCAGCGACGAGTACAAGGTCATGGCGATGGCCTCCTACGGCGTGCCCCGCCATCTGGAGGCGCTGCGCGAGGTCGTCTACACGACCGGCGACGGCGGGTTCCGCGTCGAGCCGGTCGACTGGAACGTCTACGCCAAGGCCCTGCCCAAAGGCGCCTCGTGGACCTCCGACCACGCCGACCTGGCCGCCAGCG
This sequence comes from Nonomuraea polychroma, assembly GCF_004011505.1. Lineage (NCBI taxonomy): Bacteria > Bacillati > Actinomycetota > Actinomycetes > Streptosporangiales > Streptosporangiaceae > Nonomuraea > Nonomuraea polychroma. The sequence goes on from NZ_SAUN01000001.1 coordinate 5,062,788, forward strand.
TGCAGGCCCGGCTGGAGGAGGTGCTCATGGAGCTCGTGCGCTGGCTGCACGAGCGGACCGGCGAGCGACGGCTCGCGCTGGCCGGCGGTGTCGCGCTGAACTGCGTGGCCAACACTCGGCTGCTGGACGAGGGACCGTTCGACGAGGTGTGGGTGCAGCCCGCCGCCGGCGACTCGGGCACCGCGCTGGGCGGCGCGCTGCACCTGGCGCAGGCCCACGGCGAGCCGATCGCTCCGATGGCCACCGCGGCACTGGGACGCGGTTTCACCGACGAGGAGCTGGGGGCGTGGCTGGACGTGGCCCGCGTGCCGCACAGCCGGCCCGCCGACCTGGCCGCTGCCGTGGCCGCCGAGCTGGCCGACGACAAGATCGTCGCCTGGTTCCAGGGGCGGGCCGAGTACGGGCCCCGGGCGCTCGGGCACCGGTCGCTGCTGGCCCATCCCGGGCACGCGCGCAACACCGAGCGGCTCAACGACGTCAAAGGACGCGAGCAGTTCCGGCCGATCGCGCCGATGGTGCTGGAGTCGCGGGCGGCCGAGATCTTCGGGCGCGGGCCTGTGCCGTCGCCGTACATGCTGTTCGTGCACGACGTGGACCCGGACTGGGCGGCGCGGATCCCGGCGGTGGTGCACGTGGACGGGACCGCGCGCATCCAGACCGTCTCCCCCGCCGCCGAGCCGCTGATGGCGCGGGTGCTGGCGGAGTTCGAGTCGCGCACGGGGCTGCCCGTGATCGTCAACACGAGCCTGAACACCGCGGGTCGGCCCATGGTGGACGACCCGCGTGACGCGCTCGAATGCTTCGGGTCCGCGCCGGTGGACGTGCTCGTGCTCGGGCCGTACGTGGTGCGGCGCGGGGAGGTGTTCGCCTCGTGATCACCGTCGTGATCCCCACCATCGGACGGCCGTCGCTCGGCGACACCGTGGCCGCTGTGGGCCCCGGGGTGCCGGTGATCGTGGTGGACGATCGCGTTACGGATGGCGATCGAACGGGTACTCTCCGTCGTGGCGGTGGCAGTCGCACGAAGGAGCGTGGTGTGACGCTGCCCGCCATCAGTGGTTTTGAGCATGTACGCGTCGTCCGATCGGGCGGCGGGGGGCCCGCCGCGGCACGGAACGCCGGGTGGCGGGCCGCGGACACGCCCTGGGTGGTGTTCCTCGACGACGACGTGATCCCCGAGCCCGGGTGGGCCGAGGCGGTCTGGAAGGACCTGGTGGATCTGCCCGAGGACGTGGCGGGCAGCCAGGGGCGCATCGTGGTGCCGCTGCCGTCCGGCCGCCGGCCGACCGACGCCGAGCGCAACACCGCCGGGCTGGCGGACGCGCTGTGGGTGACGGCCGACATGGCCTACCGGCGGTCGGTGCTGGAGGCGGTCGGCGGATTCGACGAGCGTTTTCCGCGCGCCTATCGGGAGGACGCCGACCTTGCGCTGCGGGTCGCGCAGGCAGGCCACCGGCTCGTGCGGGGCGAGCGGGTGACGGCTCATCCGGTACGGCAGGACGGGTTCTGGGCCAGCGTGCGCTTCCAGCGGGGCAACGCCGACGACGCGCTGATGCGGCGGGTGCACGGGCCGGGATGGCGTGAGGCCATCGGCGGCGGGCGCGGACGGCTGCGCGCCCACGGGGTGACCACGGCGGCCGGGCTGGCGGCGGTGACCTTGGCGGGGCTCGCCGCCCTGCGTGCCCGCCGGTCGAGCGACCGCCTCGCCGGGGCCGGCGCGCGGGTGCCCGGTCGGGGGTCGGCCGTCCTGGCCGGGGTCGCCGGGGTCGTGTGGGCGGGGTTGACGGCGGAGTTCGCGTGGCGGCGGATCGCGCCGGGGCCGCGTACCCCCGATGAGGTGTGGCGGATGGTCGTCACCAGCGTGGTGATCCCGCCGGTCGCGTGCGCGCACCGGCTTCGGGGGGAATGGAGGGTGCGGCGATGAGCGCTCGCGTGCCGGGAGCGGTGCTGTACGGTGCGGGTCCGTGCGTGACGGCGGGCGCCGCGAGGTGCGGCCCCGCGGCCAAGGCCACGGCCACCGCCGAGAAGACGGAACGGGCCGCCGCCAAGAGCGCCGGCGGCCGGGGGCGCGTGCTCGTGGCGCGGCTCGACGACGCCGGGGACGTGCTGCTGGCCGGGCCCGCCGTCCGGGCCGTGCGCACGCTGGCCGACGAGGTCGTCTTCCTGGCCGGCCCACGTGGCAGGGCGGCTGCGGAGTTGCTGCCCGGCGTGGATCACGTCGTGGAGTGGCGGGCGCCGTGGATCGACCACACTCCCCCGCCCGTGACCAAGGCGCAGGTCGCCGACCTGGTCGGGCGGCTGCATGGGGTCGACGAGGCGGTGCTCCTCACCTCGTTCCACCAGTCGGCGCTCCCGCTGGCACTGCTGCTCAGGCTGGCCGGCATCCGCAGGATCACCGCGATCAGCAACGATTACCCCGGCTCGCTGCTCGACGTGCGCCACGTCGTCGACGAGAGCGTCGACGTGCCCGAGGCCGAGCGGATGCTGGCGGTGGCCCGCGCCGCGGGGTTCGAGCTGCCGGCGGGCGATGACGGCAAACTCGCAGTTCAACGGCCATTGCCGGATATAGACAAATTTACGGGGCATTTGCTCAGCGTCGGCGCCGATGCCGGCAAGGGTGCCGCCAAAGGTGCCGGCAAGGGTGCCAACGACGGCACCGGCAAAGGCGCGTACGTCGTGGTGCATCCGGGGACGTCGGCGCCCGCGAGGACCTGGCCGGCCGAAAGGCATCGGCAGGCCGTGCGGGAGCTGGCGGAGGACGGGCACCGAGTGGTCGTGACCGGCACGGAACGTGACCTCACCGCCTATGTGGCCGGCGACGACGCGGCCGACCTCGGCGGCGCGACCACTTTCGCCGAACTGGCCGCCGTGCTGGAACGCGCCAGCGTGCTCGTGGCCGGCAACACCGGTCCCGCGCATCTGGCGGCGGCGGTCGGCACGCCGGTCGTGAGCCTGTTCGCCCCCGTCGTCCCGGCGGCGCGGTGGGCCCCGTACGGGGTTCCCGCGGTGCTGCTCGGCGACCAGCAGGCGCCCTGCAGGGACAGCAGGGCGCGCACCTGCCCGGTCCCCGGACACCCATGCCTGTCCCAGGTCACAAGTGAGCAGGTGGTCAAGGCAGTGAGGGAGCTGACTCAGTGAAGGTCGATCTCATCTCCGAGCACGCGGACCCGCTGGCCGCTGTCGGCGGCGTCGATGCGGGCGGCCAGAACGTGCACGTCGCCGCTCTGGCCGTCGCGCTGGCCGAGCGCGGGCACACGATCGTCGTCCACACCCGGCGCACGTCGAGGTCGCAGCCGTCGTCGGTGCCCCTGGCTCCCGGCGTCACGGTCGAGTACGTGCCGGCCGGTCCCCCGGTGCCGATACCGAAGGACGAGCTGCCGCCGTACATGCCGGAGTTCACCGACCGCCTCGCCGACGCCTGGGCGGTCGACCCGCCGGACGTCGCGCACGCCCACTTCTGGATGAGCGGGCAGGCGGCGCTGCAGGCGGCCGACGGCATCCCTGTCGTGCAGACCTTCCATGCGCTCGGCACGGTCAAGCGGCGCTGGCAGGGCGAGGCGGACACCAGCCCCGCGCACCGGCTCGACACCGAGCGCGAGATCGGCAAACGGGCCGACGCGGTGCTCGCGACCTGCAGTGACGAGGTGGGCGAGCTGTGCGCGATGGGCGTGCCCGAACATCGGATCACCATCGTGCCGTGCGGAGTGGACCTGGCGGCGTTCTGCCCGGACGGGCCCGTGGCCCCGGTGGCGGCGCTGACACGCGCGGGCTGCTCACCACGCCCGGCGGGACAGATGATCCTGTGCATCGGCCGGATGGTGCCGCGCAAGGGCGTGGACACCGTCATCGCGGCGCTGCGCCAGCTGCCCGGCGCCGACCTGGTGATCGCCGGCGGCAGCCCGGACGACGAGGAGTCCGTCAGGCTGCGCGACCTGGCCGCCGGATACGGCCTCGAGGAGCGGGTCCACGTGATCGGCAGCGTGCCGCGCGCGCAGGTGCCGGCGCTCATGCGCTCGGCCGACGTCGTGGTGACGGTGCCGTGGTACGAGCCGTTCGGCATGGTCCCGGTCGAGGCGATGGCGTGCGGCGTCCCCGTCGTGGCGTCCGCGGTCGGCGGGCACCTGGACACGGTCGCCGGCTGCGGCGTGCTGGTGCCGCCGCGCCGCCCGCGCGCGCTGGCCAGAGCGCTGAAGGACCTGCTCGGCGACCCGGACAAGCGGGCCAGGCTCGGCGCGGCGGGGGCCAGGCGCGCCCGGGAGAGGTACGGCTGGCCGCACGTGGCCGAGCGGACCGAGACCGTGTACACGCAGGTCATCGACGGCAAGCTGTGCGGCTTGGCGGCCCTGGGGGGTTGATCGTGGACACTCATCTGGAAAAGCTCTGGAACACCCTGGAGAAGGTCGACGCCCAGGCGGCCGGGGTCCGCGCGTGGGGCGCGAAGCTGGCCGGTGTGCTGGACTCCGGCGGCCGCCTGCTGGCCTGCGGCAACGGCGGCTCGGCGGCCGAGGCGCAACACCTGACGGCCGAGCTGGTCGGCCGGTTCAGGGAGGACCGGCGGCCGTTCGCGGCGATCCCCCTGCACGCCGACGGCTCGTCGCTGACGGCGATCGCCAACGACTTCGGCGCCGAGGAGGTCTACGCCCGCCAGGTGCGCGCGCACGGCCGGCCCGGCGACGTGCTGCTGTGCCTGTCCACCAGCGGCACCAGCCCGAACGTGCTGGCCGCTGCCAGGGCGGCGCAGGACGTCGGGGCCCTGGCGTGGGCCATGACCGGGCCGGCGCCCAACCCGCTGGCCGCGCTGTGCGACGACGCGGTGGCCGTGCCCGCGAAGGAGACGGCGACCGTGCAGGAGGTGCATCTCGCGCTGATCCACTTGCTGTGCGATGCGGTGGAGGAGGCGCTGTGAGGGATCCGCAACGGAGTGAGGACACCCATCACAGCCCGCTGGAGGCCGGCCCGCTCGTGGTGCTCGGGGACACGTTGCTCGACGTGGACGTCGAGGGCGAGGCGGAGCGGTTGTGCCCGGACGCGCCCGTCCCCGTGGTGGACATCGCCGCCGAGCAGGCGCGCCCGGGCGGCGCGGGCCTGGCCGCGCTGCTGGCCGCCCGCGACGGCGCCGACGTCGTGCTGATCACCGCGATCGGCGACGACCCCGACGGGCACCGCCTGTGCGGGCTGCTGTCGGAGGAGCTCGACCTGATACGGCTGCCGCTGCGCGGCGGCACCGTGCGCAAGACCCGCGTCAGGGCCAGGGGCCAGACGCTGGTCAGGCTGGACACCGGCGACGGCACCGCCAGGTACGCCCCCAGCGAGGCGGCGGCCGAGGCGATCGCCGCGGCCGGCGCGGTGCTCGTGTCCGACTACGGCAGAGGCGTGGCCAGAATGGCGCGCGAGCTGCTGCGCGAGACGCGCGTGCCCGTGGTGTGGGACCCGCACCCGCGAGGTGAGCAGCCGATGCCCGGCTGCGCGCTGCTGACGCCGAGCGAGGCCGAGGCGCGGGTGTTGTGCCCGTCCGCCTACCGCGGCCCCGACCAGGCCGCCCGCCGGCTGGTGCGGGAGCTGCGGGCCAGGGCGGTGGCCGTCACGACGGGCGCGCACGGGGCCACGCTGGCCATCGAGGGCGGCCCGCTCACCCGGGTGCCGCCGCCCGTGCGGGCCGGCGGCCAGGACGCCTGCGGCGCGGGCGACCGGCTGGCCGGCGCGGCCGCCCTGGCGCTGCGCGACGGCGCCGGCGCGGCCGACGCGGTGGCGATCGGCGTCGGCGAGGCGTCCCGTTTCGTGGAGCGCGGCGGCGCCGCCTCCGTCAAGGTGCAGGAGCAGCGGCTCGGCGACCGGCCGCGCACGGCGCTGGAGGTGGCCGGGCTCACCCACGCCAACGGCGGCCGGCTGATCGCCACCGGCGGCTGCTTCGACCTGCTGCACGCGGGCCACGTGAGCCTGCTGCGGCGGGCGAGGGCGCTGGGCGACGCGCTCGTCGTCTGCGTCAACTCCGACGAGTCGGTGCGCCGGCTGAAGGGCCCCGACCGGCCCATCGTGGACGCGCGCGACCGGGTCGAGGTGCTCAGGGCGCTCGCCTGCGTGGACGCCGTGCTGGTGTTCGAGGAGGACACCCCGGCCCGCGCCATCGAGCTGCTGCGCCCGGACGTGTGGGTCAAGGGCGGCGACTACGAGGGGGAGGTCCTGCCCGAATCCGAGGTCCTGGCCCGGCTCGGCGCGGAGATCGTCGTGCTGAGCACCCTGCCGGGACGTTCGACAACCAATCTGATCAGGGAGATCCAGTGAACATCTTGATTACCGGGGGAGCCTCCGGGCTCGGTCTGGCCACCGCCGAGGCCGTGGAGAAGGAGGGCTGGCGGGCGCTCGTCGTCGACGTCCGTGCGCCGGACCAGCGATTCGACTACGTCACCGCGGACCTGTCCGACCGCGGCGAGGCCGAGCGGGCGGTACGCGAGCTGGCCGAGCGGGCCGGCGGCCTGGACGGCGTGGTGACGGCCGCGGGCATCGACGCGTGCGGCCGGCTGGAGGACGTGCCCGCCGACGACTGGGAGCGGGTCATCAAGGTGAACCTGCTCGGCACGGCGTCCGTCGTGCGGGCGGCGCTGCCGTACCTGAAGCACACCCGCGGCAAGGTCGTCACCTGCGCCTCGACGCTGGGGCTGCGGCCGCTCAGCGACGCGTCGGCGTACTCGGCGTCGAAGTTCGGCGTCGTCGGCCTCACCCGGGCGCTGGCGGTCGAGCTGCGCGGCGAGGTGGGGGTCACCCTGCTGATCCCGGGCGGCATGCGTACCGCCTTCTTCGACGGGCGGCCGGAACAGTACAAACCAGGCCCCGAGGCCGGGCTGAACGATCCGGCCGACGTCGCGCAGACCGTGGTGTTCGCACTGCGGCAGCCGGCCGGATGCGAGGTGAGAGAGCTCGTCGTGTGCCCCTCGACGGAGACGTCATGGCCCTAGAACTGCTGGTGCTGCGCGGGCTCGGCCTGGGCGACCTGCTCACGGCCGTGCCCGCGCTGCGGGCGCTGCGCCAGGCGTTCCCCCGGCACCGGATCACTCTCGCCGCGCCGCGCGCGCTGGAGGCGTTGCTGCCGCTGATCGGCGCGGTGGACGACCAGGTGGACGTGTCCGGTCCCGGCCCGCTGCCGATGGACAGGCTGCCGTTCGAGCGGCCGGACATCGCGGTCAACCTGCACGGGAAGGGGCCGGAGAGCATCGACGCGCTGCGGCGCGCCCAGCCGGGGCGGCTGATCAGCTTCGGCACGGGCCCGCCGTGGCAGGACGGCGTGCACGAGGTGCGGCGCTGGTGCTCGCTGCTGGAGTGGCACGGCATCCCGGCCGACCCCGCGGACCTGACGCTCGGCATCTCCGACCGCACGGGGCCGGCGATCGTGCACCCGGGCGCGGCCTATCCGGCGCGGCGCTGGCCGCCCGAGCGGTTCGCGAAGGTCGCGGCCGCGCTGGACGACGTGGTCGTCACCGGCACCGACAATGAGGTGCCGATCGCCAGGAAGGTCGCCGAGCTGGCCGGGCTGCCGCCCGAGCGCATGCTGGCCGGGCAGACGCGCATGGCCGACCTGATCGACCTGGTCAGCAGGGCCAGGCTGGTCGTCTGCGGCGACACCGGCGTCGCGCATCTGGCGACGGCGTTCTGCGTGCCGTCGGTGGTGTTGTTCGGGCCGGTCTCGCCGGCGTTGTGGGGCCCGCCGCCCGGCTGGCGCCACGTCGCGCTGTGGGCCGGGCGCTGCGGGGATCCGCACGGCCAGCGGGTCGATCCCGGCCTGCTGAAAATCGAGGTTTCCGAAGTCGTGGACGCTGCCTTGGAGGTCACGTCATGAGGGCTCTGGTCACCGGGGGCGCCGGGTTCCTCGGCTCCTACCTGTGCGAGCGGCTGCTGGAGGAGGGGGCGGAGGTCGTCTGCATGGACAGCTTCCTCACCGGCGGCCCGCGCAACGTCGAGCATCTGATGGACCGGCCGGAGTTCCGGCTCATCGAGTGCGACCTGACCGGTTTCGTACATGTGCCGGACCGGCTGGACCTCGTCCTGCACTTCGCCTCGGCCGCCTCGCCGGCCGACTACCTGCGCTATCCGATCGAGACGCTGCGGGTGGGCAGCGTGGGCACGCTGCACGCGCTGGGGCTGGCCAGGGAGAAGGGCGCCAGATTCGTGCTCGCCTCGACCAGCGAGGTGTACGGCGACCCCCTGGAGCACCCGCAGAAGGAGACGTACTGGGGGAACGTGAACCCGGTCGGCCCGCGCAGCGTCTACGACGAGGCCAAGCGCTTCGCCGAGTCGCTGACCACGGCCTACCGCCATTCGCGCGGCACCGACACCGGCATCGTGCGGATCTTCAACACGTACGGCCCGCGCATGCGCCCGTTCGACGGGCGGGCGATCCCGACGTTCATCCGGCAGGCGCTGACCGGTGAGCCGATCACCATCACCGGCGACGGCTCGCAGACCCGCTCGATCTGCTACGTGGACGACACCGTGTCGGGCATCCTCGCCATGGCGCGCAGCGACTTCGCCGGCCCGGTCAACATCGGCAACCCGGACGAGCTGACCATGCTCGAGCTGGCCTCGACGATCAGGGATCTGGCCGGGTCGTCGTCGGAGATCGTGTTCGTCGACCGGCCCGCCGACGATCCCAAGGTCAGGCGGCCGGACACGACGCTGGCTGCCGAGCGGCTCGGCTGGCGGGCCCAGGTGCCCGCGCGGGAGGGGCTGCGCCGCACGATCGAGTGGTTCTCGGCGGAACTGGCCGCGATCGAGCAGCTCGAGCAGGTCCGGACCTGAGCGTGGCGCGGACCGCGATGGTGGTCGTCGACATGCTCAACCCGTACGACCACAAGGACGCCGATCAGCTCGCCGGCAACGTCGCGCCGATGGTGTCGGCGTTGGCGGCGCTCGTCACCCGTGCGCACGAGCACGACGACGTCGACCTGATCTACGTCAACGACCACTACGGGGATTTCGCCGCGACGCGGGAGGACATCGTGGAGCGGGCGCTGCGCGGGCGGCGCCCGGATCTGGTGGAGCCGATCGTGCCGCCGGCCGACTGCGCGTTCCTGCCGAAGGTGCGCCACAGCGCGTTCTACGGGACGGCGCTGGAGTATCTGCTGCGGCGGCTGGGCGCCGGGACGGTGCTGCTGGCCGGGCAGGTGACCGAGCAGTGCATCCTGTACAGCGCGCTCGACGGCTACATCAGGGAGTTCTCCATCATGGTGCCGCCCGACTGCGTGGCGCCGATCCACCACGACCTCGGCCGGGCGGCGCTGCGCATGATGGAGCGCAACATGTCGGCCGAGATCGTCCCCGCCGGGAGCTGCCTGCTCTAGCCCCCGTCCGCCGCACATCCGGTGTCCTCACACGCCGTCCGGCCCAGGCCCCTCCACCCTCCCGAAGGGACCCGCCGTTCCGGGCGCCTCCTCCCGAAAGGACGCCCGCGCCGCCAGCCACGCGCCGGCTCGGTGAAACGATCTCATGCGGGGTGTGATGATCAGATCCGGGGGTTGGTTCTCAGACCGGACCAGAGGATTCCCGGACCAGGCATGGGCGGGCGTCCTTCCCGGGACGGGCAAGCCGCCCTCGGAAGGACGCCCAGCGGTGACCGCCTCGCTAGAGCGCGATGCCGAGCAGCGCGTCCGCCAAGTCCTTGACCAGGGCGGGGGCATCAGGATCCGGGCCGCCGCCGGTGAGCGCGGCCTCGACCCAGTCGTCGATCGCGGCCAGCGCCGACGGCGTGTCGAGGTCGTCGGCCAGGCGCTCGCGCACCCGCGTCAGCAGCTCCCCGGCGTGCGGCCCGGAGGCCAGCCCGACGGCCGAGCGCCACCGGGCCAGCCTGCGCTCCGCCTCGGCGATCAGGCCGGGGACGTATTCCCAGTCGGCGCGGTAGTGGTGGGCCAGCAGCACGAGCCTGACCGCCATCGGGTGGTGCTCCTGGCGCAGCTTGGAGACGAAGACCAGGTTGCCCTTGGACTTCGACATCTTGTCTCCGTCCAGGCCCACCATGCCGGCGTGCGTGTAGAACTTGGCGAACGGCCACTCCCCCGTGGCCGCGTGCCCTTCGGAGGCGCCGCACTCGTGGTGCGGGAAGATCAGATCGGAGCCCCCGCCGGCGACGTCGTAGCCGGCGCCGAGGTTGTCCAGGGCGATGGCGGTGCACTCGATGTGCCAGCCCGGGCGGCCCTTGCCCAGCGACGACTCCCAGGCCGGCTCGCCGGGCCGCTCCGCCCGCCACAACACCCAGTCCAGGGGGTTGCGCTTGCCCGCCCGGTCCGGGTCGCCGCCGCGCTCTCCGAACAGGGCCAGCATCTCCTGCTCGTCGTAACCGGACACCTGGCCGAACTTGGGGGCGTCGGCCACGCTGAAGTAGACGTCGCCGTCCAGGACGTAGGTGACGCCCTTGGCCGACAGCTTGGCGATCAGCTCCGCCACCCTGCCGACGACCTCGGTGACGCCGACGTACTCACGGGGCGGCAGGATCCGCAGCGCCTCCATGTCACCGCGGAACAGCTCGATCTCCCGCTCGGCCAGGTCCTGCCAGTCGACGCCGGTCTGGGCGGCCCGCTCCAGCAGCGGGTCGTCCACGTCGGTGGCGTTCTGCGTGTAGTGAACCTCGTGGCCCGCGTCCCGCCACATCCGGCCGACCAGGTCGAAGGCGTGGTAGGTGTTGGCGTGGCCGAGGTGCGTGGCGTCATAGGGGGTGATGCCGCAGACGTACATCCTGGCGGTCGGCCCGGGATCGGTCTGCCGCACCTGCTTGGCCGAGGTGTCGTAGAGACGCAGCGGAATGCTCTCACCAGGGAGCTTTGGAACGTTCTGGGCAGACCACGATCTCATGTCCCTGAGCCTATCCGTCCCGATCTGCGGTCAGGTCGGTGAAGTCGTACGTCACACCGTCCGGCGCGAGCGCCACCTCCATCACCGACAGGGAGGCGAAGACCCGGCCGTCGGGCAACTCGTGCCGCACGATGAGCGCGCCCGGGTCCGCGGACGGCTCCGCCGTGATCAGCTCCCGCCAGACCTCGGTCTCGAACCTCGGCAGGTACGCGATCACACGCTCATTGGCCGGGTCCAGGCCCGAGTTCACGATCATGCTGGTGCCGTCGGGCAGGGCGGAGACGGTGGTGCGCTCGCCGTCCCAGCTCAGCAGCCGCACCCGCGCCAGGTCGGCGAGCACCAGGTGAAAAGGGTCGTAGCGGGTCAGGTCCACGTCGGGCAGCTCGCCCGTGTACGCGGCACGCAGCGCCAGGTCGCCCCGCGAGACCTTCGTGGTCTCGGGCGCGGGCCTGCCGTAGGCGTTGAGGAGAGCGGCGGCGCGGCGGGCCGCCGGGTGGAGGGCCAGCCAGGTGCCGCCGGCCTTGAGATCGCGCCCGCCGATCACGCCCGGGTAGTCCGGCCAGTGCTCGCCCGGTCCCTCCCAGGGCCGGTCGGCGAACTCGTCTCTCACACCCATGAGGGTCAGCGGCTGCCCGGTTCTCACGATCAGCGTGCACATGGGCAAAGGGTATTAAACAGGCGCTGACGATCAGATGGGGGGCCAGGGAATCGCGGGCCAGCCCTCCGACGGATACGGGTGCACCCCGGTGTCCAGCAGCCGCCTGACCCGCTGCCAGGTGGCCTCGACCTCCGCCATCGTCAGCAGCTCGCGCAACCTGCGCCCCAGCGCGCCCGACTCCAGGTCACGCTCCAGCTTGGCCAGCACGGCCACGGCCTCCCTGGCGAGCGGCTTGCCACGCCACTGCCAGAGCACCGTGCGCAGTTTGTCCTCGACGGAGAAGCACACCCCGTGGTCCACCCCGTAGACGTGCCCCGTCGGCAGCGGGAGCAGGTGACCGCCCTTGCGGTCGGCGTTGTTGACCACCGCGTCGAACACCGCCATCCGGCGCACCACCGGATTGCGGCTCTTGACCAGCCGCATCAGGTCGATCTCACGCTCGGTGTCGATCCACAGCTGCACCATGCCAGGGCCGAAGGGGCCCTCGCGGTAGACCGTCGGAGGCACGATGCGCCACCCCGTGGCCTGCGACACCTCGTAGGCGGCGACCTCGCGCGCAGCCAGAGTGCCGTCGGGGAAGTCCCACAGCGGGCGCTCGCCACGTACGGGCTTGTAGACGCAGGCGGCCGAGCGCTCGCCCAGCTTGACCGAGCAGTAGAGCGTCATGTTGGTGGCCTCGACGAGGCGTCCCGCCACCTCCAGGCGGCCGTCGCGGAGCAGCGTGAGGGCCTCCTCGTCGTGCATGCCCGGCGGGTTGGACGGTTTGACGGCCGGTTCGCTCTCCGGAGCGGTCACAAGGCCTCCTTCGTCGGCCTCGTGACCAAGGTGCTGCGTCTGATTGTTCCCTCGCTTCGCTCGCTCACGTAGCCGCCTCACCCCCGCGGTATCCATTGAGGCGTACGCAGACATGTCCAGTGGCGTCGAGTGGCTGCCCGCACAACGGGCACGGCGGGCGGCCCGCCGCGACGATCTGCAGGGCCCGCTGGGTGAAGGCGCGCGCGGCGCCCGCGCTGATCCGCACCCGCAGCACCGCGGGGTCCGGGCTTTCGAGATCGTCCTCGTCGATGACCTCCTGCGCCTCGATCACCACCTGAGATCTCTCCGCGTCCCACGCCAGTGCCATGGTGCCCACGCGGAAGTCCTCCGCGACCGGCACGTCGAGCGGCTCGTCGTCGGTCAGGTCCGCCGGCGCCAGTGCCGGCACGTGTGCGGTGCCCCCGCTGAGACGCAGCACCTCGTCGAGCAACTCGTCAAGCCTGCCCGCGAGCGCGGCGACCTGAAGCTTCTCCAGCGCCACCGTCGTCAGTCTGCCCTCGGCCCTGGCCTGCAGAAAGAACGCCCGCGCGCCCGGCTGCCCGAGGGCACCGGCGACGAACCTCTCTGGTGGGTCGTAGTCGAAGACCGGCATAGCCTGACCTTACGTGGTTCCGGACCCGCCACCGACGGCGGCATCGCTCCCGGTGATGTTTTCTCCCCCGTCTTTCTCCTCCGAATCCTCGGGAAGCCGCAATTCCCCCATATCGTTGAGCCTGAGAACAAAGGGGCGCAAGGGGGCATAGCGAATGACGGTGAGAGCCGCCGGATCAGCCGTTATCCGCTGAAAATGATCGAGGTGGAGGCCCAGAGCGTCGGCGACGATCGACTTGATCACGTCGCCGTGGCTGCAAACCAGGTAGACAGCCTTCTCCCCCAGGCGTTGATTCCACTCCCGGACCGCCGAGACGGCGCGATGTTGCATTCCGGACAAGGACTCCCCATCCGGGAAAGCCGCCGCGCTGGGGTGGGCCTGCACGACCTGCCACAGCGGCTCCCGGGCGAGCTCCTTCAGCGGCCGGCCGGTCCAGCCGCCGTAGCCGCACTCGATGAACCGCTCGTCGATCTCCACACCGAGCTCCCGGCCCTCGGCCACCGCCTCGGCCGTTTCCGTGCAGCGTTCGAGCGGACTGGAGACAATGGCGTCGAGCCTGACGCCGGCGATGCGCACGGCGAGCGCGGCAGCCTGCGCCCGGCCCGCCTCGCTCAGCCGCACCCCGGGGGTGCGGCCGGCGAGCACCGGCCCGGTGAGGTCGGTCAGCCCGTGCCGGGCCAGAAGCAGCGTGGTCACCCCGCAAGTGTCGCAGGCGTCGATCACAGTGTCGAAGCCGGGCGGACGATGCCGCCCGGACGGCCAATGAGAAACCTGCGAGGGGGGCCGCCGCTATGGCGATGGCCACCAACGACAGCCGGGCGGCAGCCTGATGAGCAGGTTTCTTGTTGGTAACCTGGCGGGATCATGGAGCAGCGCTATGTCGGCCACAGCGGCCTGTCGGTGTCCCGATTGGGGCTCGGCACGATGACCTGGGGCCGTGACACCGACGCGGACGAGGCGGCCGCCCAGCTCCGCACGTTCGTGGACGCGGGCGGCACTCTCGTCGACACGGCGGACGTCTACACCGGCGGCGACGCCGAGCGGCTCCTGGGCAGGCTGCTGCGCGACTCGGTGCCGCGTTCGGAGCTGGTGATCTCCACCAAGGCCGTGGTGACGCCGGCGGGCCGGCGTCCGCGCGACGCCTCCAGGCGCCACCTGATCGCCGCGGTCGACGACTCGCTCAACCGCCTCGGGCTCGACTACGTCGACCTGTGGCAGCTGCACACGTACGACGACGAGGTGCCGCTGGAGGAGACGCTGGCCGCGCTCGACGCGATCGTCGCCTCCGGCCGGGCCGTCTACGCGGGCGTGTGCGACTACACCGGCTGGCAGCTGGCGGCCGCGGCGGTCACCCAGAAGATGATCCCCGGACGCATCCCCATCACCGCGGCACAGGTGGAATACTCCTTGCTGGCCCGCGAGCCCGAACGCGAGCTGCTGCCCGCCGCCGCCCACCTCGGCGTCGGGGTGCTGGCCTGGTCCCCGCTGGGCCGCGGGGTGCTGACGGGGAAATACCGCACCGGCATCCCGGCCGACTCCCGGGCCGCGACGCCGCACTTCGCCGACTTCGTGCGCCCCTACCTCGACGAGAGGAGCCGCCGGGTGGTCGAGTCCGTGATGACCGCCGCCGACGGGCTGGGGGTGTCGCCTCTGGCCGTGGCCCTGTCGTGGGTGCGCGACCAGCCGGGCGTGGCCTCGGCCATCGTCGGCGCCCGTACGCACGCGCAGCTCACCGGGGCCCTGCCGGCCGAAGACGTGGTGCTGCCCATAGAGATCCGAGAGGCCCTCGATGACGTGTCGTCACTCGACTGATCACGAACGAGAGCAACACTCGCGTATCACTAGTCGATACCGAATCGCAACGTTACCCGCGAAAAGCCTGCGCCTGACGAGCGATATCCATAAAGATTTCCTTCGGAGGCGACGCAGGAGGGGACGGATGGGGAGCAGGGCCGCGATCTCGGCCGGAGTTCTCGCGGTGGCGCTGTCGACCGCCCCGGCCGCGGCCTCGGCCACGGTGTCCACGGGATCCGCCACGGGCCAGGACTGCACGCGCGAGGGAGGCCTGCTGTCCGGGGTGACCAACACCCTCTGCGACGTCGTCAACACGGTCACCGACACGGTCGACTCACTGACCGGCGGCACCACCGACCCGGTGACGAGCGGGGTGGACAAGACCACCGACGACGTGCTCGGACGGGTCGGCACCGCGGTCCCCACCGGCACACCCTCCCCCTCCAAGACCGCCGGCCCGTCGGCCACCCCGTCCAAGACCGGGCTGGTGCCCGAAGGGCTCGGCGACGTCTGCCTCCCCGTGCTGGCCTGCGAGGACAAGTCGGGGCACGACAAGGTGTCACCGCGCCCCACGCCGTCCCCCGACCGCACCTCCCACGACGGCGAGAAGGACTCCTCCGCGGTGGCGACCGGCGAGCCCAGGCCGCCGGAGAGCCGGCCGCAGCAGATGGACAACGAGCGGCCGGTGTCCGAGCGGCCGACCGCCGACACGGACGAGCCGCGGGTGGACCTGCTGTGGCCCAACCCGTTCGCGCACGAGCTGACGGTGCCGATGCAGGACCAGCAGGTGATCCGGCCCACCCCGCCGGCCTCCGACGTGCTGGGGACGGTGCTGACGATCGCCATGCTGGGCTCGGCGGTGCTGGCGACGCGGATCGTGCAGCAGCGGCGGCAGCGTGCGGAGCAGGTGGAGTCGATCCCGTTCGAGCCGGCCCGCGTCGGCAGCGGCCGCCACCGCCTGGCATAAGCCATCTTCGTGAGCCGCGACGTCGCCATCAGCCTGGACTTCGGTCACGGCATCGACGTCGAGGACATCCTCGACCGGCTCGCGCAGGGTCAGGCGCCGATGGCGTGAACGCCGCCGTCCACGTGGACGATCTCGCCGGTGGTGGCGGGGAACCAGTCGGACAGCAAGGCCACGCACGCCTTGGCGGCGGGGATCGTGTCGGACAGGTCCCAGCCCAGCGGGGCCTTCTCCGGCCAGCTGTCCTCGAACTCCTTGAAGCCCGGGATCGACTTGGCGGCCATCGTGCGCAGCGGGCCGGCGGCGACCAGGTTGACGCGGATGTTCTGCTTGCCGAGGTCACGGGCCAGGTAGCGGCTGCAGGACTCGAGGCCGGCCTTGGCGACGCCCATCCAGTCGTAGACGGGCCATGCCTTGGAGGCGTCGAAGTCGAGACCGACGACCGCGCCGCCCTCCTTCATCAGCGGCAGGCAGGCCACGGCCAGGGACTTGAACGAGTACGTCGACACTTGCAGGGCGGTGGCGACGTCCTCCCACGAGGTGTTGAGGAAGTTGCCGCCGAGCGCGGTCTGCGGGGCGAAGCCGATCGAGTGCACGACCCCGTCAAGGCCGTCGACGTGCTCGCCCACCCGTGCGGCCAGGGTGTCGAGGTGCTCGGTGTTCTGGACGTCGAGCTCCAGCACCGGCGCCGGCGAGGGCAGGCGCTTGGCGATGCGCTCCACCAGGCTCAACCGGCCGAACCCGGTGAGGACGACCGTGGCGCCCTCCTCCTGCGCCAGCTTGGCCACCGAGAACGCGATCGACGCGTCGGTGAGCACGCCGGTCACCAGGATCCGCTTGCCTTGGAGAATGCCCACGTCAGTGCCCCATTCCGAGTCCGCCGTCGACCGGGATCACGGCACCGGTGATGTAGGAGGCGTCGCCGCTCGCCAGGAAGCGCACGACGCGCGCGATCTCCTCGGGGGCCGCCTGCCGCCCGAGGGGGATGTTCGCGACGATCTTCTCGTGGTCGAGATCGGCCGTCATGTCGGTGGCGACGAAGCCGGGCGAGACCACGTTGACCGTGATGTTGCGCGAGCCGTACTCGCGTGCGAGGGAGCGGGCGAAGCCGACCAGGCCGGCCTTGGAGGCGGCGTAGTTGGCCTGTCCCGCCTGGCCGGACAGGCCCACGACGGAGGAGATGAGGATGATCCGGCCGCGCTTGAGCTTCATCATCGGGCGGATGGCCCGCTTGGCGACACGGTAGGCGCCGGTCAGGTTGGCGTCGATGACGTCGGTGAAGGCGTCTTCCTTCATCATCGCCAGCAACGTGTCCTTGGTGATGCCGGCGTTGGAGACCAGGACCTCGACCGGGCCCTGCTCGGCCTCCACCTTGTCGAAGGCGGCCTCGACGTCGGCCGTGCTGGTGACGTCGCAGCGCACGCCGAACAGGCCCTCGGGCGGCTCCCCCGATCGGTAGGTGACCGCGACGGCGTCGCCTGCCGCGGCGAGTTCACGGGCGATCGCGAGGCCTATGCCGCGATTGCCCCCGGTGACGAGTACTGAGCGTGCCATGAAACCTGACGTTATCTCCTACCCGCCGGTATCGACTTGTCCGGGTGGCACAAGATCACGGGGTTAGGATCGTGGACATGCGCCAGATCGATCCCGATTTCCTGGAGCTGCCGCTGCGGCAGCTCGCGGACGCCGCCTTGCAACGCGCTCGCGACCTCGGCGCCGAGCACGCCGACTTCCGGCTCGAACGCGTCAGAGCCGAGACGCTCAGCCTCTACGACACCCGGCTCGAGGGCGCCATGGACGCCGACGACCTCGGTTACGCCGTGCGGGTGGTCAAGGGCGGCACGTGGGGGTTCGCCGCCGGCATCCACCTGACGCCCGAGGCCGCCGCGGTGGTGGCCGAGCAGGCGGTGCGGGTGGCGGAGGTGAGCGCGCCCATCAACAGGGAGCCGATCGAGCTGGCGCCGGAGCCGGTGCACGCCGAGGCCGTGTGGGTGTCGTCGTACGACGTGGACCCGTTCGACGTGCCGCAGGCCGACAAGGTGGGCCTGCTGGCGGCGTGGTCGGCCGGGCTGATGAAGGGCGCCGACCACGTGTCGGCGCGGCTGCTGCAGGTCAAGGAGCAGAAGTTCTACGCCGACACGGCCGGCACGGTGACCACGCAGCAGCGGGTGCGGGTGCACCCCAAGCTCAACGCGATGAAGGCGCACGAAAGCGGCTTCGACGACATGTCGACGATCGCGCCGCCGGTCGGGCGCGGCTACGAATACCTGACGGGCACCGGCTGGGACTGGCCGGCCGAGCTGGACCAGCTGCCCGAGCTGCTGGCGGAGAAGCTGGCGGCGCCGTCGGTCGAGGCGGGCGACTACGACCTGGTGATCGACCCGTCCAACCTGTGGCTGACGATCCACGAGTCGATCGGCCACGCCACCGAGCTGGACCGGGCGCTCGGCTACGAGGCGGCCTACGCCGGCACCAGCTTCGCCACGTTCGACCAGCTCGGCGAGCTGGTCTACGGCTCGCCGCTGATGAACGTGACCGGCGACCGGACCGTCACCCACGGCCTGGCCACGATCGGCTACGACGACGAGGGCGTGCAGGGGCAGAGCTTCGACATCATCAGGGACGGCATCCTGGTCGGCTACCAGCTGGATCGGCGGATGGCGCTGATGAAGGGGCTCGGGCGGTCCAACGGGTGCGCCTTCGCCGACTCGCCGGGGCACATGCCGATCCAGCGCATGGCGAACGTGTCGCTGGTGCCGGCGCCGGACGGGCCCTCGACCGAGGAGCTGATCGCCGGGGTCGAGCGGGGCATCTACATCGTCGGCGACAAGAGCTGGTCGATCGACATGCAGCGCTACAACTTCCAGTTCACCGGGCAGCGGGCGTACCGGATCTCGCACGGGAAGCTGGCCGGGCAGATCAGGGACTTCGCCTACCAGGCGACGACCACGGACTTCTGGTGGTCGATGGAGGCGGTCGGCGGACCGGACACGTACGTGCTGGGCGGGGCGTTCAACTGCGGCAAGGGCCAGCCGGGGCAGGTCGCCCCGGTCAGCCACGGATGCCCGTCGGCGCTGTTCAAGGGCGTGCGGATCCTCAACACCGTGCAGGAGGGCGGAAAGTGACACCCCAAGAGATCGTGGAGAGGGCGCTGGAGCTCTCCCAGAACGACGGCTGCGTGGTGCTCGTGGACGAGGGGTCCACGGCCAACCTGCGCTTCGCGGGCAACACGCTCACCACGAACGGCGTCGCCCGCTCGTCCCGGCTGACCGTGATCTCGATCGCGGGCGAGGGCGTGGGGGTGGTGTCGCGGGCGTCCGTACGCGAGGAGCAGCTCGCGGACATCGTGGCGGCGGCGGACGCGGCGGCGCGGGACGCGCAGCCTGCCGAGGACGCCCGCCCGCTCGTCGAGGGCGTGCCCCAGTCGGCCGATTGGGGCTCGGACGTGCGTCCGACCGACATCGGGGTGTTCGAGGGGTTCGCGCCGGCGCTCGGCGAGGCGTTCGCGGCAGCGGAGGCGGGCGGCAGGAAGCTGTACGGCTTCGCCGAGCACTCGCTCACCTCGACCTTCCTCGGCACGTCCACGGGGGTGCGGCTGCGGCACGACCAGCCGACCGGGCGGCTGGAGCTCAACGCCAAGTCGGCCGACCTGAAGCGGTCGGCGTGGACCGGCGTGTCCACGGAGGACTTCACGGACGTGGACGTGGCCGCGCTCGACTCCTCGCTGGCGCAGCGGCTGGAATGGGCCAAGACCCGGGTGGACCTGCCGGCCGGCCGCTACGAGACGCTGCTGCCGCCCAGCGCGGTGGCCGACCTGATGATCTACCTGTTCTGGTCGGCGGGGGCCAGGGACGCGCTGGACGGGCGGTCGGTGTTCTCCAAGCCGGGCGGCGGCACCCGGGTGGGCGAGCAGCTCGGCAGGCTGCCGGTGACCTTGTCGAGCGATCCGGCCGCCGCGGGCATCGCGTGCGCGCCGTTCGTGACCGCGCACGCCTCCAGCAGGCAGAGCTCGGTCTTCGACAACGGGCTGCCGCTGGAGCCGACCGACTGGATCAAGGACGGGCGGCTGGAGGCGCTGCTGCAGACGCGGTACTCGGCCCAGCTGAGCGGGCTGGCGGTGACGCCCGGCATCGACAACCTCATCATGACGGGGGCCGAGAGCGGCCGGTCGCTGGAGGAGATGATCGCCTCCACCCAGCACGGGCTGCTCGTCACCTGCCTGTGGTACATCCGTGAGGTCGATCCGCAGACGCTGCTCGTGACCGGGCTGACCCGGGACGGGGTCTACCTCGTGGAGCACGGCGAGGTCGTGGGCGAGGTCAACAACTTCCGGTTCAACGAGAGCCCGGTGGACCTGCTGGGACGGCTGACGGAGGTGGGGGCGAGCGAGCGCACGTTGCCGCGGGAGTGGAACGACTACTTCCAGCGGACCGTCATGCCGCCGGTCCGGGTGCCGGACTTCAACATGTCCACGGTCAGCCAGGCAAGCTGACGACCCGGCTGGGACGGGACGCGCCGCTCGGGTTGAGGTGCCCCCGAGCGGGCGTCCCTGGGTGAGGAGCGCTCCCTACGCTGGGGTGGTGTAGGTGACGCGCAGCTTCGGACGCAGCTGCGGCTCGGCGGCTTCCGACGGCAGGAGCTGCAAGGTCTGCTTGGCGGCCTCCGCCCCGTCACCGACCTTGATCAGCAATCCGTGGTTCGTCGCCGGGTGCCCGCCGCCCCCGCGTCCACGTCCCCGCCCGGGATCTTCGTGCCGAACGCGCCCGCCTTGACCACCGTCCCGCGTCGTCCCCAGGCCGCTGCCGGCGGTGTTGCCCATCTGCAGCATCGCCCGGCCCAGAGCTGGTCGTGCCCGGAGGCGGGTTCGGCGCTGGACTGGGTGCTGTCGCCGTCGATATCACCCCGGACAAGCTCGCCGAGCGGCCGGACACCGGGGCGGGTGGTCGGCATGGTGTCCAACTGCGCGGCGGCGCCATCGGCCGACAAGTACGGCACGTACGCGACGGCACCCCAGCGGAACCGGGTGCGGCCGCGCCAGAACGGCCGGGCGCGCGCCGGCCGCGCGGCACGCATGTGAGGGGAGCCTGGTGGTCAGCGGGGGCCGAGGAGCGCGCCGAGGGCGTGGCTGAGGGATTCGCCGAGGGTTTTGGCGCAGGCGTCGTAGCCCTCGGGCGGGCCGCCGTACGGGTCATACACCTCCAAGGCGCGCCGCCGGTTGCGGCGGGCGCCGGCCGACTGGACGATCGCGCGGGCACGTTCCACCGTGTCGGAGCGGTAGCGGCGGCCTCCTGCCCCGGAGGCGAGGGCGGCGAACTCCGGCAGCGTGAACGTCTTGTGCGCGGCCGCCGGGTCGAGGTCAACCGCGACGGCGACGTGCCCGGCCTCCATCGTCAGCAGCAGGTCCGCCGACCTGACGAGGTCCAGGTCGAGCATCCGGGCCCGGTGCGCCCGCCCGTCGAGGCCGAGCTTGCCCAGCGCGCCGACCGCGTGCGGCGCCATCGGCTGGCCGACCAGGGCACGGACTCCCGCGCTGCCCGTCGCCACGGGCAAGGGCGCGGACTGGAGCATCGCCCTGGCGATCACCTCTCCCATGGCCGAACGGCAGATGTTGGCCGTACACACCAGGAGAATGCGGAAACTCACATCGGCCAATCTAATCGCTCGGATCGTGTCATGAGAGACGCAGGATGTGGACGCGATCCCAGCGCTACCCAGCGACGAGCCTGGCGGTTCCGGCCTGGATGTCGTAGTCGACGGACCATCGGGTGTGCGGCTGGGCAACCCGCGCAGCAACTCCAGGGCGTCCGCCTGCCCACCCTCGGCCGGCTTCCGGTAGCGATGATCGGTCGGCCTGGCGGCCCGGTCGGTGCCGGCCGTCGTGATGTTGGTGAGGAGGCGGTCTCGATGACGTGGAGCTTGCCGGCGTACTCGACGACCGCGGATCTGCCCGCCCGGTCGGCGAGCAGACCCAGCCGGCGTCCTTCCTGGCCAGGTCGGCGTCGGTGAGCGGGGCCTCGGCGTCGTAGCCGCCGTGGTAGGTCATCTCGTACAGGGGCACGTCCGGGCGACCTGGTCCGGGGTCGGGCGCAGGATGGCGGCGCCTTCCCGGTGTGCGGGTGCCGTCTGAGGGGGTGCGGTGGCGCAGGCGGCAGGCGCCACGGCGACGGTCAGCGCCGCCACCAACGCCACGGTACGGCTCCCCACGCCCGCAGTGTGCCGCCCGGCGCCGCCCTGCCCCCTGGGGATGCCTCGCGTAAGGCCCTGAGAACGCCGCTCAGGCGTCTTCGAGGCGGAAGCCCACCTTCAACCCCACCTGGAAGTGCGCGACCTCGCCCTCGTCGATGTAGCCGCGAATCTCGGTCACCTCGAACCAGTCCAGGTGACGCAGGGTCTGCGCAGCCCGCCGGATGCCGTTGCGAATGGCCTCGTCGACGTTCTCTCTCGACGTGCCGACTATCTCGGTGACCCGGTACGTTCGATCGGTCATCTCCGTATCCTCCTTACTCGAAGGCCATGATCGCATGACCTTCGTGACCACCTGAGGGCGCCGTCGCGCCCTCAGTCGTCCGAGGTTTACGGTGGAACATGTCAACTGCACCCACCCGAGGGGAGGGGGCTTGCTCTCGAATCTTCCGGCTGGATGCCGGACGGCCGTAGCGTCCGGGCGGTTGACAACGCCCCAGGCGGCAGGCCGCCCGCGATGGAGTGATGACCGATATCGGGCCAGGAGCCGTTTCCCGGTCGCCCGGTGCCTTCGACTCCGTCCATCACCCGTGCGTAACCTTAGCATCACCCATCGCTACTCTGCAGGCTTTCTCCGTCCTGAAGACGGAGTCTCCGGTAAAGGATCACGATGAAGGGGTGGCGCAGGAAACCAGACGTCCACCAGGTCACCGACGCCAGGCCGTCGTTGTCGGCGGACATCCGCAAGCGCGAGATCAGCTACCTCATCAAGATGGGGATCCGCACGATCTGCCTGATCCTGGCGGTGGTGGTGCCGCTGCCGTGGCCGTACCGGCTGCTGTTCATCGCGGCGGCGGTCTTTTTGCCATACATAGCCGTAATCGGGGCCAATGAGAGAGGGAAGCCTGCCCCGCCTCCTACCTTTCAGAGCCCTGAGGCTAACCAAACCGAGATACCGCTGCATCGACGCGAGATCGGGTCGTGACTAAGTCTTGACGCATCCCATGGGTTGTAGGTGTACGCTTTAGCCAAGCGCTCCGGTCCCCCGTCGGAGTGCTGGTGCCGGCGTTCCGGGCCCCCGTCGGAACGCCGATGAAGCGACGCCGGGTGGTTTGCCCCCGTAACCACCCGGCGTCGCCCTTTTCCTGGCGAAACCTTTGCCGCCGGACGATCTAGAGCGGCGCCCCTCAGGCAGTTGGTAGGGCCGCTTTCCCGAAATCGTTTACATCCGCTCCCGCGCCGAAATTCACAGCAAACTTTCAGGCGGGAGCGGGTTTGACTTCAAGAGTTCGTTCGAGTGTCAGTCGTCTGTCAGCGTCTCAGTGGTGGCGCGGCTCCAGTTCTTCGCCAATGTGGTCAGTCTCGCCACAGCATCCTCAGGGGCGGTTCCCGCCCCTTGGGCGAGTCCGAGCAGGTACGCCGTCAGCGGCGCGGCCGGGCGGGCGACGCCGTGGGCGACCTCCTTGGTCAGGTCGAGAATCAGGTCGCGGTCCACGGCCGCCGGGTCGATGCCCAGCTCCTTGCAGGCCAGCGCGGTCCATTCGTTGAGCACGTTCATGCGAGCCTCCTCCAGATCGTCCATTGTGTCGCAGTCGACCCACGGGCGCCCGCGCAGCGCCAGGCGCGTGCCGGCGAGCCACCGCTCTCGCCCGCCGTCTGCCGCGGTCCTCGCTCGCCCAACGCCCCTTGGCCGGATCCGCCGCATCACCCACACCCTCCGCCTGATGCGCCGAGGAACCGACGCCCTCGGCTGGGGACGTTGCCCCCGCCCGAGCCGTCAGCCGGAGGCGCGGCAACGCTCGCAGCGTCGGCCTATGCGCTCGGGTCGCCGGTGCCCTCGACCGGCTACGTCCCGCCGCCTGCGCCAGCGGCGAGGGCGCTCCCGCCGCCGGTCCTGAGGGCGTGGGACGCGTCACCACGGGTGGTCTTGCCGTGGGTGGCGTCGGTGCGCGTCGCCATGTCGCCGCTCCCGTGGGCGCGCGCCGCCCTGTCGCCAGGCACGTCGGCGCGGGTCATCGCCTCGTCCGACCCGTCGGCAGGGAGCCGCTCACGCTGCCTGGACTCTCGCGGGTGCGCGCGACACGCCGTGACCGCGCGCCCCGTGCGGGGGCGGCGGGGGCGGAGTGCGCATTCCGCGGGGGCCTAGCCGCCGATGGCGGACATCGGGCGGGACGGCTGGAGGAAAGACGGGTCGTCGATGCCGTGCCCGGCACGTTTGCGGGTCACCGCCGCGATCCACCGTTCGGCCAGTTCGTCGTCGGACGCGCCCGCCCGCATGGCCGTCTTCAGGTCGGACTCCTCGGTGGCGAACAGGCAGTTGCGGACCTGGCCGTCGGCGGTGAGCCTGACCCTGTCGCACGCGCCGCAGAACGGCCGCGTCACCGACCCGATCACACCGACCCTGGCCGGCCCGCCGTCGACGAGGAACCGCTCGGCGGGCGCGCTGCCGCGCTCCTCCAGGTCGTCGGGCGCGAGGGCGAACCCGGCGGACAGCAGCCCCAGGATCTCGTCGGCGGTGACCATGTCCGCGCGGTTCCAGCCGTGCTGTGCGTCGAGCGGCATCTGCTCGATGAAGCGCAGCTCGTAGCCCTGCTCGATGCACCAGCGCAGCAGCGGCACGGCCTCGTGCTCGTTGAGGCCGCGCATGAGCACGGCGTTGACTTTGACCGGGCGCAGCCCCGCCTGGTCGGCGGCGGCGAGCCCGGCGATCACGTCGGCGTGCCGGTCGCGGTGCGCGAGCCGCTTGAACGTCCCGGGGTCGAGCGTGTCGAGCGAGACGTTGACGCGGTCGAGCCCGGCGGCGGCCAGCGGCTCGGCCAGGCGGGCCAGCCCGATGCCGTTGGTGGTCAGGGAGACCTGCGGCCGCGGCCGCAGGTCGGCGGTGCGAGCCACGATGTCGACCAGCTCGCGCCGCAGGAGCGGCTCGCCTCCGGTGTAGCGGACCTCGGTGATGCCGAGCCGTTCGACCCCGATCCGCACCAGGCGCACGATCTCGTCGGCGGTGAGGAGCTGGGCGTTGGGCAGCCAGTCGAGGCCCTCGGGCGGCATGCAGTAAGTGCAGCGCAGGTTGCACTTGTCCGTGAGGGACACCCGAAGATCTGTCGCCACCCGTCCGAACGAGTCTCGCAACACGGGGCGTCACCTCCTGTTCGTTCGCCAGAGGGCCAGCCTACGACGCCCGTCGACGGCCACTCACCATCAACCCTTCTCCGCACGACAACACATTCGGCTCTAGATCGATTCCGCTTGAGGCCGCGGCATCAGCGCTCATGCCCCCGACCTGGCGGTCTCCCAGGTCTCGCGGGCGCGCATGAGCTCGGCCAGGTGCCTCCTGGACCATTCGCAGCCGGCGTTCATGGGTTCGAGCAGGCTGCGGCCGAGGTCGGTGAGCGCGTACTCCACGCGTGGCGGGATCTCGTCGTACGCGGTCCGGGTGAGCAGGCCGTCACGTTCCATGGCGCGCAGGGACTCGGTGAGGACCTTCGGGGTGATGCCGCGCAGCGGCGTCTGAAGCTCGGTGAAGCGCCGCGGACCCGGCTCGAGGCAGCGGATGATCTTCGCGGTCCATTTGTCGCCGATGCGGATCGGCGCGGCGACGGGCGGACAACCGGCGAACATGTCCGGATCGAGCGGCACTCCCATGCCCGTCATCGTAGGTAACTATCGTTGCGGAAAGCGACAGGTCGCCCTCTACCGTCTGCCGGGACGGCGGCCGGGAAGTCCGGCCGTCACGAGAGGAACGGAGCGTGGCGGCGATGGGCAAGATCGTGGTTTTCGGCGCGGGCGGCCGGGCCGGGCGGCGCGTGGTCGCGGAGGCGGCCGGGCGCGGGCACGGGGTGACGGCCGTGGTACGCGATCCCGGCAAGCACGGTGACCTGGCGCACGAGGGGGTGGCAGTGGTCGCCGGCGACGTCACCGACGCCGCGAGCGTGGCGGCGGCCGCGGCCGGGCACGACGCTGCGGTCCAGGCGGCGGCCCGGATGGATGTGCCGTCGGAGGAGTTCTACGCGGCGGCGGCGGGCGCCCTGGTCGAGGGGCTGTCGCGGGCCGGGGTGCGCCGCCTGGTGGCGATCGGCATCGGCAGCCTGCTGGAGGTCTCGCCCGGGATCCGGCTGGCGGACACGCCCGGGTTCCCCGGCGACGCGCGGGCGTTCTCGCTGGGGCACGCGGCGGAGCTGCCGGTGTACGAGCAGTCGGATCTGGACTGGGTCGTGCTCGCGCCGCCGCCGGTCTTCCTGGACGAGGCGGCGGAGCGGACCGGCCGGTACCGGATCGGGGACGGGCGGGTGCCGGAGCCGGCGGAGGGCGACCGGGTGTTCTCGTTCGCCGATCTGGCGGTGGCGGTGGTGGACGAGGCCGGCGGCGGCGCGCACCACCGGGTGCAGGTGGCCGTGTCCTATTGATGCCCGGACATGGCGAACGCCCGGCCGGAGCCGGCCGGGCGTTCTGGTGTGACTAGTGGTGGCGGTGGCCGATGACCTTGACCCAGTCCGTGCCCTCCGAGGGCTCCAGCCACTTGGCGCCCTCGAAGACCGCGCGCCACGTGCCCGACGTGCGGGCCGGCACGCTGGTGTGGAAGTAGCCGTTGCGGCCGGTCCTGATGGTGTCCACGTACTCCCACTTGCCGCTGCCGTCCGGCTGGAAGAGGATCACGATCCGCTTCCAGGCGAGGCGGTGCCAGCGCTCCTGCTTCTTGCAGGTGTCGGCGTGGTGCACCGACACGAAGCCGCTGATGTAGTCCTCCGCGCACTGCACGGAGAGCTTGCCCTCGAGGTCGATGGGCTTGCCGCGCCAGGCCGGCTCCGGGTTCGCGTCGAACGTCAGGCTCGTGTTGCCGCCGGCGATGTCCGGGTCCACCTCGTCCGCGAAAGCGGGCGAGGCCGCGCTGGTCACCACCGTGGCGCCCAGGGCCGCGGCCGCCAGGCCGGCGGCGAGACGTCGCATCTTCACGTGACTTTCCTTCCCCGTGTCGAACGCGCCCGAAGCGGGCACGTCATCTGCCAATGACGCGTAAGGGTAAGGAAAAGTTGCGGTAAAGTTGATCACGATTGTGCAACGCCGCACGATGGTACGTAAGCAGCTATTGGGCTATTTGCAGGGATTTTGAGACATCTGGGGCGAAGTGTCCCGTTCCTGCGTAGCGGACGCGCCAGTGGCCTCCCGTGCGGTCCGAGATCGTGCTGACGAACGTGCCCGCGGCGTCCGTCATCGTCTCACCGACCCGCTCCCAGGCGGCGGCGGTGTCCGGGCGCCAGAGGATCTCCAGCCGCTGCTTGCCGAACGGGCCGTAGTCGGTGACGCCGCGCGGGTCCACCCGGGTGAGCGAGCCGCGTAGGCGTACCGCTCCCCTGGCGCGCTCCACCTGCACCTCCGACAGCTTGGTGTCCCGCCTGAGCTGGAACGACGCGTACTCCGTCACCGTCGCCCCGTCCTTGCCGTGCGCAGTGGCGGTGACGGTCCAGGTGCCCGCCGGATAGAAGCGGCTCAGGCGCTTGTCGGGCAGGAACCGCCAGGTCTCCCAGCCGTCGGCCATGCGGGCGGGAGGGCTCGCCGCCAGTCGCCACACGAGCCGCGGCGGCAGGGCGGGAGCGGGTTGCGCACCGAGCTCGGGGTTTCCGGCCTGGACCGCCGGGGCGGCGCCCCCGGCCGCGGGCTCCGCGCCCTGGAGCGGCCTCGAAGCCGGCGCCGGCGCCGCACCCTGGACCGGCTCGGCGCCCTGATCGGGCTTCGCACCCTGAACGGGCTTCGCACCCTGAACGGGCTTCGCACCCTGAACGGGCTTCGCACCCTGAACGGGCTTCGCACCCTGAACGGGCTTCGCACCCTGAACGGGCTCCGCGCCCTGAACCGGGGCCGCACCCTGGACCGGCTCGGTGTTCGGGAGCGGCTCCAAGCTCGGCCTCGGTACCGTGGCCTGCATCGGCGGGCGGGACTCGTTCGGGCCGAGTGACTGGTTCGGGTCGATCGGCCGGCCGGGACCGGGTTGAGTGGCGGCGGACGGCGACGGTGACGGGGCAGGCGGGTAGGACGGGTCCGACGGGGACGGTGACGGGGCGGCCGGCGACGGGTCCGTGACCGGCGGCTTGGACACCAGCAGCGGCCCCGGCGCGGCGCCCGGCTCCACCTTGACGGTGACGCCGTTCTTGGCCCGCACCCCCTTGGCGACCACGTCGATCACCAGGCGGATGGAGTCGCGTGCCCCGACCACCGGCTCCGCGGGACGTACGGTGATGGCTCGGATGGCGAGTTCGGTCGCGGCGGCGGAGGCAGGCGCGGGCGCCGTGAGCGCCCCCGCCGCTAGCGAGACGAGAAGCAGTCCTCTGGTCATGATCGAGACGGTAGGAACCAGCCGGTAATGACCAGGACCACAACACACACCCCGAATGGCAAAGCCCCGGATCCGCCGGGAGTGAAACGCTTAATTGGGCTCGCTGTAGAGCCCTTCGATGACGTCTGCGTACTTCGCGTGGATGATCCGCCTCTTGAGCTTGAGGCTCGGGGTGAGCTCCTCGGTCTCGGCGGTCCATTCGGTGCCGAGCAGCGCCCACTTCTTGACCTGCTGCACCCTGGCCAGCTTGGCGTTCGCGGCCTCGACCGCGGCCCCCACCTCCTTGAGCACCTCGGGGTGCTCGGCCAGCTCGGCGAGCGAGGTGAACGTGACGCCGCGGGCCTGCGCCCAGCCGGGCGCGACCTCGCCGTCGAGGGTCAGCACGGCCACCGTGTGCGGCCGCCGGTCGCCATAGGCGAGGGCCTGGCCGATCAGCGGGTGCTGCTTGAGGTGGTTCTCGATCTCGGCCGGGGAGATGTTCTCGCCGCCGGCGGTGATGATGAGCTCCTTCTTGCGGTCCACCACCCGGTAGAAGCCGTCCTCGTCGACCGTGCCGATGTCGCCGGTGTGCAGCCAGCCGTCGGCGTCGATCAGCTCGGCGGTGGCCTCGGGGCGGTTGAGGTAGCCGCGGGTGTTGAGCGGGCTGCGGGTGAGGAGCTCGCCGTCCTCGGCGATGCGGATCTCGACGCCGGGCTCGGCCCTGCCGACGGTGCCCAGGCGGTAGCAGGCGGGGCTGTTGCCGGTGAACGCGCCGGTCGTCTCGGTCATGCCGTACACGTCGATGACCTTGAGGCCGAGCCCGGCGTAGAAGTTCTGCACCTCGGGGGCGAGGGGGGCGGCGCCGGTGGCGGTCCACTCGGCGCGGTCGAACCCGATCATGCCGCGGATGATCGACAGGAGGGAGGCGTCGGCCTTCTCGTAGGCTTCCCGGATCTCCGAGGTGATGGTGCGGCCGTACTGGCCGGCCTCGACGTACGCCCGCCCGGCCTCCATGGCCGACCGCACGGCGGCCTGCTGCTCCTCCGGCTGGGTGGCGAGCACGGCGAGCAGCCGGGCCATCATCTTCTCCCACACGCGCGGCACGCCGAAGAACATCATCGGCCTGACCTGTCCTAACGTGGCGCCCAGGTTGGCCAGGTCGGTGCAGAAGTACACGTGGGAGACCTTCACCAGCGGCAGGTAGAGGCTGAGGATGCGCTCGGCGATGTGCGCATAGGTGAGGTAGGAGATCTGCGTGCCCAAGGTGGGCAGCGAGGTGAGCCGGTCCGTGGCGGCGACCTCGTAGAAGACGTTGCCGTGGGTGAGCGGGACGCCCTTGGGCATGCCGGTGGTGCCGGAGGTGTAGAGGACGGTGACGACGTCGTCGGGGGTGACCGCGCGCCAGCGGTCCTCCACCTGGGCGGGGTCGTCGGCCAGGCGGGCGCGGCCGAGCTCCAGGAAGTCCGCCCACGCCATGAACCGGTCGTCGCCGGACGGCGCCCCCTCCAGCATGACGATCCTGCGCAGGCCGGTGAGGCGGTCGAGCACCGGCTGCCAGCGGGCCAGCTCGGCCGGGCCGCCGAGGACGGCGTACTTGGCGCCCACGTTCTCGGCCACGAACGCGATCTGCTCGGGGGCGAACGTCGAGTAGACCGTGCAGCCGACGCCGCCGGCGTGCACCGCGCCGAGGTCGGCGAGCACGTGCTCGCTCCGGTTCACCATCATCAACGCCACGGAGTCGCCCGGCTCGAGCCCGAGGGCGGCGAAGGCGGCCGCGATCTCCAGGACCCGCTGCCGCGCCTGCGCGTACGTCAGCGTGCGCCAGCCGTCACCCTCGGGGTCGGAATAGGCGGGTGCGTCGGAATGCCGCTCGGCCGCCTGCTGGAGCTGCAGGCATACGGTACGGCCGGCAATCTGGTGCTCGATCTCGGCTCGGACCTCGAGGACTTCGGCCATGGCACGCCTCTCCCGTCAGTGTTCACTTGCACGAGTGGCATGCATCGCACCACACGCGCCGCGTAGCGGCAAGACCTCGTGAGCGTCGTTCACGTACAGTGATCGAACGGATGCGATTCGGGGGTGTTCATCCATGGCGGGCGGCAGGACGTTCTTCGGACACCCTTGGGGCCTGGCGACACTGTTCGGCACCGAGATGTGGGAGCGGTTCAGCTGGTACGGGATGCGCGCCATCCTGGCCACGTTCATGGCGGCGTCCCCGGCGCGGAACGGCCTGGGCATGTCGGAGGAGACGGCGCAGGCGGTCGTCGGCGTCTACCAGGCGCTGGTCTACCTGGTGGCGTTGCCGGGCGGGTGGATCGCCGACCGCATACTCGGGCCGCGCAGGTCGGTGTTCTGGGGCGGGTTCGTCATCATGCTCGGCCACATCAGCATGGCGATCCCGGTGACGACGCCGTTGTTCGTGTGGCTGGGCCTGCTGCTGATCATCTCCGGCACGGGCCTGCTCAAGCCCAACGTCTCGGTCATGGTGGGGCGCCTCTACAGCGAGGACGAGGACGGCCGCAGGGACGCCGGGTTCTCGCTGTTCTACCTGGGCATCAACCTGGGCGCGTTCTTCGCGCCCCTCGTGGTCGGCTGGCTGGCCGCGGGCGACCGCTGGCACCTGGGGTTCGGCGCGGCCGCGGTCGGCATGGCGTTCGGCCTGGCCCAGTACGTGTGGGGCGGCCGGTCCCTGCGCGGCACCGGCGAGCGTCCGGGACTGCGCCTGTCACCCGACGAGCGGCGCCGCTTCGGCCGGCTGGCCGGGCTGGGGACGGGCGCGGCGGTGATCGCGCTGGGCCTGTGGGCGTTGACGGGCACGCTCACCATCGACCGGTTCACGGTCGTGATCACCGTGATCATCCTGGCGGTGCCGGTCGCGTACTTCGGCTACATCATGATGGGCGGTCACCATCTCACCGAGGACGAGCGGGACCGGATGAAGGCGTACATCTGGTTGTTCATCGCCGCGGCGATCTTCTGGATGATCTACGACCTGGCGCCGACCAAGCTGCTGTTCTTCGCCGAGCGCCATACCGACCTGTCGTTGTTCGGGGTGCGGATCCAAGCGGCCACGACGCAGTCGTTCAACCCGCTGTTCATCATGATCTTCGTACCCGTGTTCGCCGCGCTGTGGGTGCGGCTGGGCACCCGGGTGAGCACGCCGCAGAAGTTCGGGTTCGCGCTGATCACGGTGGGGCTGAGCTTCGTGGTCATGGCGATCGCGGCCGGGCTTGCGGGGGCCGGGCGGGTGTCGGTGTGGTGGCTCGTGCTGGTGTACGTGATCCAGGTGTTCGGTGAGTTGTCCCTCAGCCCGGTCGGGTTGTCGGTGACGACGAAGCTGGCGCCGGAGGCGTTCAAGTCGCAGATGCTCGGAGTGTGGTTCATCGCGGTGTCGGTGGGCGACGCGGTCGGCGGGCAGACCGGGCGGCTGAGCCGGGTGTTGTCAGATCCCGCGTACTACCTGGTGCTGGCGGCGCTGGCGATCGCGGCCGGGGTGGCGCTGTTCATGTTCACGCGGCGGCTGCGGGTGCTCATGGCCGAGCACTACCACGCCGAGGCCATCCGATAGACCTCATCCTGTAGACAGGGTGCCGTGTCTCAGCTTCTGGATCTCGTCGGAATCTTCGTCTTCGCGTTGTCCGGTGCGCTCATGGGGGTGCGCAAACGGCTCGACGTGGTCGGGATGATGGTGCTGGCCGGAATGACCTCCCTGGGCGGCGGTGTGGTTCGCGACCTCATCCTGAACGTGCGGCCGGCCGCCTTCCAGAGCGTCGGCTACGTGCTGGTGCCGGTGGCGGCCACGGTGATCGTGTTCTTCTGGCATCCGCACGTGGCCCGGGTGATGCCGGCCATCCTGGTCCTGGACGCGGCCGGGCTCGGGCTCTTCTGCGCGGTGGGGACGGAGAAGGCGCTGGAGTACGGGCTGAGCCCGCTGCACGCCGCCCTGCTGGGGGTGGTGACGGCGGTGGGCGGCGGGATGTTGCGTGACGTGCTGGCCGGGGAGATCCCGACGCTGCTGTACGACCGGCAGTTGTACGCCGTTCCGGCGATGCTGGGGTCGGGGGCGATGGCGGTGGTGTACTCGTACGGGTTGCACGGGTGGCCGGCGACGCTGTCGGCGGCGGTGCTGGCGTTCGGGCTGCGGATCGCGGCGATGCGCTTCAAGTGGCGCGCGCCGCTGGCCAGGGGCGTCGGCGAGTGACGGTCGCGGCCTGTCCCCTCACACCATCATGATGAGCGGGTCCGGCGGGCGGGAGGCGCCGACGGGGCCGTGGTCGCGGGCGGCGCGCAGGCGGGTGACCGCTTCCGCCAGGACCTGGGGCGGCTGCGTGTACGGCAGGCGCAGGTAGCCCTCGAGCGTGCCCTCCAAGCCGAACCACGGGCCCGGGGCGAGGCGCACGCCATGGCCGGCGGCCGCCTCGGCCAAGGGGGTGGCGCCGGACCCGGGCGCGATCCGAGTCGCGCCGGACCCGGGCCCGATCCGAGTCGCGCCGGACCCGGGCCCGATCCGAGTCGCGCCGGACCCGGGCGCGATCGCGTTCGGGGCGTCGCCGTTGAGGCGTACCCAGAGCGTGCCGCCGCCGCGCGGCACCGTGAACGTCCATTCGGGCAACTGCTCGCGCAGCGCCGCCACCAGAGTCTCCCGTGAGGCCCGCAGGGTGCGGCGGCGTTCGGCGCGGGTCTCCTCCAGCCGGTCGAACAGCCGCGCCACCACCAGTTGCTCCAGGACCGGGCTGGCGATGTCCACGGCCGAGCGGTGCACGGCCAGACGCCGGGCGAGCGCCGCCGTGGTGCGGATCCAGCCGATGCGCAGCCCGCCCCACCACAACTTCGACGCCGACCCGATGCTGATCACGCGGCTGTCGGTGTCGAACGAGCCCATGGGGGACGTGTGCGGCACCTCGTCGAGCGCCAGCTCCATCCAGGTCTCGTCCACCAGCACCAGCGTGTCGGTACGCCGGGCCGCGCCGACGACGGCGGCGCGGGTGGCGTCGTCCATGAGGGCGCCGGTCGGGTTCTGGAAGTCGGGCATGAGGTAGGCCAGGCGTGCCCCGGACTGGCGCATGGCCCCGATCAGCAGGTCGGTCTGCCAGCCTTCGTGCGAGATCCCGACGGGGACGATCCGGGCGGAACGCTGCCGGGCCACGTCGATCGCGTGCGGGTACGTCGGCGACTCCACCAGCACCGGGTCGCCGGGGCCGACGAGCAGGCCGAACACGAGCTGGATGGCGTGCTGGGCGCCGGTGGTGACGACGATCTGCTCCGGCCGGGTGGCCAGCCCTCTGGCGGTGTAGCGGGCGGCGATGCGTTCCCTGAGCGCCGGCAGGCCGATGGGGTCGTAGCCGTTGCCCATGCCGTACCTCGGCAGGTCCTCGACCGCCTCCAGCATCGCGCTCCGGAGGGCGGAGGGCGCGGGCGGGGCGGCGGCGTGGAGCTGGACGAGGCCGTCGCCGTCGGTGCTGAGCCACGGGTTGTCCGGCGTGGTGGCCGGGTCCGGCAGGGCCGTCCAGCTGCCCGAGCCTTGCCGGCTCTCCAGGTAGCCGCGCTCGCGCAGCAGGTCGTACGCCGACGTCACGGTGGTGCGGCTGACCTTGAGGATCTCGGCGAGGTGGCGTTCGGCGGGCATGCGGACGCGTACCGGGATCTGACCGTCCATGATCAGGTTGCGGACGCCGTCGGCGAGCGCGCGATAGTACGGGCGGGCGCCGGGGTCGACGTTGACCAGCCGGGCCACCTGGGCCGCCGAGAGATGCCTCATAAGGCCACTTTTCGTGATTGGCCCTGTTTTAGCAAGTCGATGGCCTGCCACTCTGTGGCCATTATGAGCGAGACGACCGTTGCGAGAGTGAGTTCCTTCCCCGCCCGCCTGGCCCGGCTGTACGGCGGGCTGGCCCTGTACGGCCTGGGCATCGGCCTTCAGGTGGAGTCCGGGCTGGGCAACGACCCGTGGGACGTGTTCCACCAGGGAGTGGCGGTCAGGATCGGCGTGTCGATCGGCACCGTGATCATCGGCGTCGGCGCGCTGGTGATGCTGCTGTGGATCCCGCTCAAGCAACGGCCGGGCATCGGCACGATCAGCAACGTGGTGTTCCTGGGGCTGTTCGCCGACGGCGCGATCTACCTGCTGCCCACGCCCGCGCAGCTGGCGTTCCAGAGTGTGTACCTGGCGCTGGGCGTCGTCGCGATCGCGCTGGCGACCGTGCTCTACATCGGCGCCGGCATGGGCCCGGGACCGCGGGACGGGATCATGACGGGGCTGGTACGGCTCGGGCTGTCGGTGCGGCTGGGCCGGTTCCTCATCGAGATCACCGTGCTGGCGGCAGGCTGGCTGCTGGGCGGCACGGTGGGGGTCGGGACGCTGGTGTTCGCGCTGGCCATCGGGCCGCTGACGCAGCTGTTCACCCGCTGGTTCCCGCTGACGCCGGCTCCGCGGGCGGGCCGGACATGAAACGGCATGATTGATCGGACCCGGCCGCGAGAGCGCCTCATCTCCGAGTAGCGTCTAGGCATGCGGATCGAGGATTACGCCCTGATCGGAGACATGCAGTCGGCCGCGCTGGTGGCCAGGGACGGCTCCATCGACTGGCTCTGCCTGCCCAGGTTCGACTCCCCCTCGTGCTTCGCGGCGCTGCTCGGCGGCGAACGCAACGGTCACTGGTGGCTCGGCCCGACCGGCCGCAGGCACGCCGACCGGCGGCGTTACCGGCCCGACACGCTCATCCTGGAGAGCGAGTGGGACACCCCGACGGGCACGGTCCGCGTCGTCGACTTCATGCCACCCCGTGACCGCAACCCCGACGTGGTGCGGATCGTCGAGGGCGTCTCCGGGACCGTGGAGATCTCCACGGTGCTCAGGGTGCGCTTCGACTACGGCAGGATCGTGCCGTGGGTGCGGCGCAGCAACGGGCACCTGCAGGCGATCGGCGGGCCGGACTCGGCGTGGCTGCACTCCCCCGTGCCGCTCAAGGGCGGCGACTACGCCCACCGGGCCACGTTCACCGTCAAGGAGGGCGACCGGCTGCCGTTCATCTTCACCTGGCATCCCTCGCACGAGCCGATGCCGCCGCAGATCGACCACGACGACCAGCTCGACGAGACCGAGGCCTTCTGGGCGGACTGGGTCTCCAAATGCAGCTACGACGGGCCGTACCGGGATGCGGTGGTACGGTCGCTGATCACGCTGAAGGCGCTCACGTACGCGCCGACCGGCGGCATCGTGGCCGCCCCCACCACGTCGCTCCCCGAGGACCTGGGCGGCGTGCGCAACTGGGACTACCGCTTCTGCTGGCTGCGCGACGCGACGATGACGCTGGACGCGCTCATCTCCAACGGTTACCTGGAGGAGGCGGCGGACTGGCGCTCGTGGCTGCTGCGGGCGATCGCCGGCCGGCCACAGGACCTGCAGATCATGTACGGCGTCGCCGGCGAACGCCGCCTGACCGAGATGCGGCTCGACTGGCTCGACGGCTACGAGGACTCACGCCCGGTGCGGATCGGCAACGAGGCCGTCAAGCAGCTGCAGCTGGACGTGTACGGGGAGGTCATGAACTGCCTCTTCGTCTCGCGCAGCCGCGGGCTGTCGGCCGACGACCGGGCCTGGACGATCCAGCGGGAGCTGCTCGACTACGTGGAAGACCACTGGGACGAGCCCGACGAGGGGCTGTGGGAGGTGCGCGGCCCACGGCGGCACTTCGTGCACTCCAAGGTGATGTGCTGGGTGGCGCTCGACCGGGCGGTCAAATACGTGGAGCGGTTCGGCCGCACCGGCCCCGTGGCGAAGTGGCGGACGCTGCGGGACGTCATCCACGCGGAGATCTGCGACAAGGGGTACGACCCGAGCCGGAACACCTTCACGCAGTCGTACGGATCGTCGGAGCTGGACGCCGCCTTGCTGATGATGCCCGTCGTGGGATTCCTGCCCGTCGACGATCCGCGGATGGTGGGGACGGTGGCGGCGGTCGAGAAGGAGCTCATGTCGGACGGGTTCGTGCTGCGGTACCCGATCGCCGAGGACAACGACGTGGACGGGCTGCCCGGCGGGGAGGGCGCGTTCCTGGCGTGCAGCTTCTGGCTGGTGGAGGTCATGGCGATGCAGGGGCGGAAGGAGGAGGCGAAGGACCTGTTCGAGCGGCTGCTGGAGCTGCGGAACGATGTGGGGCTGCTGGCTGAGGAGTACGACCCCCGGTACGGCCGCCTGGTGGGCAACTTCCCGCAGGCCTTCAGCCACGTGCCGTTGATCCACGCCGCCCGCGCCCTGTCATAGTCCTCGGACCGTCGATCGCGGCTTGACCTCTCGGCCGGTGGGCCGGTAGTGTCCCCCTCCCCTAGCGACGCCTTCGGAGCTGCGGGTGGGGATTCACCCACCGGCTCTCTGGAGGCCCCTCATGCCGTTCCGGCACCGCGATTTCCGCCTTCTCCTTCTGGGACAGACCACCAGCCAGCTCGGCGCCCAGGTCAGTGGCGTCGCGATCCCGCTGCTCGCCGTCGTGACGCTCGACGCCTCGCCCCTGCAGCTCGGCCTCGTCACGGCGGCGGGGACGATCGCGTTCGCGCTGATCGGCCTGCCGGCCGGCGCGTGGATCGACCGTTGCCGCCGCCGGCCCGTCCTCGTCGCCGGCGACCTCGTACGCGCCGCCCTCCTCGCGACGATCCCCCTCTCCGCGTTCCTCGGGACCCTGACCATCGCGCAGCTGGTGGTCGTGTCGCTGCTGGCCGGCGTCGCCAGGGTCTTCTTCGACGTCGGCTACCAGAGCTACCTCCCGTCCGTCATCGGCAGGTCCGACCTGCTCGCCGGCAATTCGGCCATGGAGACCGTCCGCGCCTGCGGTCAGGTCGCCGGGCCGGGAATCGGCGGCTGGTCGGTCACGCTGCTGGGAGCCGCGAACGTCGTGCTGGTCCAGGCGGTCACGTTCGCCGTGTCGGCCGCGTCACTTCTGGCGATCAAGACGAGGGAGCCGGCCCCGCTGCCGCGACAGGCCCGGATCGGGGCCGAGATCCGAGAAGGCCTGGCGTTCGTCGCCCGGACCGGGCTCCTTCGCGCCACCGCGCTCTGCAGTGCCGCCGGCAACTTCTCCTTCGCGATCGCCTCGGCGGTGACCTTCGTCTTCATGGCGCGCATGCTCTGCCTGTCACCCACCATGATCGGGATGGTGCTCACGGCCGGTGCGGTCGCCGCCATGGCCGGCGCGGCGATCACACCTCGCCTCGCCCGGCGTGTCGGCTCCGCCCGGATCATCTGGTTGTCCCTGGCCGTGACCGGCCCGGTCACGGTGCTCGTGCCGCTGGCCCGGCCCGGCTGGGCGGTCGGCCTGCTCGTGCTCGGCACGGCCGCCGGCGAGCTGGGCCAGATCATCTACGCGGTCGCCAACGTCAGCCTGCGTCAGCGCCTGTGCCCGGAACGCATGCTCGGCAGGGTCAACGCCACCATGCGCGTCCTCCTGATGGGTCTGTTCCCGCTGGGTGCGCTGCTGGGAGGGGCACTGGGAGAGGCGGTCGGGCTGCGGCCGACGCTCTGGGTGGCCGCCGCGATCATCGTCTTGTCCCCGCTGCCCGTTTACTGGGCTCTCCGCCGTATTCGCGATGTTGAGGACGTACCGCACTGGGGCCGGAACTCCACGGCGTGACTTTCCCGGACGTGGGTCAGATTTGCTTGGGTGGCAGGTGAGTCCAGTCCATGCGAAGGGAGTCTCGATCATGCCGCCGACCCTGCAGGCACATTCCGTGACGATCGGCACATCACAACCGCTCGAGCTGGCGCGCTTCTATTCGCGGTTGCTGGGGCTGCCCGTGACCACACAAGAGGGCCCGGCACCAGGCGAGCCTGAGGAGGCCGGCTGGGCGCAGATCCGTCCGCCGGAGGACGCGACCGCGCTCACACTCAACTTCGAGTACGAGCGCTGTTACGTCCGGCCGGTGTGGCCGAGCGCTCCCGGGGAGCAGACCGCCTCGCAGCATCTCGATATCAAGGTCGACGATCTGGACGCGGCCGTGGAGTGGGCCGTGGGGTGCGGTGCGGTTCTGGCCGAGTTCCAGCCACAGGACGATGTCCGCGTGCTCCTGGATCCCGACGGGCATCCTTTCTGCCTCTTCCTTTGACACCACCGGGACGCCGAGCGGTACGTCCCCGGACACGTCTGTCCTGCGCAAGACCCATGCGCGTTCCTGTGGTCAAGGTCCAATGTGCACGTAAGGCGCCCAGAAGATCGGGAAGTCTGGGCGGCGGTGGCGCAGTGAATGGACCGCGGCGTGCAGTGCGGCCGCCGCGCCGTGCGGGTGCGGCTCTCGGGTGCCGCCGGCCGTGAGCATCGCGTACACCTCGTCCACCACGGCCGGGGCGTGCACGTCGGCGATCGGCCAGAGCGTGCCGATCACGTGCGGGAACCCGGCGAGCTGGATGGCGGAGGCGATGCTCACCGCCTCGTCGGTCAGCACGGCCCCGCCGCGCGAGGTCTCGCACCCGCTCAGGAACGCCAGCTCCGCCTGGCCGAGGCGGCGGGCGGCCAGCTCGCGCACGGTCAGCGGCCGGTCGTGCAGGATCAGCCTGGCGTGGGACGGGTCGTTCAGCAGCTGGGCGGCGTGGCAGGCGAAGTGCACCCAGGCGCTGTCGTCCAGCGCCGTGAGCACCTGCTCGCAGGTCGCGTCGTCCTCCGTCAGCTCCCGCGCGCCGGGGAGCCAGCGCCTGGCCGCTTCCAGCTCGCGCACCACGCCCTTCACCGCGGCGTCGCCCGGAACCTCCGGGACGCCGACCAGCAGGACACGCCGCTCGGCCCGCGGCCCGGACTGCCCGCGGGCGTGGATCAGTGCCCGCAGCGTGGGCGTGTAGCTGGAGACGACCAGATCCAGCGCCGATCCGGCGGCGTGCAGAGGCAGCAGGGTCAGCGGACCGGTCGGGCACCACCAGATCCGGCGCAGCGGGCCGAGCGCCTCCAGCACCGGGCCGGTGACGTGCGTCCACAACCAGTCCAGGCACGAGGCGACCTCGTCGAGAACCTTGCCGTGCAGGGCGTCGACGAACCGGTCGGCCTGGTCCTGGGCCGCCGAGGCGGTGAAGTCCAGCGGGACGACCCGCACACCCTCCGTGGTCACGAGCAGCGCATCACAGCCGTGGCGGCTGACGTTCACCATCGCGATGGGGCCGTCCTCGGCGGCGCGCAGCAGGTCGGCGGCGCGCGGCGGGCGCAGGAAGCCGGTGAAGCCCGGTAGCCTCCTGATCTCCTCCAGGACCTCTCGGCGGCGGCG
This sequence comes from Nonomuraea polychroma, assembly GCF_004011505.1. Classification (NCBI taxonomy): domain Bacteria; kingdom Bacillati; phylum Actinomycetota; class Actinomycetes; order Streptosporangiales; family Streptosporangiaceae; genus Nonomuraea; species Nonomuraea polychroma. The sequence continues at coordinate 5,102,176 of NZ_SAUN01000001.1, forward strand.
CGCCAGCGTGTGCCGATGATCCAGAAGGCGGCGCCGATCGGCACCGGGGCCGCCGGGCGTGCCCGGGACGCCTGGCAGGCCTGGGGTGCCGTGGCCGCTGGACGGGGCCAGGTCGTCGTACAGGTCCATCCGCTCGGCCGCGTCCAGCTCATCCTGCACCTCGCCGAACCGGTCGGCCAGTTCCGGCGCCGCCGCGCGCAAGCGGTCGTGGCCGGCGCGGTCGCCGATGACCTGGGCGAACATGACGCCTCTGCCCTGTTCGAGCAGTTCGAGCGCCCTGTCGGCGTCGCCGGTCCTGATGGCCGCCGCAGCGGCGTCGCGGGCCAGGCTCTCGTACTCGCCGAGGATCCGCTCCTGGTCGGCGCGGCCCAGCCCGCGCCAGGCCGCCTCGTCCAACGCGGCCACCGCGACGGCGAACCCCTCGACGGCCTCGCCGGCCAGGCCCGCCTCCATGGCGACCTCACCCCAGCGCTTGCCCACGCTTGCCCGCCAGTCGGCCGAGGCGGTCTCCACCTGGGTGGCCTCGCGGTAGCGGGCCAGCGCCTCGTCGCGGTCGGTCTCCGCCCGGGTCAGCTCCCACTGCTCGACAAGGACTTCTGCCAGGTAGTACAGCGCGATCGACCGGGTCGAGTCGTCAGGGGCCGACGTCTCGGCCGCGGTGCGGGCGGCGTGGACGGCCTGCAGGAGTGTCCGGGGCTTGCCGGTGAGCGCGTACCGCGTGCGGAGCGCCAGGCCGAGCCCGTTATAGGCGACCGGACCGCCCGGCGGGTCCGCCTTGATCGCCTCGGTGAAGAGCGCGACCGCCTCGTCCAGGTCTGGCGTCTCCTTCACTCGGCGGTCCCTGCGCAGCAGTTTCCTCCACGTGCCCTTCTCCGCAGCCGGGTCCAGCAGCCGCCTGATCGCCGCCGCCAGCTGAGCCTTGGGCGTCTCCTCCGACGTGGAGCGCAACAGCAGCGCGGTGGCCAGGTTGACGGTCGCGAGGGTACGCGTCCAGGTGCGGGCCGGAGCGGCGTCGTGGGCGCGGCGCAGCACCACGATCGCCTCGTCGATGTGCCCGTCTCTCTGCATGAGCACGGAGCCGAGGCTGTTGAGGACGCCGGGTGCCTGGATGTTTCCCGGGTGAACCGTTCCCACGGCCTCGCGCAACAGCTCGTCGGCCTCCTCACGCGCCGCGGTCTGCCCGGTGAACCTGTAGCGCTCGAGCAGTACCTCGGCGAGGTTCGCGAGATGGCCGGGCCGGTACGGGCTGGTCTCCGGTGTGGCGGCCACCGCCTCGCGCAACACCTTCGCCGCCTCTTCGGAATCCTCGCCCCGGCGGGTCACCTTGTAGCGCTGCTCCAGTGCGCCGCCCAAGTTGGCCAGATAAAGCGCGTAGTTCGCGTGCTCAGGAGCGGTCAGTGACCTGGCCGTGCGATGGCTCTCGATCGCCTCGTCGAGATCGGGCATGTCTCCGGTCAGCTCGTACTTGAAGAACAGCGCCGAGCCGAGGCTGGTGTACGCCATGGCCCGTTCCGGATGCTCCGGGGAGATGGCCAGTCCCCGTCGGAAGCAGGCGATGGCCTCGTCGAGCACGGTCAGGCCGCCACCGAGCCGGAACTTCAGCATCAGCCCGTTGCCCAGGTCCGAGTGGTACATACCGGCGTTGTCGTCGCCGGGCCTGGCCGCCGCCACCCCGCGCCGCAGGGCGTCGATCATGTCGTCGAGGTCCTCATGCGTGCCGCTGAACTCCATGCGCAGGCCGAGGACAACGCCGAGCCCGATGTACAACTCGGCCAGTTCGGAGTAGCCGGGCGGCATTTGAGCCACAGCCTGACGCAGCACCTCGGCCGCCTGGTCGGCACGCTCGAGCTTGCCTGATCGGCGCACGTCCTCGATCAGCATGCGGCCCAGGCCCGCCAGGAAACCCGGACGAGCTTGCGGGCCTGAGGGAAGGTCGGCCATCCCGCGGCGAATCTGCTCCCACAGTTCGGGCGGGATGACAGGAATCTCATCCGCGTGCAGACCCACCCCGACGAGCAGTTGAATCTCCTGCTTGACGGGTTCCGGGGCCTCGGCGTACCGCTCCCGGATGACGTCGAGCGCCTCCTTCAGCTCTGCGGTGCCCTCCGGACTGTCGTTGGCCATCACCAGGGCGCTGGCCAACTTGGCCAGCCGCCACAGATAGGCGTCGTGGTCCGGATCCGTGCCTCGCACGGACGCGCGTAACGCGTCGATGCCGTCGAGCAGGAACCGTCTGTCGCCCGTGATCTGGTAGCCGAGCACCAGCGCCATTCCATGGTTGGCGAGCACCAGCGGCCTGTCCACCAGATCACCGCGCAGCGCCGACGCGTACAGCTCCAGTACCTCGTCCAGGTGAGTGTCGGCGACCTGACGGTGATTTCCCAGCACGGCCGCAAGACTCGCCTGGGCCTCGGCCAACCCGGGCTTTCCCGCCAGCGCCGCCACCGCGCGGCGGTGCAGGGCGACCGCCTCAGCCAGGTCCCCCTCCTGCCCAAGCGTGTCGAACCGCATGCTCATCGCGTTGCCGAGGCCGGTCAGCAGCAGCGGATCGGGGTCGCGGGCGATCTCCCTGTGGTAGGCGGCGATGCCGGACTCCAGTTCCCGCAGGTCACGGGTCTGCAGGAACTTGGCGATGTGAACCTCGGGGTTCATGGTTTCCTCCGCCATCTGAAGAGGCCGAACACGGTCAGCACGAAGGCCGTCAGGCCCAGCGCTCCCACGATGACCGGCTTGACGTTCTCGGGGACGGGCACGCGGTAGCCCAGCGCCTGAATCGCGGCCAGCACCATGAGCAACATCCCGACCACGGCCGTCTCCAGCACGCGGAACCGCTCCCAGCGGCGCTCGGTCTCCTCCGCCCTGCGCTGCAACCGCTCCGCCATCACCTGGTCGGCGATGGCGCCGATCTCGCGGGCGCGTTCCCGCGTCGCCTCCGCGTAGGCGAGATCGTCGTCCAGGCGCATGAGGAACCAGTCGGCCAGGTCCAGGTCGTCGCGCAGACTCGGCTCCCGCATGTTGTGCCGGGCGATCGCCGCGGTCGTCCGTATCTCCCGCAGCCTGGTCAGGGTCCAGATCAGCCCGGCCTCGGCGGTCTGCCGGGCCGCCAGTTCGCGCCGCGCGGCCGGCAGGCCGTCACCGCCGAGCGTCTTCAGCAGGGTCTCCACCTGTTCGTCCACGCGGTGGCGGGCGGCGCGGAAGTCCTCGCCCTGGCGGTAGACGCGCAACTGGTAGCGAAGCTTGGCGGCGTGCATGAGGTGCCGCACCAGCGGCGGCATCCGGTCGTCCCCCCGCGTCCACGCCCACGCGTCGAGCTTGGGCTCCAGTTCGGGCGGCGTCAGCATCGCGAACGTCCGCCGGCTGCGCTCGTCGTCGTCGAAGCCGACCTCCCACACCGCCACGCCTCTGACCGTCGTCATCCGGCCTCGCGGACAAGGCTCGGGCAGCGCCGCCAGGACCGCGTTCGTCCGCCGGGCGGTCGGCGCGGTGCGCGGGTAGGCGACGAACAACCGGCACTCGCCCATGGCCCACGCGCCGGTGTCCCCCGCGCACTCGCGCCACAGCTCGTTCAGCTCCCGCCAGGTCCCGCCCGTCAACGCCACGCTCAGGCAGCGCACGTCGCGTTCGCGGCGCAGCAGCGCCTGCCGGCCCAGGTCTCCGTCCGCGGTGCGCACCTCGATCTTCCCGGCTTGCGTCACGGGCATCTCGAGCCGGTCACCGAGCGCGTCCCAGATCCCGCGCAGCCGCCGTTCGTGCTCCCCGGCTTCTGGGCCGGTCGCGGTGGCGAACATGTGAACGATCAGACCGGGGTTGGCCAGGTCAACCGGCTCCATCGGCGTCCTCGGCATCGAGGGTCAGGGTGTGGATCAGCTCGTTGACCCGCTCCCGCAGTTCCTCCGGCATCGGCACCACCGGCTGGTCGCCGTACCAGGTGCTGATCCGCATCGGCCCCGCCAGCTCCAAGTGGCCGAGTTCGGCCGCCACGTCGCCCGAGGACTCCAGCCTGCCGATCACCACCGCCACGTCCGCCCAGGCCACCGCCGGCAGCGTCCACCACGTCAGCGCGTCTCGCAGCAGCTCGACCGCTTCACCATGCACCCCCACGCGTCTCCCCCCGTCGCCAGGTCGCTCCACAGGGTCATCGGTTCACAGCTGGAGTCCGTTGCAACCCGAATCCTCCGGGACCGGGGCGGGCGCCCTGGCCCATGGATCTCATCAGCGATCGGGCTCGCAGGAGGGCCGGACTGGCTGATCGAGAGGGTTCACCAGGGAGACCGGAATTTGGCGCCCGCTATGTCGGAGGCGTCTGCTGAGATGAGCACGACATGATCACCGTAGTCAAGGAGTGCCGCATGGACCGCACCGCCTGGAGGCCGTTCCTGGAGCGCTGGAGCGAGGAATGGCTCGCCGTCCGTGAGGAGGAGCCGCTGCCGTTCGAGGAGCCGATCACCGGCAACTGGCTGGGGTACGCCCCCGCCTCGGACGCGCAGGTGGCGGAGGCGGAGGCGCGGCTGGGGCGCACGCTGCCGCCGTCGTTCCGGGAGTTCCTGCTGACCACCGACGGCTGGCGCCGGGCCGGCGTCTTCGGCGGTCACCTGGTCCCCGCCGAAGACCTCGGCTGGTTACGCGACCTGGAGCCGATGTGGTGCCAGGCCTACGAGGAGCCCGACGAGTGGGAGGACGACGAGGACGAGGACGCGGACCCGGACGACGAGGACGACGACGAGGAGGCGGGACTATTGGGCCGGGCGCTGATGATCTCGCGGGACGCGGACGCCGGCGTGTTGTTCCTCGACCCGGACGACGTGGACGAGCACGGCGAATGGGCCGCCTACGAGCTGTTCTCGTGGTCCGGCATGGGCCCGCAGCGGCACGGCTCCTTCTATGAGCTGATGTACGACCTCTACGCCGGATTCCACGCCCTGGACCGCCCGCAGTGCCAGACCCAGCGCGAGTGGGACGAGAAGGTCGAGCAGGCCCGGCTGGCGAGCCTGGCGGGCGAGGTCGACGGCCCGCTGGCGGTGCTGGCGGAGGCCGCGCGGTTCGGGCGGAGCCGGGCGATGTTCCTGCTCTTCCAGATGCGGATCCTGCTGGGCGATCACGAGGCGGGCCAGGCGATCCAGTCGGCGTTGCGGCACGGCAAGACACAGCCCACCTGGCGGCCGGACGAGGATCTCCTGACGGCCGAGGTGCTGCCCGCGCTGCTGCCCGAGCATGAGCTCGCCGCGCGCCATTGCAGTCTCTCCACCCTCGACGCCCTGGCCCAGTTCGGGTCCGACACGGTGCGGCCGCTGACCTCCGGCTTCCCTGAGCGGGCGGCCGAGCCCGGGTTCCGCGTCCGGTTCGGCAACGCGGAGTTCGACGCCGCGGTACGCGCCGCCGTCGCCGCTCCCGGGGCCGACCCGTGGCCGCTGCTGCGCGAGGCCTTGACGGTGTGGCGGCCGATGAACGAGGACCACATCGCACCGATCGCGCTGCTGGCCGATCCCGAGGTCGCGGCCCTGATCACGCCGGAGCGGGGGCGCGAGATCCTCGCCACGCGGCGAGGCTGACCGGCTGGAGGCCAAGCGTCCGCCGCCAGGCCTCCCCCGCGTGCCGATGTCCGCCGTATTTCCACAGCTCACAGGCATACGTTGATCTCTTGGTGTTCATGACCGCTTCATCCGGTTCCGCCACGCTCCCGCCGTAGCCGGAGCACCCTCATTCCGGCGGGACGGAGAACACGGAGTCATGGGCCACGGCCATCACCATCACGATCACGATCACGATCACGGCCATGAGCAGCCGATCGAAGGGGATGCCGCGGCGGCGCGGGACCTTTCGATTCCGGACGGTGAGCTGTCGCCGGGGCAGTTGTCCCGGCGGCGGATGTTCCGGCGGGCGGGGCTGCTCGGAGCCGGGCTCACGGCCGCCGGCGTGCTGGGCACACCGGGCGCCGCGGCGGCGGACGACGACCAGCAGGTCCTCGGGCGCGGGCGGGAGCCGAAGGACGGGTACCTGTGGCTGGCCGGCGACCACCACATCCACACCCAGTACAGCAGCGACGGCATCTACCGCGTCATCGACCAGGTACGGCACGGCAACGCGTACGGGCTGGGCTGGATGGTCATCACCGACCACGGCGGCGCGACGCACGCGAAGATCGGCGTGGACAAGGTCAACCCGGACATCGTGGCCGCCCGCGAGGCCGTCAAGGACACGCTGGTCTTCCAGGGGCTGGAGTGGAACATCCCGGCCGCCGAGCACGGCACGGTGTTCGTCGCCCCGGGCCAGAACGAGGTCTCCACGCTCAAGGAGTTCGAGAACTCCTTCGACGGCTCGGTCAAGGGCGCCGGGTCGAACACGCCGCAGAACGAGGCCCTGGCGATCGCCGGGCTGAACTTCCTGGCCGAGGCCGTCAGGCGGCGGCGCATTCCCGATGCGTTGTTCCTCGCCAACCACCCGTCCAGGAAGGGCCTGGACTCGCCGCACGAGATCCGCGGGTGGCGGGACGCCCAGCCGTCGATCGCGGTCGGCATGGAGGGCGCGCCCGGCCACCAGGCGGCGGGCATCGCCAAGCCGAACGGCCCGGGCGGCGGGCGCGGCTACTACGACAGCAACCCGGGCGCGGACTCCTTCCCCGCGTACCCGGCCGAGAGCTACAAGACCTTCAGCGGCTTCGACTGGATGACCGCCACCGTGGGCAGGTTGTGGGACAGCCTCCTGGCGGAGGGCAAGCCATGGTGGATCACCGCCGACTCCGACGCGCACTGGGTGCACGCCGACACCAGCGACCGCGGTCCGGGCAGCAATTTCAACGCCAACGGCAAGTACAAGGACCCCGTCTACAAGGGCGTGGCGAACTTCGGGTCCGGCGACTTCTGGCCCGGCTACTACAGCCGGACGCACGTCGGCAGCCAGGGCTTCGCCTATCGGGCCGTCATGGACGGGCTGCGGGCCGGGCGGGTCTGGGTGGACCACGGCGGGCTGATCAGCGGGCTGGTGGTGCGGGCGCGGGCGGCCGGGACCGGGCAGCGCGGGGTCACCCTCGGCGACACCCTGCACGTGCGGCAGGGGGCGCGGGTCGAGCTGGCCATCGAGATCACCCTCGCCGGGCGGCCGAACTGGGCGCAGGTCGTGCCGACGCTGGCCCGGGTGGACGTCATCCAGGGCGACGTCACCGGCCCGGCCGCCGACAAGGACGCCTTCACCACGCCGAACACGAAGGTCGTGCAGTCGTACGAGGTGAACAAGAACAGCGGGACCGTGACGTTCACGTACCAGCTGGGCGCGATCGACCGGCCGGTGTACGTGCGGCTGCGCGGCACCGACGGCAAGCGCAGCGCGCCGGGCCTGCTGGGCGCGGCGGTGGACCCGCACGGGCCGGCGATCGACGTGTACGGCGACGCCGACCCGTGGAACGACCTGTGGTTCTACAGCAATCCGATCTGGGTCCTGCCGCGCCGATGATCCTCGGTTTCGACGCGGGGTCGCGAACCCTTCAGGAGGCCGAGCACCTGCTGCACACGGTGGCACGGGTGCTCGGCCTGCCGGGCGACGCCATCGGATGCACGCATTTCGTCCCGGCGGACGCGGCGGGCTCGGCGACCGACCCCGCGATCGAGGTCGTCACCACGGCGGCCACGCAGCTGTTCAAGCAGGAGAGCACCTCGCTGGGCGGGCTGGAGCCCGGCAAGTACACGGTGGCGGTCGGTGTCCTGGAGGCCGACGGGACGCTGTCGGCGCGGTCGATCCAGCAGGACACCCTGACGAACGGCGCCGCCCCCGAGCCCCCGTTGGACGTGCCGGACCGGCTGCGTGAGCGGCTGCCGGAGCCGGGGGACGGGATCCGGGACCTGCCGGGACCGCCCAAGGGGTTGTCGGACGAGCTGTTCGACGGGCTCGGCTGCGACGCCGACGCGATCGCGGGCACGGCGGTGTACGGGATCGGTGCCTAAGGTCAGCGCGGGCCGGCGCCGCCCTCGCGTGCCTCCCGCAGCTTCCCCGTGGCGATGAAGTCCACCGCGATCCGGTAGAAGCTGACGATCGATTCGCCGGCCTCCACCCCGTCGCGAAACTGCTTGTGCACCTTCGCGAACGGGAAGGCCGTGCTCCCGTCGGGAAGGAGCACGCCCCATCCGTCATCGCCCGGCCTGTGCCAGCTGCCGCCCGTGTTGGCGACGATGCAGGCGCCCAGGAACGAGCCGAGCACGCCGATCAGGCCGTCGATCCGCTCCAGGTCGAAGTCCGGCCGGGAACGCCGGCGCTCGATGAAGCCCTCGACCCACTCGACGGACGCCTGGTTGAGACCGAAGTCCACGTCACTGAGAGGTCCGAGCTGGTCGATCGCGAGACGGACGTTCGCCTCGATCTGCTGCAGTTCCTGTTCGTCCATCCGAGGATGGTGGCAGCGCCCCGGAAATGCGATCAAGCCGGTTTTCCGGGGCCCACTCCTGTGCGGCTGCACCTGACGTCAGACGGCCTTGCCCGGGCCGGTCAGGCGGCGCTCGCCGGCCGTGGTGAGGACGAACACCTGCCAGTTGTAGTACACGTAGTAATTCCTCGCGTCCCGCTTGATCTGGCGGGCGTGACGGAGGATGGCGTCCACGTACGCCTGCGAGTGGTTGTAGGCGTACAGGGCCCGGCGGTAATTGCCCGGGGCGCCGCTGGCGCGCAGGTAGTTGGCCGCCGCCATGACGGCGTCCTGGTGATCGTGGACGTCGCCGCCCATCCCGTACGCGCGCCACGTCCCCGGCATGAACTGCATGGGGCCCTGGGCACCGGTGTGGCTGGCGGACTTCACCCGGCCGAACTTGGTCTCGGCGAACATCACCGCCGCCAGCACCTCCCACTCCACCCCGAAGCGGCGCTCGGCCTTCTTGAAGTAGCCGAGCAGCTCGGCAGCGGGGCGGGGCGCGGCGACCTTGAACGTGGCGGACGGCTTGACGGGGTGGGCCAGGGCGAGCAGCCCGCGGATGGCGGTCGTGTTGTCCTTGGCCTGGGCGGCGAGCGCGGCGGGCAGGCGGGCGAAGGCTTGCGAGGCGACCTCGGGGTTGCGGGCGGCATGGCGGTAGATGCGCTGCTGGTAGAGGGCCAGGAGCTGGACGTCCTGAGGCGGCTCGCCCTTCTTGGACCAGCGGTCGATGGCGGCGTGCAGCGCGGTGGTGGTCTTGCGCAGGGCGGCGGCCAGCCGGGTGGCGTCCTTGGGGACGGGCGTGTCGGCAGCGGGGAGGTCCTCCGCTGCGGACGGGCTCGCCGTCGTGCCGGGAGAGGGCGTCGCCGGCGACGACGCCGCGTATCGGCTGCTCCCGGACCCGCCGGCGGCGTCCCCCGCGGGGGCCGCGTCGCCGCAGGAGGCGAGGCAGGCAAGAGCCGCTGCCACGGCTACGGCGCGGGCGGGGCGTCCTGGGCGGTGCTGGCGTTGGCGTTCCTCCATGGTCGGCCAACCTACCTGGTCCGGACACCGTGTTCACGGACACCGGCCGGCATCCGGCGCCGTCATGGCGGCGCAACACGCGGCCGGGTGAAGATTTCCACCGGCGGAGGGCGGGCGTTAGCGCCGGTGGCACCACCGGGCCATGTGAGCCGATCACGGTGCTGCGCGGCACCCTGAAAGGAGAAACACATGACCCACCCCTCGCTCGGCCGCCGCACGTTACTCCAGGCGGCCGTCGCCGCGCCCGCCGGCACCCTGTTGAGCATGAGCGCGACCCCCGCCCAGGCCACGACCGGCGGCGGCAGCGGCAGGTACGACCGGGACAGCCCCCGGTTCACCATCGGCGTGCTGCCCGACACGCAGTACCTCTTCGACGAGGACCGCTCCGATCCCGCCCCGCTGCGCCAGACGTTCCGCTTCCTCACCGGGGACGAGCGCGAGAGCAGGAACATCGCGTTCATGACGCACCTGGGTGACGTGACCGAGCACGGCACCGAGGACGAGATCGGCCTGGCCGGCGACGCGTTCAAGGCCATCGACGGCAAGCTGTCCTACAGCGTGCTCGCCGGCAACCACGACGTCCGGTCCTCCACCGACGACCAGCGCGGCGACAGCGCGTACCTGCGGGTGTTCGGCCCGGCCAGGTATGCCGGGATGCCGACGTTCCGTGGCGCCTCGCCCGACGGCTACAACAGCTATCACGTGCTGGCGGCCGGCGGGAGGCAATGGCTGGTGCTGGCGCTGGACTGGCGGATCTCGGACAAGGGCCTGCAGTGGGCGCAGGGCGTCATCGACGCCAACCGCACGCTGCCCGCCATCCTCACCACGCACGACCTGGCCTGGGCCGACGCGTCGGGCAAGGCGGCGCTGTCGCAGTACGGCCAGCGGCTGTGGGACACGCTGATCCGGCGCAACGACCAGATCTTCCTGACGCTCAACGGTCACTACTGGCCGCCCGGGCGCACGGTGCTCAAGAACGACGCGGGACACGACGTGCACGTGCACATCGCCAACTACCAGGACCGCTACTACGGCGGCGCGGGCATGGTCCGCCTCTACGCCTTCGACCTGGTGCGGAACGTGATCGACGTGGAGACGCTGTCGCCGTGGCTGCTGGAGCGCGACCCGGAGGACCGCACGCCGCTGGAGGCGGAGAACCTCGAGCTGACCGGGCCCGTGGACCGGTTCAGCATCGAGATCGACTTCGACGAGCGGTTCGCCGGGTTCGCCCCGCGCACCCTGCCTCCGGCCCGGCCGGCGAAGGCCGTGATGCCCAGGGGGACGGTGGCGTACTGGCGGTTCGACGGCGAGGGGTTCGCCGGCGCGGGCGCGGACGGCGCGGTCGTCCCCGCGGGCTCCGTCGTGCGTGACCTCACCGGCGGCGGCAACGACCTGACCATGGAGTTGCTGCACGCCAGCGCCCCCGAGGTGCTGAAGTGGTCGGCCGAGCACCACAAGGGCCAGCCGGCCCACGCCAGCCTGCGCTTCGACGGCGGGAAGAACCCGGATCGGGGCGCCGTGCTCAGGTCGTCCGCCGCCGCGCCGATCAACAGCATGTGGTTCGAGTCGGGATACACGATCGAGGCGTTCATCAAGCTGCCGGACCCGTTCGCCGGCGACCACGCGTGGATGGGGATCCTGAGCTGGGAGGGCCGCAGCGGCGACGCGGGCAAGACCAGCGGCTGGTCGCCCGAGGAGCCGACGTGCAGCCTCAACCTGTCGCCCGAGCGGTTCCTGCAGTACGTCGTGTATCCGGCCGACCGGGACGCCGACCCCACGTCGTGGAGCCACTCCCTGCCGGTCGGGCGGTGGGCGCACGTCGCGGTCGTCAACGACGCGCGGCGGACCGTGATGTACGTGGACGGGTCGAAGATCGCCCGGAATCCCACCCAGCCGTCGAAGGGCATCTCCACGCTGGGCAGGCCGTTCGCGATCGGGGGCACCCAGTTCGCGCTGAAGTACGGGCAGGGTTACTACGGCTGGATCGGCGACGTGCGGATCGTGGCGCGGGCGCTGCGGCCGAGGGAGTTCCTGACGCCGTACGAGTGATGCCCGGGCTTCACCGATCGCCGGCCGGGCCGCCCTGGGCGCGTAAGGCCCGGGGCGAGGCGCCCAGCTCGCGGCGGCAGGCCTTGTTGAACGCCTGCAGGTCCGGGATGCCCACGGCGGCGGCGATCGCGGGGATCGCCAGCGTCGACTCGCGCAGCAGGTGCAGCGCCCGGGCCAGGCGCCGGCGGCGGATGTAGCCGACGACGGTGTGCCCGGTGTGCGCGCGGAACAGCCGGGTGAGGTGGTTGTGGGAGACCCCGGCGGCGCGGGCGATGCCGGGCACGCTCAGCGGCGCGGCCAGATCCGCCTCGATGTGCTCGATCGCGGCCGCCACGACGGCGTCCGGGCTGCCGGCCACGGGCAGCCCGGCCACCCGCCAGAGCACCGTCCACACCTCGGCCGAGGCCCGGGCCCGGGTGTCGGGGACGGCCGCGATGGCCTGCCGCAGCGAGGCCGCGATGAGCGGCGCCTGGTCCCCCGCATCACGCATGACGGCCACGTCCCGCCGCTCCCCCGCGCCGGGCAGGCGGAAGTGCGCGTACAGGTGCGCCGACCTGCCCCGGTAGTGGTAGTGCACCTCGGCGCCCGGCGGGATGAGGCTCACGTGGCCGGGCCGGATCGGGTGGGCGGTGCCTTCGAGCACCAGCTCGGCGGTGTAGCCGTACAGGTGGAGTTGCCACAGGTCGGGCAGTTTGAACACGTCGTGCGCGCTGACGACGCCGTGCACGCCGACGCCCGCCCCGGCCACGGCCGGTGGGTCGGACAGGGCGAGGGTGACTCGGTGCATGGGTGCATATATAGGTGAAAACAGACCACTAGTCGATGATTACGACCCATTACATGACATACGGGTGATCATACGTTCGTGGCATGCGAACCACTTTGCTGACTTCGGCGCAAGTGGCCGGCTTCGTGGCGGCCGGCTACCTGCGGCTCGACGGGATCGTCCCGGACGAGCTGAACGACCAGGCCGTCGACGTGCTGGAGGCGGGCATCCCCCCGGTGCCGTACGGAACCCCGCTCGACCTGGCCTTCCCCGAGGGCTCCTTCGCCCGCAGGCTCGTCCAGGTGCCCGCGGTCGCCGGAGCCCTGCGCTCCCTCGTCGGCCCCGACCCGACCGTCGACCACCACGCCGTGCACGTACGCGAGCCGCGCGGCGGCGAGGCCCAGCCGCTGCACGCCGACGCCATCATCGACACCCGCATGGACGCCTTCGACGTGCAGCTCATGTACTACCCGCGCGAGGTGACCGCGGACATGGGCGGCACCCTCGTCGTGCCGGGCAGTCACCTGCGCCGCATCAACGAGAGCGACACCGGCCGCTACCAGAACCTGCGCGGGCAGACGCGGCTCACCTGCCCGGCCGGGACCGTGATGCTGCTGCACCACGGCATCTGGCACGGCGGCCGGCGCAACGACAGCGACCAGCGCCGGTACATGTTCAAGATCCGGTTCAACCCGACCGTGCCGCAGGTGCGCCTCTGGGACACCTCCGACCTGGCCGACCCGGCCGTGGTCGCCGAGCTGGACCGGCGTTTCCCCTGGTACGAGCCGGCGACCGGACGGTTGGAGATCCACAACCGGGTGCGCCTGTGGCGGGCGATGACCGCCGACGCGGCTTTCGACATCGACTACTGGACGACACGCGTGAACAACCGCCCCGGGAGGGCCGTCGCATGAAGCAGCAGGTCCTCGTTCTCTACCTGGCCACCTCCGCGCTCGACGCCCCCGTGGTGGGCTGGTCCTCCTACGACGGCACCGGGCGCACCCACCCGACCGCGGGGGACGGGGACGAGCCGCCGTACGAGACCGGGGTGGACGCCCTGCGGGACGGCTGGCGGCTGTTCCAGGCGTCGCAGCTCATCCCGCCGTATCCCGGGAGCGAATACGACACGTCGTTCCTGAAGCACGAGTTCTTCTTCGAGAAGCTCTCCTGACCCGGCGGACGGTCACGCGTCGCTGAACCCGTACTCCTGGGCCAGGGCGGCGACGGTGAGCGTGCGGCCCGAGTGCCGGGCCACGTCGGGGTCCTCCAGCAGGGCGCGGACGGCCCGGCCGGGGAACTCCACCGAGTCGCTGCCCGGCAGGTCGTCGCCGAGCACGGCGACGATCGCCTCCGTGCGGGTGAGGCCGGGTGACAGGGCGAGCGCGGTGACGCCGTGCGGGCGCAGGTCGTGGGCGAGGGTACGGGCCAGCCGGGCGATGCTCGTCATGGCCAGATCGTAGAAGACGTGGCCGGCGATCACCTCGGCCGGCGGGTCGGCGTACCCGGTGAGCACGGCGAGGCCGCGCCGCTCGATCAACAGGGGGGCCGCGTGCCACGCGGACACGAGATGGCTGCGCACCCCGAGGTGCATCATGTTGTGCCAGTGGTCGAGCGGGAGCGTCCAGAACGGCCCGCCGTGGAACGGCAAGGCGTTGCCGTCGAACGCGTTCGCGACCAGCAGGTCGAGGCCGCCGTGGGCGGCGCGGACCCGCTGGAAGAGCGCCTCGACGGCTTGGTCGTCGGCGTGGTCCACGCGGACCGGCACGCCGCGCCCGCCGCGCTCGTCCACCTGCTCGGCGGTGTCCTCGACGGTGCCCGGCAGGTCGGAGTGGCGGCGGTCGCGGCTCTCACGGTCGGTGACGTAGACGGTCGCCCCGGTCTCACCGAGGACGAGCGCGATGCCGCGGCCCACGCCACGCGCGGCTCCGGTCACGACGGCGACGGTGCCGGTCATCCGGACGTCCCTCCTTCGCACGCCCCACGGTGACCGGCGCGCGGGGTGTCAAAACGGGTCATCGTCTGCCGCGCCGCTGCGCGCGGCGTCTGCGCCGCCGTCCCAGCACCCAGCCCACCGCGAGGAACACCGCGCCGATCGGCGTACGTGCCAGGCGGCGCAGCAGCATGGCCTTGAAGAAGCGTTTCATCCGCTTCCCCTGCCCGCAACGGGGCTTGCGACGCGCCGGTGTTGTGTGATGGTGTGCCGCAGCATCCAAGGGAGGTCGTGCCGTGCCGTTCATCGTCGATCTGACCAGCGGGACCGTCGAGCGTGAGCACCGCGCCGGCGCGTCAGGGCATTACGGCGGGTCCATACTCGGGCTGCGGCTGCTGACGGAGCGCACGCCCGCCGGGCTCGACCCCTATGACCCGCGGGCGTTGGTGTTCGTGGCGGCGGGGACGCTCGGCGGGACGCGCGCGCCCGGCCTGGCCAAGGGCGTCTTCCTGGCCAAGTCGCCGTTGACCGGGGTGGCCGGGGAGGCGCACGCGCTCGGGCCGTTCGCCGCCGGCATGCGGGGCGCCGGCGTCCAGGCGCTGGCCGTGACCGGGCGTGCCGAGCGGCTCTCCTATCTGCTGATCGAGGATGGCGAGATCTCGTGTCACGAGGCCGGGGAGTTGCGCGGGCTGGGCACCGCCGCCGCCACCGACGTGCTCAGGGAGCGGCACGGGCAGGGCGCGCACGTCGCGGCGATAGGGCCGGCCGGGGAGAACCTCGTCCGGTATGCGAGCGTCGTCACCGACTACGCCTACGCCGCCGGACGGTACGGGGTGGGCGCGGTGTTCGGGGCCAAGAACCTCAAGGCGATCGTGTGCGTGGGCGACGCGCCGGCCGAGGTCGCCGATCCGGCGGCGGTCGCCGCCATCGACCGTTACTACCGTGACGTGCTGCCTGCCAACCCGCTGGCCGCGCTCCAGGCCGGCGAGCCCGGGTTCGCCGGGTGGGCCGGCGAGCCCCCCGCCCCCGGCTACGCCTCCGTCCGCAACTTCACCCTGCCAGGGGGGTTGCGGACTCCGCACGTACGGGACTACGACGGCCGGGCGGTGGCGCTCAGGGGCGCCTGTCCCGGGTGCCCGAACGACTGCCTCAAGGTGTACGCCTCTCCGTCCGCGGCCGAGCGCCGCTCGGGCGGGCTCGGGCAGGAGGCGTTCCTGTCGCTGGGCTGGAACCTGGGGATCGACGACCTCGACACCGTGCTGGACGCCAACGCGCTCTGCAACGATCTGGGGCTCGACCAGGTCTCCCTCGGCGGGACGCTGGCCTTCGCGATGGAGTGCGCCGAGCGTGGGCTGCTGCCGGGCGGGCCGGCGTTCGGCGACCCGGCGGCGCTGCCCGGGCTGATCAGGGACGTCGCGCGGCGTGCGGCGGAGCTCGGCGATCTGCTGGCGGAGGGGGCGGCGCGGGCGGCCGCGCGGCTCGGGCCGGAGACCGCGCCGTACGCGATGACCGTCAAGGGCGCCGAGCTGCCCTGCTTCGACCCGCGCATTCAGCCGGGGATCGGGCTCGGGTACGCCATCGCCCCCAACGGCCCCCGCTACGACGCCCTGGAGCACGATCTCGACTTCGATCCCGTCGCGGGGCTGGCCTACAGCTTCCCTGAGGCCGCCAGGATCGGCGCCGCACCGGCGCCCGCCGGTGAGCTCGACGCCGAGCGGGGGCGGCGCAGCGCCCGCCTGCTGCGGTTGTGGAGCGGGCTGGACGCGCTCAACCTGTGCGTGTTCGCCTCCTCTCCGACCAGGCCGCTGACCATCGATCACCTGACCGCGCTCGTGACCGCCGTGCTCGGCCGGGACTTCACGCTGGAGGACCTGCTGGCGGCCGGTCAGCGGCGGCTCGACGAGATGCGGGCGTACGCCGAGCGCGAGGGCATGGGCGGGCGCGACGAGCTGCCCGCGCGGATGCACGACGAGCCGGTCGCCGAAGGACCGTACAAGGGCGCTGTCGTGGACCGGGAGGCGTTCACGCGAGCGCGCGACGCCTTCTACGACGAGCTCCGCTGGCGCTGACCGGTCCACCCTGGCCTGGCCGGATGAGGGGTGGTGGGGGTGGGTATGGGTCACATGCACGGGAGGGGGAGGCCGGTGCAAAGTGACGGTGAGCGCGCGCTGGGCGGTTTGCTCGAATCCACGCACCTGGCGGCGATGGAGGACCTGCCGGCCCTGGTGTCCGCGCACGCCCGGCTGATCGGCTGCTCCGACACCGTGATCTACGTGACCGACCTGCAGCAGCAGGTCCTGGTGCCGCTGCCCGGACAGCGCGAGGAGTCAGGTGAGCCGCTCGAACCCATCAGGATCGACACCACGATGCCGGGCCGCGCGTTCCGCGCCGTGGAGATCGTCCAGGCCAAGCCCTCGCCGGCCGGAGAGGAGCGTCGGGTGTGGGTGCCGTTGCTCGACGGCACCGAACGGGTCGGGGTGCTGGGGACGACCGTGGCCGCTTACGACGAGCTGGCCGAATGGCGGATCAAGCAGCTCGCGTCCCTGGTGTCGGTGCTGGTGGTCAGCAAGCGGCCGCACAGCGACTCGTTCGCCCGGCTGGTCCGCGTCCGGCCGATGGCCCTGTCGGCCGAGGTGATGTGGAACCTGCTGCCGCCCGGCACGTACGCCAACGACGACGTGGTGGTCAGCGCCGCGCTGGAGCCCGCCTACGAGATGGGCGGCGACGCCTACGACTACGCGGTCGACGGCTCCGTGCTGCATCTGGCGCTGTTCGACGCGATGGGGCACGACACGTCGGCCGGGCTGACCGCGACCGTCGCCATGGGGTCGTGCCGGCACAACCGGCGCCAGGGGATGGAGCTGCCCGCGATCAGCGAGGCCGTCGACGCGGCGATCAAGGAGCAGTTCACCGGCCGGTTCGCCACCGGCATCCTGGCCTGCCTGGATCTGCGGACGGGGCTGCTGAGCTGGGTCAACCGCGGCCACCATCCGCCGCTGGTGATCCGCGGCGGGCAGTGCGTGGCCACGCTGGAGAGCGTCCCCATCCCTGACCCGCCGATGGGGTTCGGTCTGGGGTTCTCCACGGGCCTGCTCCGTTACCAGTTGCAGCGCGGCGACCGGCTGCTGTTCTACACCGACGGCATCATCGAGGCGCAGAGCCCGGACGGCGAGACCTTCGGTCTCGACCGCTTCGTCGACTTCATCATCCGCCAGGAGGCCGACGGCGTGTCGGCGCCGGAGACGCTGCGCCGGCTGATCCAGGCCATCCTGAGGCACCAGAGCGGCTGCCTGCAGGACGACGCGACCGTGATGACGGTCGAGTGGCGCACCGAGCGCCGGCACCAGCTCACCCTGTGAGAGGGCCGGTCCGGCGGCATTGCCATGTCCAGGGCTTTCGGCGGTGTGGCGGGGAGGTTGTCCGCGGGATCGCCGGGTAGGCCGCATCCCGGACGTTTCCCGTCAGCGCAAAGGAGCGCGGCCACATGCCCTTCAACCCGTTGCAGGAGCGGGGTATCCCGCTGGACGAGCAGGTGCGCGACTGGCGCGAGCTGAACGTCACGCCGATCGATCCCGATCGCGCCGACCCGTACACCCGGTGCCGGATCATCACGATGAACGGCATCGAGACAGAAGCGATCTTCTTCAGCCACCAGCTGGCCCGCCACTGCCCCGACATCGAGCTGAAGCAGCAGCTGGCCCGCGTGCGTTACCTCGAGGCGCAGCAGCAGAAGGCGGTCAACTGGCTGCTGCCCGGCGTGTCTTCCGTGCTGGAGACCACCATCGCGTATGAGCAGGTCGCCGTGGACCTGACCTCGTGGGTGGCGCGTATGGAGCCGGACCCATACCTGCGGCAGGCCTACGAGTTCGGCGTGCTGGAGGACTTCGATCACCTCTACCGCTACGCCAACCTGTACGAGATGATCGAGCACCGCAAGGCCGAGAAGATCGTCGACAACCTCACCGAGGTCATGCCGGGACGGCCGACGGTGCGGCACCACCGGCACCCGATGGACAACGTGCGCGAGCCGTACGACCGGAACACGACCGCCCCCGTCTCCAAGCTGCACGCGCTGACGATCATGTCGGCGGAGCAGCAGACCATGAACTTCTACATGAACGTCGGCCCCATGTACATGGAGCCGATCGCCCGCCAGCTGTATCAGGAGATCGGGCTGATCGAGGAGGAGCACGTCACCCACTACGAATCGCTCGTCGACCCCGGCGAGAGCTGGTGGGAGATGCTGCTCAACCACGAGTACAACGAGTGCTACCTGTACCACTCGTTCATGGAGACCGAGTCCGACCCCAAGGTGAAGAACATCTGGGAACTGCACCTGGGCATGGAGCTGGAGCACCTGCGGCTGGCCGCCGAGCTGTTCAAGAAGCACGACGGGCGCGACCCCGAGCAGGTGTGCGCCCCCGAACTGCCCGCCCCGGTCACGTTCGAGCCGAACAAGCGGTTCATCCGCGACCTGATCGCCACCCAGATCGACTACACCACCCTCGGGACGGGGTACGTGCAGGAGGCCCACGAGCGGTTCGAGAGGATGCAGGCGGCGCTCATGAACGGCGACCAGCCGCCGTCCGAGCGGGTCATCAACGACAACCGCGCCAGGTCGGGCCGGGAGTACCGGCTGGAGACCGAGGGCGAGCACCCGGTGCCGAGCCTGGCGCTCCACCGCTAGCGGCGGAACAGGCGGGCGGGCACGGCGTCCGCGAGCGCCTTGTAGCCGGCCGGGCTCAGGTGCAGGCCGTCGCCCACGTCGTAGGCCGCCGGCAGCCGCCGGGGGTCGGCGGGATCGCGGACCGCCTGATCGAAGTCGATGACGCCGTCGAACCTGCCGCTGGTGCGGATCCAGTCGTTGACCGCCTGCCGGGTGGCTTCCCTGAGACCTTGGGGGTCGTCGTAGGAGTGGCCGCCGAAGGGGGTGAGCGTCGCCCCGTACACGACCAGGCCCCGCGCCTGTGCCCGGACGATGATCTGGTCGTAGGCGGCGATCAGCTCGTCGGCGACCTTCTTCTGGGCGTCCTGGGTGGGCTGGGCGGTGCCGATGTCGTTGACGCCCTCGAAGACGATCAGCCATTCGGCGCCGCTGCGGGCGAGCACGTCGCGGTCCAGCCGGGCCAGGGCGGCCGGGCCGAGGCCGTCGTTCAGCACCCGGTTGCCGCCGGCCGCCTGGTTGGCGATGGCCGGCCCGGAGCGGCCCAGGCGGTCGAAGAGCTGGTCGGGCCAGCGGTTGTTGAGGTTCGTGGTGGAGCCCCTGCCGTCGGTCAGGGAGTCGCCCAGCAGGACGAGCGCCGCGGTGGAGCGCTTGGACCACACTTCGATGGCGCTGAGGAAGTACCAGTGGTCGACGGGTGTCGCCCCCGTGAGGTCCCCGGCGTCGGCCTGGTTGCCTTTCGCCAGGTAGGAGGTGGTGCGCGAGCCCGGGTGCGAGGTGATGGCGCTGGAGGCCTGCCCCTCGGCGAGGTAGACGGTCACGGCCAGCACGGAGCCGGGCGGGAGCGGAAGGTCCAGCGGATCCGACACCACTTGCGCGCCGACGGGGACGATCGTGGCCGGACGGCCGTGGAACGTCACCGGCCGGGCGGTGCCCGGCCGGATCGCGCTCACGCCCGCCCTGCCGCCGTCGGGGTACGCCACGGTGACCCGGGTGATGGGCAGCGGCGCGCCGCCGAAGGCGTTGGAGAAGCGCAGCCGCACCCGCTGCCCGCCGGCCGACACCCGTACCGTCTGCCGCAGCGTGCTGTCGGCCATGACCAGATCGCCTGTCGTGTACGGCGCGGGCGGCATGTTGTGGGGCTCGGTGAGCTGCGGCATCGCGGTCCAGGTGTCCACCCAGTGCCCATTCGGCGCGTTCCCGTCACCGATCGCGGGCGAGGCCGTCAGCATCCCGGCCCCGAGAGCCGCGACGACCATCAGCCTCAACCCTCTGCCCATGGCCGCCCCGCTCCTCGAAACATTTCCGCTGAGTGTCGAACATTTCCAAGCGGACGGCAAGGGATCATACCCGGAAGTGAAACTTTCACTTCGCGGCCTCTGCAACTGCCACGATGTCCCAGGCTGGCGGCGGGAGCGATCCGGGCCGAAAGTTTCTGATTGATTCGCCTGAAACGTTCCTGAGACGCTCGTCCACCACCGGCTACGACACGGAGGACGCAGTGCAACTCAACCGCCCTCGGTCCTGGATCGTCGCGGCGGCCGCCGCCGCGATGGTCGTCCTCGCCTTACTCACCGCCCCCACCGCGCAGGCCGCGCCCGGCTGCCGCGTGGAGTACACGGTGACCAACCAATGGTCGAATGGTTTCGGCACGAATGTTAGCGTTACCAATCTCGGGGATCCGCTCACCAGCTGGCGGCTGACCTGGTCGTTCACCGCCGGGCAGACGATCACGCAGCTGTGGAACGGCACCGTCTCGCAGTCCGGGGCCCAGGTCGCCGTCTCCAACGCCGGCTACAACGGCTCGCTCGCCACCGGGGCGAGCACGTCGTTCGGCTTCAACGGCACGTGGAACGGCTCCGCCAACCCGGTGCCGGCGGACTTCGCGCTCAACGGCACCGCCTGCACCGGCGGCAGCACGCCGACCGCGACGCCGACGGTCACGCCCACGGGCGGCACCGGCACGCTGCCGAGCAGCTTCCGCTGGAGCTCCACCGGCGCGCTGATCGGCCCCAAGCCCGACGCCTCCCACGCCAACATCGCGGCGGTCAAGGACCCGTCGGTCGTCTACCACAACGGCCGCTGGCACGTCTTCGCCAGCACCGCCAGCAGCGCCGGCTACAACCTGGTCTACATGAACTTCACCGACTGGGGCCAGGCCGGTGCCGCGCAGCACCACTATCTGGACCAGAGCGCGATCGGCACCGGTTATCGGGCCGCGCCGCAGGTGTTCTACTTCGCGCCGCAGAACAGGTGGTACCTGGTCTACCAGACGGGCAACGCGTCGTACTCGACCACGACCGACATCTCCAACCCGCGGTCCTGGAGCGCGCCGCAGCACTTCTACTCGAGCATGCCGGACATCATCCGGCAGAACATCGGCTCCGGTTACTGGGTCGACATGTGGGTCATCTGCGACACCGCCAAGTGCTACCTGTTCTCCTCCGACGACAACGGTCACCTCTACCGCTCGGAGACGACGGTGGCGAACTTCCCCAACGGCTTCACCAACACGCAGATCGTCCTGCAGGACTCCAACAAGTACCGGCTGTGGGAGGCCAGCAACATCTACAAGGTCAAGGGCACGAACCAGTACCTGCTGCTGGTGGAGGCCATCGGCTCCGACGGCAAGCGGTATTTCCGCTCCTGGACCTCGACCAGCATCGGCGGCACGTGGACGCCGCTGGCCGACACCGAGAGCAACCCGTTCGCCCGCTCGAACAACGTCACCTTCACCGGCACGGCATGGACCAGGGACATCAGCCACGGCGAGATGATCCGCGACAGCAACGACCAGACGCTGACCATCAGCCCGTGCCAGATGCGCTACCTCTACCAGGGCATGGATCCGAACGCGAGCGGCGAGTACAACGCGTTGCCGTGGAGGCTGGCGCTGCTCACGCAGACGAACTCCACCTGCTGAGAGGTCATCGCCCGCCCCGATCTCGATGCCGAGGCCGAGGCGGGTGATGCGGGCTAGATCGTGAGCGTGGTGCGCGGCACCGGAACGAAGGTCGCCTCGCGCAGTTCCAGGAGTCCCTTCCCGGAACGGACCTGCGGGGAGACGTAGACCGGCACGTCCGTGGGGAAGGGCAGCAGGCGCAGCTCGACCGCGCCGTGTTCGAGGAGGTCGCGGCGGAAGCGGCGCAGGCCGATCTCCCAGGGCTCGCCGTGCCAGAACTGGTCGGCGATCAGGCGGCCGCCGATGAAGGCGCGGCCGACGTCGCCGGTCCAGTCGAGGCGCAGCAGCACCTCGTCGTCGCCGTCGAGGAGGTCGGCGGGGACGGTGACGCGGTAGACGGCGGCCGCGTCGAAGTCCGCGTCGGCGGGCGCCGAGGCGCGGCCGGACTTCGCGTCGATGACGGTCCGCCTGGGCGGCCCGGCCGCGGCCACCTGCTCGGCGACGGCCGCGACCGGTCCCGCGTCCGGAACGGGCAGCTCGATGACGCCGAAGACGCCCTCGGTCGCGGCATGCGGCGAGTCGTCGGCCGCTGTCAGGGCGGGGAAGACACGGAGCCTGTCACCGGCCTGCCCACCGCCGTCCGGCACGTGCCCGCACTCGCCGCCGCCGTACAGCACCAGCCGGTCGCCGTCCACGACGGCGGGCCGGGGGCTGAGGATCAGCCGGTCGGCGCCCCAGGCCTGGGCGCGGGTGGCGGTGAGCGCGCTCTCCTCGTCCAGCACCAGCACGTGCGCCACGGATCCGTCGGCGGCGGTGACGCGCAGCAGGCAGCGGGGGCCAGGGTGCAGGCCGCTCACCACGACGTCGTGACCGTCCCGCGTCACGATCACCGGCTCGCCACCGTGGTCGCCGGCCCCCGGGCCGTCGATCGCCGCGACGGTGGCGCCGTCGAAGGCCAGCTCGACCGGGATTCCCGCGACCTGCGCGAGCACCACGACCGGCCCCGCCAGCGTGCAGACGGGCTGGGCGGAGGCGGTCAGCAACGTGCTCGCGCCCACCGGGCGGGCGAGCGGCCAGACAAAATACACGCCGGACGGCACCGTGACCGGACGGCTCGGCACCACCAGGTCACGGCCGCCGAGGGTGACCGCGAACTGGACGCCCTCGTGCGCGGGCAGCGTCTCGACGGGCTGGTGGTTGTTGACGAACAGGAAGCCGGAGCGGCCGTCGGAGCGCACGCACCAGCGCAGCGCAGTGCGGTCGAAGGTGTCGGCGGGTGCGTCCGGTGGCATCGTGAGCGTCATCGGCGCGAGGTCGGCACCGTCCGAGGCCAGCCAGAGGTGCTGGAGCCGCAGGCGGAAGTACGACTCACGGAACTGCCCGGACTCCCCCAGCGGCGCCTGGAAGTCGTAGTTGATCACCGGGCAGTCATTGGGGTAGCCGGTGGCGTGCGATTCCTGGAGCGTGCTGAGCTCGCCGATCTTCTGCGAGCCGCCGTGGTACATGTAGTAGCCCTGCCACACCGACCCGCTGCCCAGCTTCACCAGCGACAACGCGGCCACGTCCGCGGCGGCGACGATCGGCCGCCGGTGGTAGGACGTGTACATGCCGCCGCCCAGCTCGCAGGTGGCGAACGGGTACCGCTCGAGATGGCTCTCATCCGCGCCGGACGGGCCGTCGCTGCGCAGGTCGGCGCCGATCGAGTCGTCGTCCCTGCCGGGCCCGAAGAAGTAGTGCGCCCGGCTCTGCCGTGGCCAGCCGTCGTGCGGGGTGTCCCAGGCGGCCTCGGCGTACCCGCCGAACAGCGGGATCACCTCGTCGGGCGGCAACTGGGCGTGCCCCCAGCCGGTGGCCGTCCACAGCGGCGCGTCGATGCCCGACTCCTTGGCCAGGCGCTTGAGCGTGAGCAGGTGGCCGGGCTGGTCGTACAGCTCGTTCTCCAGCTGGACGCCGACGATGGGCCCGCCGTCGCGCCTGGTCAGCCCGCGCAGTTGCCGGCCGATCTGCGCGAAGAACGGCCGCACCAGGGCCAGGTAGCGCGGGTCGTCGGTACGCGGCACGCAATCCACGGCCGGCAGCCAGTCAGGGAAGCCGCCGTTGCGGGACTCGCCGTGCCCCCACGGCCCGACCCGCACCACCACGTCGAGCCCGGCCTCGGCGCAGGTGGTCACCCAGCGGCGCAGGTCACGGTCGCCGTTCCAGTCGTAGCGGCCGCGCCGCTCCTCGTGCAGATTCCAGAAGACGTACGTGGCCACGGCCGTCACCCCGCCGGCCCGCACCTTGAGCAGCTCTTCCCGCCACTCGGCGGCCGGGTAGCGGGCGAAGTGGAACTCGCCCATCACCGGGAACCACGGGCGCCCGCCGCGCCGCAGGGTGCGCGAGTCGGCGGTGATCGCGTCCGGCCGGCCCGGCTCCTCCCCCATGGCGAGATGACCGGTGATCGGCGGCTCTGGTGGTCCTGGCACGGAGACTCTCAGCACGCGCCTGATCGTAGCGGCGTTTCCGGTCGTCCGATTTAAGGCCATTGACATCTCCGCAAAACCGACCCTACGGTATGCGAAACGTTTCGACTACTGTATCGCGGGAGGGGCATGCCTTCGCTCCGTGACGTGGCCGAGCGGGCCCAGGTGGCGGTCAGCACCGTCTCCGCCGCGCTCAACGGCACCCGCCCGGTGGCCGCGGCGACCAAGCTGCGCATCGAGCAGGCCGCCGCCGAGCTCGGCTACCGGCCCAACCTGCTGGCACGCGGGTTGCAGAGCAAGCGCACCCGGATCCTGGCGCTGCTCTTCCCCGCCCCGCGCAGCGGTTTCGGCCTCACCGAGATGCAGTTCGCGACCGGCGCCGCCGAGGCGGCCGGCGAGCTGGGCTATCACCTGCTGCTCTCCCCGGAGAGCGCCGATCCGATCGAAGAGCTGCGCCACATCACCGGCCTGGGGCTGGTGGACGGCGTGTTGCTGATGGAGGTGCGCCTCGACGACGAGCGCACCGAGTTCCTGTCGGCGGCCGGGGTGCCGTTCAGCATGATAGGGCGCACCCGCGAGCCCGGCTCGATCGACTACGCCGACATCGACTTCGCGGCGACCGCCCGCGACGCGGTGGCGCACGTGGCCGGGCTGGGGCATCGCACGCTGGCGTTCTTCAACCTCTCCACCGACCTGTACGCCGACGGCTACGGCCCCGCGACCCGGGCCGGCGAGGAGTTCGCGGCGGCGGCCCGCGCGGCAGGGATCGGTTACGTGGACGGCTACCGGCCGGGGTCGGCCGAGGAGGGCCGGGAGGCGTTCGAGCGGCTGCTGGAGGCGCACCCGGACGTGACGGCGCTGGCGGTGATGGACGACCACGCGGCCGTCGGAGTGATCGCGGCGGTGGCGGCACGCGGCTGGCGCATCCCCGAGGACCTGACCCTGATGCTGGTGTTGTCGTCGGCGAGGGTCGCCGAGATGTTCAACCCGAGGCTGACGACGCTGGAGCCGCCCAGCACCGAGCTGGGCAGGCTCGGCGCCCAGATGCTGATCGACCGGCTGCAGGGCGACGGGCCGCCCCAGCGGCATCTGGTGCCCTGCCGCCTGGTGCTCGGCGAGAGCTCCGCCCCGCCCCGGAGCCTGTCATGACGGCGCGGCCGGGGATGCACACGCTCACCCGCGGGCGCGGGCTGCTGTTCGGCGGGGACTACAACCCCGAGCAGTGGCCGGAGGAGGTGTGGGCCGAGGACGCCGAGCTCATGCGGGCCGCCGGGGTGAACCTGGTCACGATCGGCGTGTTCAGCTGGGCACGGCTCGAGCCGGAGCCGGGCGCGCGCGACTTCGGCTGGCTGGACCGGGTGATGGAGCTGATGGCCGGGGCCGGGATCGCGGTGGACCTGGCCACGCCGACGGCCTCGCCGCCGCCGTGGCTGGGCCACCGCTGGCCGGAGACGCTCCCGGTGGACGAGTCCGGGCACCGGCTCTGGTACGGCTCGCGCAACCAGTTCTGCCCGTCGTCGCCGGTCTACCGGGAGCGGGCGCTGGCGATCGTGACCGACCTGGCCGACCGGTACGCCGGCCACCCCGCCCTGGCCCTGTGGCACGTCGGTAACGAGTACGGCCAGATCTGCCACTGCGACGCGTCCGCCGCGGCGTTCCGCGCCTGGCTGCACGACGCGTACGGCGATCTGGACACGCTGAACGAGGCGTGGGGCACCACGTTCTGGAGCCAGCGTTACAGCGAGTGGGCCGAGATCCTCACGCCCCGCCGCGCCCCGTACATGATCAACCCGACGCAGCAGCTCGACTGGCAGCGGTTCTGCTCCGACGCGCTGCTCGCCCACTATCGGGCCGAACGCGACGTCCTGCGCGAGCGCACCCCGGACGTGCCGATCACCACGAACTTCATGGGCCTGTTCAAGCCCGTGGACTCCTGGTCGTGGGCCGGCGAGGAGGACATCGTCTCCAACGACTGCTACCCCGACCCGGAGGACCCGCTCTCCCCCGCCCGGACCGCGCTCACCCACGACCTGATGCGCGGGCTCGGCCAGGGCCGGCCGTGGTTGCTGATGGAGCAGTCCACCAGCGCCGTCAACTGGCGGGCGCACAACCTGCCCAAGCCGCCCGGCCAGTTCCGGCTGGAGTCGCTGCAGGCGCTCGCCCGCGGCGCGGACGGATTGTGCTACTTCCAGTGGCGGGCCTCCCGCTTCGGCGCCGAGCGGTTCCACGCCGCGATGGTGCCGCACGCGGGCCCGGACACGCGGCTGCACGCCGAGGTCCGCGCACATGGCCAGGAGCTGCGCGCACTCGCCTCCGTGGCGGGGCAGCCGGTCCCGGCGCGGGTGGCGATGGTCTTCGACTGGGCGAGCTGGTGGGCGCTGGAAGAGCGCGGCCGGCCCAGCGACCGGCTCAACGCCGCCGACCAGTTGCTCGCCTACTACGTGCCGCTCTGGGAGCGCGGCGTGAGCGTGGACCTCGTGCCGCCCTCCGCCGATCTGAGCGGATACGCACTGGTCGTGGTGCCGAACCTGTTCCTGGTGACCGACGCGGACGCGGCGGCGCTGACGGACTACGTGCGTGGCGGCGGGGTGCTGGTGGTGGGGCCGTTCTCCGGGATCGCCGACGAGCGGGCGCACATCCGTACCGGCCGGTTCCCCGCGCCGCTGCGCGCGGTGCTCGGCGCGTCCGGCGAGGAGTGGCAGCCCGTGGCGGGCGAGGTGCTCTGCCGGTGGAACGGCGGTCCCGAGTTCACCGCGCACACCTGGACCGAGGTGATGGCCGCGGAAGGCGCCGAAGCGGTGGCCGTCTTCAGCGAAACGGGGCGGCCCGCGGTGCTGCGGCACCGCACCGGCGACGGCGTCGCCTGGTACGTCGCCACCATGCCCGAGCCCGCCGCGCTCGGCGAGATCACCGCGCGGGCGCTGGCCGACGCCCGCGTGCGCGGGGTCCTGCCGGCCGGAGCTCGGCTGCCGCCGGGCGTCGAGGCGGTCCGCCGCGGCGAGGTGTTGTTCCTGCTCAACCACGGCACCGAGCCGGTGTGTGTGCCCATCCCCCACCCGGCAGAGGACCTGCTGACCGGGGCCGTCGCCGACGGCACGGTCACGCTGACGCCCCGCGCGGTCGTCGCGCTGCGCCCCCACGGTTGATCACACCCACCTCGAGAAGGACTGGCATGAAGTTCAAAGACGGCTACTGGCGGATGCGTCCCGGGGTGCGGGCCGACTACGCCGTCGCGGCCCACGACGTGGCCGCGGATGCCGCCTCGCTGCGGGTGCTCGCGCCGACCCGGCCGATCGTCCGCCGCGGCAACACCATCGACGGGCCGGTCCTGCGGGTCGACGTGTCGTCCCCGATGCCGGACGTCATCCGCGTCCGCACGGTGCACTTCGCCGGGGCGGTGCCGGACTCCCCCGCCTTCGAGGTGCGCGACGACGCGCCCGAGGTCACGATCTCCGTGGACGCGGAGACGGCCGCCCTGACCAGCGGCGCGCTCACCGTGCGGCTGCGCAGGGACACGCCGTGGGAGATGACGTTCAGCGCGGGCGGGCGCGAGCTGACCCGCAGCGACGGCAAGGGCCTCGGGGTCGTGCGCGACCCCGACGACCGGCACTTCATGGTGGAGCAGCTGCGGCTCAGCGCCGGCGAGCTGGTGTACGGGCTGGGCGAGCGGTTCGGCCCCCTGGTGCGCAACGGCCAGGCCGTCGACATCTGGAACGACGACGGCGGCACCACCAGCGAGCTGGCGTACAAGAACATCCCCTTCTACCTCACCAACCGCGGTTACGGAGTCTTCGTCAACCACCCCGGGCGGGTGTCGTTCGAGGTGGGCTCGGAGACGGTGTCGCGGGTTCAGTTCAGCGTCGAGAGCCACGACCTCGAATACCTGATCATTCACGGGCCGACGCCGGCCGACATCCTGCGCCGCTACACGGCGCTGACCGGCCGGCCCGCGCTGCCGCCCGCCTGGTCGTTCGGGTTGTGGTTGTCCACGTCGTTCACCACGGACTACGACGAGGCCACGGTGACGTCGTTCGTGGACGGGATGGCCGAGCGGGACCTGCCGCTGAGCGTGTTCCATTTCGACTGCTTCTGGATGCGGCAGTACCGGTGGTGCGACTTCGAGTGGGACCCGGAGCTGTTCCCGGACCCGGAGGGCATGCTGCGGCGGCTGAAGGAGCGCGGCCTGCGGGTGTGCCTGTGGATCAACCCGTACATCGGGCAGGCGTCGCAGCTGTTCGACGAGGGCATGGCGGCCGGTCACCTGGTGCGTCGCCCGGATGGCACGGTGTGGCAGGATGACCACTGGCAGGCCGGGCGGGCGCTGGTGGACTTCACCTCACCGGCCGCGCGCGAGTGGTACGCGGGCAAGCTGCGCGGCCTGCTCGACATGGGGGTGGACGCGTTCAAGACCGACTTCGGCGAGCGCATCCCGACCGACGTCGTCTACGCCGACGGCTCCGATCCCGAGCGCATGCACAACTACTACACCCTGCTCTACAACGAGACCGTGCATGACGTGCTCGCCGAACGGGGCGCGGCCGTGTTGTTCGCCCGCTCTGCCACGGTCGGCGGGCAGCGGTTGCCGGTGCACTGGGGCGGCGACTGCGAGTCGACCTACGAGGCCATGGCCGAGTCGCTGCGGGGCGGGCTGTCGCTGGGGATGGCCGGATTCGGGTTCTGGAGCCACGACATCGGCGGATTCGAGGGACGGCCCGATCCGGCGGTGTTCAAGCGGTGGGTGGCGTTCGGGCTGTTGTCGTCGCACAGCCGGCTGCACGGGAGCAGCTCCTACCGGGTGCCGTGGATCTTCGACGAGGAGTCGGTGGACGTGCTGCGGTCGTTCACGCGGCTCAAGGCCCGGCTCATGCCCTACCTGTACGGCGTCGCGGTGCAGGCTGCGACGGACGGCCTGCCGGTCATGCGGGCCATGCAGCTCGAGTTCCCCGGGGACCGGGGCTGCGACTACCTGGACGCCCAGTACATGCTGGGGCCGGACCTGCTGGTGGCGCCGGTGATGTCAACAGAGGGCGACATTTCGTACTACGTCCCTGAGGGCGTGTGGACCCGGCTGCTGGACGGCGAGACCGTCACCGGCCCCGGGTGGCGGCACGAGCGGCACGGCTTCGACAGCCTGCCGCTGCTGGTGCGGCCCGGCGCGGTGCTGCCCATCGGGTCGCGCGAGGACCGGCCCGACTACGACTACGCCGACGACGTCACCTTGCAGGCGCACCGGCTCGCCGACGGCGACGTCCGCACCGTCACCGTGCCCGCCCTGGACGGCGGCGTGAGCGCCGTGTTCGAGGTGTCCCGCACCGGCGACCGGATCCGCGCTCGCCGCCTGCAGGGCGCGCCCGCGCGCTGGAGCCTGCTGCTCGCCTGGGTGCACCAGGCCCGGCACCCGCAGCTGGAGACGACGCCTGGCGGCGTGCGGGTCGCCGCCGAGCCCGGCACCGACGAGATCGAGATCATTCTTCAAGGAGCAGCATGACCACTTTCCCCGAGAACTTCCTGTGGGGTACCGCCACCGCCGCCTACCAGGTGGAGGGCGCTTGGAACGAGGACGGGCGCGGCCCGTCGATCTGGGACACCTTCTCCCACACGCCCGGCCTGGTGGCGGGCGGCGACACCGGTGACGTGGCCTGCGACCACTACCACCGGCTGGAGGAGGACCTGGACATCCTCGCCGAGCTGGGCGTCGGCGCGTACCGGTTCTCGATCTCCTGGCCGCGCGTGCAGCCGGGCGGCAGCGGACCGCTCAACCAGCCCGGCGTCGACTTCTACAACCGGCTGATCGACGGCCTGCTCACGCGCGGCATCGCCCCGGTGGCCACCCTCTACCACTGGGACCTGCCGCAGGAGCTGGAGGACGCGGGCGGCTGGCCGCACCGCGACACCGCGCTGCGCTTCGCCGAGTACGCCCGCCTCATGGGCGAGGCGTACGGCGACCGGGTGCACACCTGGATCACGCTGAATGAGCCGTGGTGCTCGGCCTACCTCGGCTACGCCTCCGGCGTGCACGCCCCGGCCAGGACCGAGCCCGCGGCCGCGCTGGCCGCCGTGCACCACCTCAACCTCGCCCACGGCCTGGCCGTGCAGGCGCTGCGCTCGGTGGCCGCGCCGACCGCGCAGATGTCGGTCACGCTCAACCTGCACCACGTGCGCGGCGTGTCCGAGGCCGACGCGGACGTGGTGCGCAAGGCGGACGGGCTGGCCAACCGGGCCTTCCTCGGCCCGATGCTGGAGGGTGCCTACCCGCGCGACCTGATCGACGACACCGCCGCGGTGACCGACTGGTCGTTCGTGCGCGACGGCGACGAGGCCGCCGCCTGCCGGCCGCTGGACATTCTCGGGGTCAACTACTACAACCCCACGCTGGTGCGCCAGTGGGACGGGGCCGGCGTGCGGGAGATGGCCGACGGGCATCAGGACGGCGCCGCGTCCCCGTGGATCGCGTGCGAGGACGTCGAGTTCGTGAAGCAGCCCGGGCCGTACACCGAGATGGGCTGGAACATCGACGAGACCGGCCTGACCGAGCTGCTGGTGCGCCTGCACCGCGACTACCCGTCCATGCCCACGATGATCACCGAGAACGGCGCCGCGTTCCCCGACCCGGTGGGCGCCGACGGCCTCGTGCACGACGTGGACCGCGTCGACTACCTGCACCGGCACCTGACCGCCGTGGCGGAGGCGATCAAGGCGGGGGCGGACGTGCGTGGTTACTTCGTGTGGTCGCTGATGGACAACTTCGAGTGGGCGCATGGCTACGCCAAGCGGTTCGGCATCGTCCGCGTGAACCGCGACACGATGGAGCGCACCTGGAAGGACAGCGCCCACTGGTACCGGGACGTGGTCGCCTCCGGCAAGCTCCCCGGCTAGAGCGTCGGCGGGCCGGCCGCCCACGGCGTTCCGCCCAGCCGCCGCCTCACGCCGCCTCCCCGACCTCGCGCCCGGGCCCTTCTCCTCAAGGACCCCCGCCGGAGTGCGGTGGGGCGGAAGGGCGCGGGCGGTCGCGGTGACGGGTGGAGTTCGAGGTCAGGGCTTGCGGGCCACCGCCCCGAGGAAGGTGTGGTAGGTGATGCCCGGCGTGGCCGCGTCCCCCTCCTCCGGGCGCCACTCCGGGAGCGGCACCAGGCCGGGCTCCACCAACTCGAGGCCGTCGAAGTAGGCGAGCAGCTCGTCGCGGGTGCGCCACCGGCCGGTGCCGAGGTGCTCGTTGAAGACCTTCTCCGCGCCATAGGCCTGCTTCGACACCTCGGGATGGGCCTCGCCCGGGTTGTGGAAGTGGGAGATCACCACGTGGCTGCCCGGGACGAGCGGAGCCACGAACCGGCTCAGGACGCCGCCGGGGTCCTCCTCGTCGGACAGATGGTGCAGAAGACCGAACAGCAGCAGCCCGACCGGCCGGCTGAAGTCGATCAGGGCGCGCGTCTGCGGGTCGCCAAGGATCTTCTCGGGCTCGCGGGCGTCGGCCTCGATGACCGTGGTGGTGGCGTCCGCGGCCAGCAGCGCCTGGCCGTGGACGAGCACGATGGGGTCATGGTCGACGTAGACCACACGCGTGCCGGGAGCGACCGACTGAGCGATCTCGTGCACGTTGCCCTGCGTCGGCAGGCCCGAGCCGATGTCCAGGAACTGCCGGATCCCGGCCTCGCCCACCAGGTAGCGGACGGTGCGCCGGAGGAACTCCCGGTTGGCCTTGGCCGCCTCGGGCGCATCCGGCGCGATCTTCAACGCCATCTCGGCCACGTGGCGGTCCACCGCGTAGTTGTCCTTGCCGCCCAGCATGTAGTCGTAGACACGCGAGACGCTCGGCTTGGTGGTGTCGATCCCTGGGGGCGCGGTTTCCTGCTCGCTCTCGGGCACTGGCGGCTCCTTGCGACGGGTCAGGGGCTACGCTGATGATCTTAGCCGCCCAGTTCGGCGCGGAGGAGCCGCGCGGCGCCGGACATGGCGCGCATCTTGCCCTCGGCCGACCGCCGCGGCAGATACTTCATGCCGCAGTCGGTCGCGATGACGATCCGCTCGGGCGGCACCCGGTCGAACGCCCTGCGCACCCGCCCCGCCACCACCTCGACCGGCTCCACGTCCGGCGTCGAGAGATCGATCACCCCGAGGATGACCGTCTTGTCCTTGAGGTCGGACAACACGCCCAGGTCCAGCCCGGACTGCGCGGTCTCGATCGACACCTGCCGGACCGGGCAGCCGGCCAGCTCCGGCAGGAACGAGTACGCCTCCGGCCGGTCGTGGATGATCGCCGCGTAGCCGAAGCAGATGTGCACCGCCGTCGTGCCGTCCACGCCGTCCAGCGCGGCGTTCAGCGCGGCCAGCCCGTACGCCCGCGCCGCCTCCGGCCGGGCCTGCATGTACGGCTCGTCGATCTGCACGATGTCGGCCCCGGCCGCGAACAGGTCGCGGATCTCGGCGTTGACCGCCGCCGCGTAGTCCATCGCGGCCGCCTCGGCGTCGGGGTAGTGGTCGTTCTGCGCCTGCTGGCTCATCGTGAACGGTCCCGGCACCGTCATCTTGACCGGACGGGCGGTGTGGGCGCGCAGGAACCGCAGGTCGTCCACCTCGACCGGGCGTGGACGGCGGATGGGGCCGACGATACGCGGGACGGGGTTGGGGTGGCCGCTGCGGTCCAGTGCCGTACCCGGATTGTCCAGGTCGACGCCCTCCAGCGCGGCAGCGAAGTGATTGGAGTAGCTCTCACGGGCTCTCCTCCTACCAGCGATCGAGGTGCAGCACGTCGTCGAGCGGCTGGCGGCGCGCCGGCCGGAACGTCTCCCCGGTGTGGTAGGCGGTGGGAATGAGCACACCCTGGCGCACGTCGGCCGGGATGCCGAGCAACTCGGCGATCTCGCTCTCGTAGGCCAGGTGCAGGGTCGTCCAGGCCGTGCCGAGCCCGCGGGCGCGGGCGGCCAGCATGTAACTCCACGCGGCGGGCAGCAGCGAACCCCACAAGCCCGCCTGATTGCCCTCCGGCAGCCGGCCGCCGGGCAGGGCGATGCAGCCGATCACCAGCACGGGCACGTCGCCCATGTGCTCGCCCAGGTAGGCGGAGCTGTCCGACACCCGCCGCTGCGTCGCGGCCCGGACCGGGTCCTCCTGGAACAACGACCCGGCCGACGTGCCCGACTCGAGGTAGGCCCGCAGCGATCGACCGTAGTAGTCGCCGATCGTCTTGCGCAGCTCCGGGTCGGTGACGACGATCCAGTGCCAGCCCTGCCGGTTGCCGCCGGTGGGCGCCTGGAGGGCGGCCTCCAGGCACTCACGGACGAGCTCCATGGGGACGGGCCTGGTCAGATCGAGGCGCTTGCGAACGCTGCGGGTGGTGGTGAGCAGTTCGTCCGGGGCCAAGGGTTTGATCGCCATGCGACCATCATGTCAACCTCAGCCCGCGCCTGGTTCAGCCGTGGCCGAGGACCCGCATGGCCGGCAGGGCCCGGTCGGCGTAGTCGAACAGGGCCTGGTTCTCCCAGCCGTTGCCGGACGAAGGGTCGGCCGGGTCCCAGCCGTTGCCCTTGACGCCGGTCCAGGTGGCCTCCCAGGTGAACAGGCCGAGGCCCAGGCCGTTCGGCACCTGGCGGACGATGTCGGCGACCTTCGCCAGCATCGCCGCCTGGCCCTGCGGGGTGGCCTGGTAACCGGGGTACGGCTCCGGCGACAGGATGATGTTCTCCCAGCCGTCGTCGTCGGCCGTGGTGAACGGGTAGGCGGTCTCGACCACGACGACGGGCTTGCCGTACCGGGTGGCGACGTCGTTGATGTTGGCCTGGAACGCCTCCAGCGTGCCGTGCCAGTACGCGTAGTACGACAACCCGATCACGTCGTACCGGATGCCGTTCGCGTTCGCGTTGTCGAACCACCACCGGTACAGGCCGTTGTCGCCGCCGTTGGCCAGGTGCAGCACGACCTTCGTCGAGGCGGAGACGGCCTTGACCGCGTCGTAGCCGGCGTTCAGCAGGGCGGCTGTGTTGGCCCAGGTGGAGTTGGAGCCGTCCGGCCAGAGCAGGCCGCCGTTGATCTCGTTCCCGACCTGGACCATGTCGGCCGTGGTGCCCTGGCGGCGCAGCGCGTCGAGCACGTCGTACGTGTGGTCGTACAGGGCCTGCTTGAGCTGGTCGAACGGGAGCGCCTCCCACGCGGCGGGCTTGAACTGCTTGCCCGGGTCCGCCCAGGTGTCGGAGTAGTGGAAGTCCACCAGCAGCTTCACGCCCTGGGCCTTGGCCCGCTTGGCGATCGCGAGCACCTGCGTCTTGGTGTTGTAGCCGTCGGCCGGGTTCACCCAGACCTTCAGCCTGATGAAGTTGAGCCCGGCCTGGGACAGGATGCGCACTGCATCGCCCTGGCGGCCGCGGGCGTCGCGGTAGACGCCACCGAAGGCCTCGGATTTGGCGAGGCTCGAGATGTCGGCGCCCCTGATCTGCAGGCGGGCCCCGGCCTGCGCCGGTTGCGCCACGACGACGAGGGCGGCGGCTAACAGCAGTGCGGTGAGGATGCGTTCCATCGGGGTTCTCCCTGGGGTTGGGGGGCTTCCACGACGACCGTGACCGCGCCGGGCGCGACGGTGACCGGCCCGTCGTGGCGTACGCCGTCGAACACGCTCGTGCCGGTCACCCCCTCGACCGTCACGGGCTCGTCGCCGTGGTTGATCAGGAAGGTGTGGGCGCCCCTGCGGACCAGTTCGAGGGTGTCGGGCAGGCCGCGCGGGCGGGAGACGTTCGCATGGTCGAGGACCTGCACGAGGAGGTCGCGCAGGCCGGTGACGGGGGCGGTGGCGAGGTACCAGGCGGTGCCGGCGCCGAGGTCGTGCCGGGTGAAGGCGGGGTGGCCCGCGTCGGGGCCGGCGGCGAAGTCCCGCACGGCCACGGCTCCTGCCGGACGGATGCGCTCCGACCAGATGCGGGCGGTGTCCCCGCCGGTCAACGTCACGGTCTCGGCCGCGCGCAGCGGGTGGAACTCCTCGATCGACAGGCCGAGCAGCTCGCGCAGCGCGCCGGGGTGGGCGCCGGGGTGAATGGTGTCGTGCTCGTCGACGATGCCGGAGAAGTACGACACGAGCAGGTTGCCGCCTGCCTCGACGTACCGGTGGAGGTTCTTGGCGGAGGCCTCCGTGAGGAGGTATGAGCTCGGCGCCACCACCACCCGATATCCCGAAATATCAGCGGAAGGGTGGACGAAGTCCACCGTGACGTGTTCCCGCCACAACGCCTCATAGAAGGCGTCCACCCGCTCCCTGAACGTCAGGTCCACCGACGGCCGCCAGTCCAGCTCCAGCGCCCAGTACGACTCCCAGTCCCAGACGATCGCCACGTCGGCCCGGACCCGGCTGCCCTGCAGATCAGCGAGCTTGCGCAGGTCGCCGCCGAGCCGCACCACCTCGCGCCACTGCTCGGAGTCAGTGCCGGCGTGCGGGACGAGGCCCGAGTGGAACTTCTCGGCCCCGAACCGCGAAGCCCTGAACTGGAAGAACAGCACGCTGTCGGAGCCGCGCGCCACGTGCGCCAGGCTGTTGCGGCGCATCTCCCCCGGCCGCTTGGCGATGTTGCGCGGCTGCCAGTTGACCGCGCCGGCCGAGTGCTCCATCAGCATCCACGGCGCGCCGCCCGCCACCGAACGGGCCAGGTCGGCGGACATGGCCAGGTCGATGTGGTTGTCGGGCCGCTCGGCGGCGAGGTAGTGGTCGTTGGCGATCACGTCGAGCTCACGGGCCCACTGCCACAGGTCTGTGGACTTGCAGTTGACGGTGCCGGCGAAGTTCGTGGTCACCGGGATGCCCGGGGTGAGCTCCCGCAGGATGTCGCGCTGGAGTGCGTAGTGCTCGCGGTGCTGGGCGTCGCTGAAGCGGGCGTAGTCGAGGCGCTGGGCCGGGTTGACGACCGTGTGGTTGAAGCGGGGGGCGTCGATCTGGGACCAGTCGGTGTAGGTCTGGCCCCAGAAGGTGGCGCCCCAGGCATCGTTCAAAGCTGAAATGTCGCGATATGTCGCCCGGAGCCACTCGCGCCAGGCCGCCACGCTGTGCTCGCAGTAACACTCGCCGAGCGGGGCGCCGTACTCGTTGTGCACGTGCCACATGACCACGGCGGGGTGGTCGCGGTAGTGCCCGCCCAGCGCGCGCACCAGGCGCGCGGTCGCCTCACGGAATGCCGGGGCGCTGGAGCAGGCGCTCTGCCGTCCGCCGAAGCCGATCCGCGTGCCCTCCCTGGTGACCGGCAGCACGTCGGGGTGCGCGGCGACGAACCAGGCAGGCGGGGCGGCCGTCGGCGTGGCCAGGTCGACCGCGACCCCGGCGGCGTGCAGCCGGTCGATGACCTCGTCCAGCCACCCGAACTCGAAGCGTCCCTCGGCCGGCTCCATCAGCGCCCACGAGAACATGCCCAGGCTGACCAGGTTGACCCCGGCCTCGCGCATCAGGGCCACGTCCTCTTCGAGGACCTCGCGCGGCCACTGCTCTGGGTTGTAGTCCCCGCCGTAGGCGATGCCAGCAGGACGCTCCGGATACATCCATCCCCCTCGAGAAGCTTCTGTGAACGTGCACAGTAACGCCCGGCCTGCCGTTGAGGGAACAGTGACCCCGAATTTTCCTGCTCGCCTGGAGGTTAACGAGACCGTAACGACCCCTTGACGGGTATTTCCCGACTGTTCCACTCTGTGCACGTTCACAGAACCCCCTACGGAGGTACGCAATGCGCGCCAACCGCCTTGGAGCAGCCCTGGCCGTCGCCCTCACGGCCACCCTCGCAAGCTGTGGGTCGGGCGAGCCCGCTCAAAGCACCGAGGCGGCGCAGAGCCCCACGGCCGCCGCCCAGGGACCGGTCAAGCTCGTCTACTGGAGTTGGGCCCCCAACATGGACAAGATCGTCGACGTCTGGAACAAGGCCCACCCGGACATCCAGGTGACGGTCAGCAAGCAGGCCGGCGGCGACGACGCGGCCGCCAAGTATCTGACCGCGAGCAAGGCCGGCAACCCGCCGGACCTGGTGCAGGCCGAGTACCAGCACCTTCCCTCATTCATCGCGGCCGACGCCGTGGCCGACCTCAAGGCCGAGACCGCCGCGATCAAGGGCGAGTTCTCCGAGGGCCTGTGGAACCTGGTCACGCTCGGCACCGAGGGCGTGTACGGCGTCCCGCAGGACAGCGGCCCGATGATGCTCTTCTACCGCCAGGACCTGTTCGACAAGTACGGCATCGAGGTGCCGAAGACCTGGCAGGAGTACGCCGACGCGGCCCGCACGGTGCGCAAGAAGGACCCCAAGGCCTACCTCGGCACCTTCTCCAGCAAGGACCCGGGAGCCTTCACCGGGCTCGCCCAGCAGGCCGGCGCGCAGTGGTGGTCGATCAGCGGCGAGTCGTGGAAGGTCAACATCGCCGACGAGCCCACCAAGAAGGTCGCCGACTACTGGGGCGGCCTGGTCAAGGAGGGCGCCATTGACGACATGCCGTACTTCACCCCCGAGTGGAACAAGGCGCTCAACGACGGCAAGCTGCTGAGCTGGCCGTCGGCAGTGTGGGCGCCGGGCGTGCTGTCGACCAACGCGCCCAAGGCCAAGGGCAAGTGGGCCGTCGCGCCGCTGCCGCAGTGGAACGCCGGCGAGAGCTTCAGCGGCTTCTGGGGCGGCTCGTCCGTGGCCGTGTCGGCCAAGACCCCGAACAAGGCCGCCGCCGCGCAGTTCGCCACCTGGCTCAACACCGACCCGGCCGCCCTGGAGCTGCTGGTCAAGGAGGCCGCGATCTACCCGGCCTCGACCAAGGCCCAGTCGGCGCTCGGCACGGCGCCTGAGTACTTCTCCAACCAGCCCGATTTCTGGCAGCAGGCTGCCGCCGTGTCCACCGGGGCGCGCGGCTTCACCTTCGGGCCGAACGTCGGCGTGACGTACAACACCTTCAAGGACGCCTTCGACAAGGCGGTGCAGAACAAGTCGCCGTTCTCCGACGCCATTCAGACCATGCAGGACGCCACCGTCGCCGACATGCGCAAGTCCGGCTTCCAGATCGCGTCATGAAGCGTTCGGCTCCCTACCTGTTCCTGACCCCGGCGATCGTCCTGTTCACGCTCTTCCTGGCCGTGCCCATCGGCTACACCGTCTACCTGGCGATGCTCAGGACCAAGGTGTCGGGGCTCGGCCTGGGGAAGGGCTCGCGGCGCGAGGTGTTCGTCGGGTTCGACAACTTCGCCGCCGCGATCGCGGACGCGGAGCTCTGGAACGGGTGGCTGCGGGTGCTCGGCTACGGCACGCTCGTGCTGGTCGTGATGCTCGGGCTGGCGTTGTTGTTCGCGTTGCTGCTGGACTCGGCACGGGTGCGGCTGGCGCGGTTCTCCCGGATCGCGATCTTCCTGCCGTACGCCGTGCCGGGGGTGGCGGCCACCCTGCTGTGGGGGTTCCTCTACCTGCCCTCGCTCAGCCCGATCAGGGAGATCCTGGACATCGACTTCCTGGGCGCCTCCACCGTCACGTACTCCATGGCGAACGTGGCGGTGTGGGGTGGGGTCGGTTTCAACATGCTCGTGCTCTACACCACGCTCCGGGCGATCCCGCGCGACCTGTACGAGGCCGCGCGGCTCGACGGCGCCTCCGAGTTCCAGATCGCGATCCGGGTCAAGATCCCGATCCTGGTCCCCGCGATCATCCTGACCACCGTGTTCTCGATCATCGCCACGATCCAGGTGTTCACCGAACCGACGACCCTGCGGCCGCTGACCAACACGATCAGCTCCACGTGGAGCCCGCTCATGAAGGTCTACCGCGACGCGTTCGTCACCGGCGACCTGTACTCGGCCGCCGCCACGTCGATCGTCATCGCGGGGATCTCGCTGGTCCTGTCGTTCGGGTTCCTGCGCGTGGTCCGCAACCGCGCCTTCGGGGAGGGCTGATGACCGCAATCTCGCATCGCAGGCCACGCGGCAAGGCGGCGTTCGGCGGGCTGGCGCCGACGGCGCTGCTGCTGATCGGCGCGATCTACTGCCTGTTCCCGGTGTTCTGGGTGCTGATCGCGGCCACCAAGTCGCCTGCCGAGCTGTTCAGCACCGGGACGCTGGCCTTCGGCACCGGCTTCCTCGACAACGTGACGCAGCTGTTCGCCTACCGCGACGGGGTGTTCTGGTTGTGGGCGGCCAACACGCTGATCTACGCGGGCGGCGGCGCGCTGCTGTCCACCGCGGTCTCGGCGGTGTCGGGGTACGCCCTGGCCAAGTACCGTTTCCCCGGCAGGAACCTGATCTTCAACCTGCTCATCGGCGGCATCCTGGTCCCGGCCGTGGTGCTGGCGATCCCGCAGTACCTGCTGTTCTCCAAGATCGGCCTGGCCGACAGCTACTGGGCCGTCCTGCTGCCGCAGATCCTGCACCCGTACAGCATCTACCTGGCCCGCATCTACGCCGCCGCGGCCATCCCCGACTCCTTGCTGGAGGCGGGGCGGATCGACGGGGCCACGGAATGGCGCCTGATGTCGCGGGTGGCGATGCCGCTGATGGTGCCCGGCATGGTGACGATATTCCTGTTCCAGTTCGTGGCGATCTGGAACAACTTCCTGCTGCCGTTCATCATGCTGGGCGACGACGGCAAGTTCCCGCTCACGGTCGGCCTGTTCACGTTGCTGCAGTCGGGGGCGAACCAGCCGTCGCTGTACAACCTCATCCTGACCGGGGCGTTCCTGTCGCTGGTCCCGTTGATCGCGCTCTTCCTCACGATGCAGCGATACTGGAGGACCGACCTGTCCTCCGGAGCCGTTAAATGAAGCGCCCTACGATCCATGATGTCGCCGCCGCCGCGGGCGTGTCCCGCGGCACGGTGTCTCGCCTGCTCAACGGGGACAAGTACGTGAGCCCGGCGGCGCGCGTGGCCATCGAGCGGGCCATCTCGGAGACCGGCTACGTCGTCAACCGGGCCGCCCGCAGCCTGGTCACGCAGCGGACCGGGTCGGTGGCGATGGTGTTGTCGGAGCCGCACCAGAAGCTCTTCGAGGACCCCAACTACAGCACGCTCATCCGGGTCGCCATCAGGATGCTGGCCGAGCGGGACATGTCGCTGGTGATGATGCTGGCCGGCGACGAGGGCGACCGCGAGCGGGTGGTCCGCTACGTACGCGGCGGCCATGCCGACGGCGTGCTGCTCGTCTCGACGCACGCCGGCGACCCCCTGGTCGAGGCGCTCACCTCTGGGCCACCCGCCGTCTCCTGCGGCGCCGTCATCGGCCACGAGAACGTCATCCCGTACGCGGCCGCCGACGAGCGGCTCGGCGCCCGCCAGATGACGGAGTATTTCGTCAGCCAGGGCCGCAAACGCATCGCCATGATCACCGGCCCCATGGACACCCCCGGCGGCATCCAGCGCCTCGAGGGCTTCGCCGAGGTGCTCGGCCGCAAGGCGACCACGAAGCTGATCGCGCACGGCGACTGGACGCAGGCCAGCGGCGAGCGGGCGATGACGGGGCTGCTGGAGCGCGCCCCCGACATCGACGCGGTCTTCGTCGCCTCGGACCTGATGGCGGCCGGCGCGCTGGCCGCCCTGCGGGCAGCGGGGCGGCGGGTGCCGGACGACGTGGCGGTCGGCGGCTTCGACGACTCGTCCGTGGCGCTCTCGACGCATCCGCCCCTGACCACGATCAGGCAGCCACTGGCCGACATGGCACAGGAAACCATCCGCTTGCTCTTCGCGCTCCTGGACGGAGCGAAACACGTCGACCCCGTGATACTGCCGACCGAATTGGTGATCAGAGATTCGGCTTGACCTTCATGGGACCCCTGTGGCCCATCCCCGAAAGACGCCCATTTTTCAGGACTCGGCGAAGTAAGATCACACAAATCCACATTGACCCATGAGGAGCCGTCCGTGGACGACCGCGAGCACGCGCGCGCACCACAGGGAATCGACACGACCAAGCCCAGCGTGGCCCGCGTGTACGACTTCATGCTCGGCGGCAAGGACAACTACGAGATCGACCGCCAGGTGGCGCGCCGGGTGCTGGAAGTGGCCCCGGACGGACCCGAGGCCGCCCGGGCCAACCGGGAGTTCCTCGCCCGCGTGGTCCGCTACCTGGCGGGCGAGGCCGGCATCCGCCAGTTTTTGGACCTCGGCTCGGGCTTGCCGACACAAGGCAACGTCCACGAAATCGCCCAGTCCGTCACCACCCACCCGCACGTCGTCTACGTGGACCACGACCCGATCGTGTTGATCCACGGCCGCGCCCTCCTGGCCGTCGACGACACCACCACGGTGGTCGAGGCGGAGCTCACAGACCCCGAGGCGATCCTCGCCCACCCGGACGTGAAGCGCCTGATCGACTTCACCGAACCGGTGGCCCTGCTGATGTTCGCCATCCTGCACCACCTGGCCGACGACGAGGACCCGGGCGGAATCACCCGGCGCATCATGAACCACCTGGCCCCCGGCAGCTACCTGGCTGTGTCCCACTTCCACAACCCGGGTGAGGCGATGCCCGAGGTGTCCGAGCAGGCGTACTCCGCGGAGAAGATCTTCAATGAGTCGCTGGGGACGGGGCGGTGGCGGACGCGCGAGGAGATCCTCGCGTACTTCGACGGACTTGAATTGGTGGAGCCGGGATTGGTGCCGCTGCCCGAGTGGCGCCCGGACGCCGACGATCGAGCCGAGCCCGGAATCACGTACCACACGTTCGTGGGGGCAGTGGCGCGCAAGCCGCGCTAGCGACCCGGCCCACGCCTCACCCGGGGGCTGCGGCGGCTCGCTGTGAGCCTCTGAGAGGGCACATGCATGGCTCCCTCAGCCTCCGTGTCGTCCTCCCTCAGGTTCTTGACAAGATCATCGTG
Source organism: Nonomuraea polychroma (assembly GCF_004011505.1). NCBI lineage: Bacteria > Bacillati > Actinomycetota > Actinomycetes > Streptosporangiales > Streptosporangiaceae > Nonomuraea > Nonomuraea polychroma. The sequence continues at coordinate 5,144,145 of NZ_SAUN01000001.1, forward strand.
GAACCGCGCCTGCGCCGGCCCTGCCGAGCTCCTCGACGGTTTTCGCGGGCTCGACTCGCCTCGTGCCCGCCAGAACGAGGTCAGAGCAGATCTGGCCCAGTTCGGCGTGATTCACCACGTGACCACAGACATTGAAATGTGATCCTTCCGGGTCGCATCGTTCCGCGGCGCCGTCCGCTCCGTGCTCAGTATCGTGTCACAATCGCGACGTGGCAGAAATCGACGAGGCAGAGTCGGGGCTGGCAGGTGATCTGAAGCTGTGGTTGAGCGAGCCCGCCAACGCCGATCGCCTCCGCGAGGTGGGCGAGCGACTGGCCCGGTTCTCAGGGGTTCTTCTCTCCGCCGAGGAATTCTGGGGACCGTACCGGTGGATCGATGACGTGGTACCGGATGAGGCGCACGAGGTACGCCCGGATACGATCGCATTCCATGGCGTCCTGATCTGGGGTGAGGGACGAGGACAATGGGTGGAACCTATCGCGGGTACGATCCAACTCACTGCCGATCACCACGGGATCGCCGCCTACGAACTTCTGATCGGTGACAGGAGTCTCGGTCTGAAGAGCGTCAAGTATGGGGCCAAGCGTCCCCGCGGCTGGCCCCATGCTGTGGATTGGCTGGTGGAGCTCAGACGGTCTCGTTGAGCGGGGGCGATACCGTCAGACTCCGAACGCGGCCCTCATCTCATATCGCGTAGCCGCCGCTCGATCTGGCGCAGCAGGTTCCGTTCTTCATTGATCCTCCTGCGGTGCGGCCCGTCTTCTCCCATACGAGCCTGCTCATCCTTCCGGAACTTTATGCTCTTCCTGAGATCCTCCGCCAGTTCTTCTAACTCCTCCCTCGCCCATTCCTTCGGCACATACTTCGGCAGATCGCCGTGGACTTTTCCGGTCCCGTCCAGGCGCGGAAGCTCAGGGCCGCAATTATGGACCAGAACGTCACCGGCACCGGCCGCGACATGATAGGTATGCGCTCCAGAAACGGTGAGATTGTGGACCTGCTGGCTGGAGGTCGTCCACTTCGCGACCGACTTGACCTGCACGTACGTTCCGGCGCTGGTCTGCAGCCACGCTCCGGCCTGCAATCTGGTCGCGGGCACCCAGTCCTGCAGGGTTGGGACCCAGAATGGGTGGTGATCCGTGGCGATGATCACACCGGTGTCGACGTTGATCTGGACGAGATTCTTGGCGCCCTTGCTCGAGATCAAGGCGATGACGGTCTTGGCCTCTAATTTGCCCGTGACCGGATCAGTGGACTGGACCTTGTCACCGACTTGTATGTCTTCAATGGGTTTCTTGGATCCGTCGCCCATCACGACAAGGGTTCCCGGCACGAAACTGCTGGGCTTGGCACAGGCTTCGTAAGCTCTCTGTGCCGCCTCCCTCGCCTTTTCCGCCACCTTCAACTTGTCCTTGGCCGCGAGCCAGTTCTTGAAGGCGCTGATGGCATCCCCAGCGTGTTTCCAGACGGCCTTGCCGAGCTCGTATGCCTTCTTCCATTTCCACGGCAGCGCGTATTTCGCGGCGAGTTTGCCCGCCAGGCCGCCGGCGAGTGAGCCGAGGATATTGAGTGCGGTTTCACCGCACGCGCCCATATCGCCGGTGGTGAAGCACTTGATTCCGGCGGTAATGCCGAGCTCGTCTGCGGCGATTTTCGCGATGGCCAGGATCGCGTTCAACAGGAGCTTGAGCTGGCGATCCACCTCAGCCTGGGCCGCCTTGGCGCTGGCTTCGGCCTGCTGCTTGCGCTTGAGCTTGCACGCCGTGCTCTTGGGCTTGGCGCAGGGGTCGGCCGGCCGGGCATCATCGATCACCTTCAGGCCGCTCGGGTCGGAGGCGCCGATGGGGTTGTTGCCTGCGTAGGAGTAGGGGTTGGTCCACTGCGGTTTGGACAGGTCCAGCAGCGGGTCCGTGGAGATGAACTTGGCGATGGCCGGGTCGTAGTAGCGCGCCGACAGGTAGTCGAGTCCCGTGGAGGCGTCTTCGGTCTTGCCGAGGAAGCCATGGTCGGTGAAGGGCAGGTCGTCGTTGCCGCGGCGCTGGCCGAATGGGAGGTAGCGTTCGCGGGAGATCTGGCCGGTGGCGTCGTCAATGGCGAGCTGGGTGGAGCCGTGCAGCCCGGAGGCCATCCATTTCAGGCTGGTGCCGGTGCGCATGGCGACGACCGCACCGTCGGGTCCGGTGTAGTAGCGAGTGGCCTTGACCCCAGCCGCGGTGGCCTGGACTTCCATGGAGCCCAGATAGAGGGTGGCGGTGCCATCGGGGTCGCGGCGGATGAGTCGTTCGCCGTCGGCGTCGTAGACCATGGAGGTCTCTTGACCATTGACGACGGCCTTGTCCATCTGGCCGAGGGCGTTCCAGGTGAAGGTGGCTTGTTTGTTGTCGACAGTGCGGGCGACCAGTTGGCCGGCGTTGTCGTAACCGTACGTGTCGGTGCGGCCGGGCCTGCTGATGGAGGTGACAGCGTTCGGCCGGACGGCAGAGGCGCCGGCGGCCGGGTAGGTGTAGGTGGCGGTGGCTCCGTTGTCCGTGACACTGGCCAGGTTGCCAACCGGATCATAAGTGAACGACTGCCTGTAGGGGTCGACGCCCTGGCCGTCGGCACCTGCCGTGCAGGAAGCGCCGGTGGTGGTGTAGGCGCTGCTCAACCGGGACAGTCCGTCGTAGGTGAAGCACTCCGACTGGCCGGGGCTGGCACCGGCCGCGGAAGCGGCGTCCAGAATGCGGGTGATCTCACCAGCCGGGTTGTAGGTGAGCTGGTCGTCCTGTGCCACCTGGGCGCCTGCCGTAGTGGTCAGGCGGTTGAGCCAGCCCGTGCCCTCATCCCAGGTAAAGGTGCGTTTGACCTGTGCGTTGGCGCCATAGGAGCGCTCGTTGAGCCGAGCGGTGGCCGAGTAGGCGGTGTTCTTGATGTAGGTGGTGCCACCGCCGTAGTTTGAGGTCAGGCCCTGGGCTAAGCCGAGCTCGGTGTAGGTCAGGGTGAGCGTTTCAGCAGCGAGATCGCCCTTGCCGGGTAGACCCTGTTCGATCATGTTGCCGGCGTTGTCGTATTTCGTGGTGAAGGCGTACTCGCCGGCTAATGCGCCTTCGGTAGCGGGGATAGTCAGTTTGGTCTCGGTGGCCCGGTAGGCGTTGTCGTAAGCGATGACCGTATCGGTGTAGGCGTTGCCACCGACGTAGCGGATGGAGGCCGCCAGGTAGCCCTTGGCCACGCCGTCGTAGGTCCATTCGGCCAGCTTGGTGCCGGTCTGCGGCTCGCCGGACCACTGGCTGGTACGCCGCCCAAGCTCGTCGTAGAGGTTGGAGACCTTGGCACCGTTGCCGTCGACGCCCCACACCTGTCGACCGGCAGCGTCATAGCCATAGGTCGCCGAGCCTGCGTCGGGGTCGGTGGCGGCGGTGCGGCGGCCGAGCCAGTCGTAGGTGTAGGTACGGACGTTGCCGTTCGCATCGGTGATCTTGGTGAGGTTGCCGGCGGCGTTGTAGCCGTAGGTTGTGTCGTGGTGGGTGGAGGCGTCCTTCCACTCCTCGGTCTTGACGGTGCGGTCGTAGACATCGGAGACGGTGACGGTCTTGCCGCCGACCGGCGGCGTCACTTCGACGCGGTCCAGGCCCGGGTAGGCGGTGGTGGTCCGCCGATATTCGGTGGACTTGTGGTGGTCGATGGCCGCGGTCGGGCGTTCCATGCTGTCATAGACCTTCTTGGTCCACGACGGCAGCGTGGTCAGGGCCGGGTTGAGCAGGCCACTGCCGGGCGCGTCGCCGTTGTGCGCAGGCTGAGAGGTGGCGGCGATCAGACCGCGGGCGTCGTAGGTGGTGACGGTAACGATCCGCCCACCGGATGGGGAGGCGGTCTGCTCCTCCCGGCTTCGGCCGAGGCCGTCGTCGTAGCTGTAGGAGGTGAGGTAGGTGGTGCCGCGCAGCAGGCGGCGCATGGTGGTCTTTGCCGGGGCGGTGGGCTGGCCGAGGTTGCCGTCGAAGGGGATGTCGTAGGCGACTGTCGCCGTCGGGGTGCCGGCGCTGCGGGGTTGGTCGGGTTCCCACAGGGTGGTGGCGCGGCCGAGCGCGTCGTAGTCGATCTCGGTGGTCTTGTTGTTGGCGTCGATCAGCTTGGCAGGCAGGCCGTTGCGGTGGGAGGAGAAGGTGGTGACGGTGTGGCCGAGCGGATTCCTCACCGCGACGCCTTGATGGGGCCAGCCGACGGTTGGGGTGTAGGTGGTGGTGGTGACCTTGCCCATCGCGTCGGTGGCGGTCAGCGGCCGGCCGTAGTCGTCGAAGGTGTTCTTCGTGACCGAGATGGTGGTGGCGCTGGCGTAGGAGCGGGTTTCGGTGATGTTGCCGTCGCTGGGGGTGTTGGTGGCCGGGTCGGTGCCGCCGTCATACAAGGTGACGGTCTTGCCGATGAGCGTTCCGGTGGTGCAGCTGTCGCCGGCGCGTTTCTCGACGACGGACGGCAGGCTGGTGATGCCGTTGGCCGGGTTGCGGGCGTAGGTGGTGTTGGTGCAGGTGTTGTCGGTGCTGATGGAGGTGTCGCCGTAGTCGTTGACCGTGGTTGGCTGGCCGTCGCTGTTGTAGGCGGTGCGCTGGTCGCTCCATCGCCAGGTGCCGCCGGTGACCTGCTCGCGGGTGCGTTCTCGGGTGCGGTGCACGAATGCGGGGTCGAGGATGCCGGGGCCGGTGCCGGTCGAGGCGACTTGGTATTCGTAGCGGGTGGACTCGGCCTCGGTGTAGGCGCGCGGGTCGGTGGCCGTCAGCTTCCAGGTCTGCTCCTGTAACAGCTGACCTTGCAGGGCGCGCGAGTCGGCGACGGTGTTGCCTTCGAAGTCGGTGATGGTGGCGTCGATGCCGCGGTAGAAGGTGTCGGAGGTGACGGTGTAGCCGTTCGGGTCGTTGCCGGAGCCGCGGATGGTGCGCACCGTCTGGTAGCCGCGCCAGTCGCTGGCGGCCGGCGCCCAGTCCGGCTGCGCGTACTCGACCCGGTTCACCCACAGCGGGCTGCCGACGTAGTCGTAGCTGGTGACCATGTCCGGCGAGCCGCCGACCAGGTCCCGCTCGACCACCTTCATCGCCAGTTGCTTGTAGAAGCGGGCCCAGCTCTCATACCCCGTCTCGGGGTTGTAGTCGTAGTCGACCTTGTAGCAGTCGCCGACCTGGTCGGCGAAGTAGTTGCTGCCGTCGCGGCCCTTGGCGCCGCCGCAGGGGTCGGCCTGGCCGTAGGTGACCTCGATCCGGCCGCCCATGCCGTTGCCGATCCCGGCCACTCGCGGCACCATCCGCCAGGACAGGAAGTCGGTCCAGTCCGACCAGTTGTCGTAGTCCATCCGCCCGGCCACCATCGCGGCGTCGAAGTCGACCGGCGGCAGCTTGGCCGGCGTGCTCCCGGCCAAGCCGGTCTGCTGCACGCTGTCCAGCCACAACACCGGGTCATAGGCCGGGCCGAAGTCGGTGCGGGTGTAGATCCACTGATGGCGGAAGTCCAGTCGAGTGCTCGGCTCCCACGCCCCCGAGCTCGGGTTGCGCGATTCGGTCAGGACCGAGTCCAGCTTGCGGGTGGAGTAGAAGGCGATCGCGTCGTTGGTGGCGCACGTCGGGCCGCAGGTCAGGTCGCTCGGCACGTCCAGCCCGCCGCGGTCGGAGGTGGTGAACGTCATCCGCGCCGTCGGCGTACTCCCCGCAACCTGGGTGTTGTGACCGTAGCTGATCTGCTTGAGGAAGCCGCCCCGGTCGTACGGCAGCACCTTGTAGGTCTCGTAGTCGCAGCCGGGCATGCAGAAGTAGTTGGTCTCCCGCTCGTAGGTGTAGTCGATGACGTTCTCGTTGGCATCGATCGACTGGTCCAGGTTCCACCGCCACACTCCGGCGCAGGTGGGCGGGATGGCGTCGTTGAAGTACCGGTCCGAGCACGGCTCGCCCCGCTGGTTACCGATGTACTGCAACTGCCACTGGGCGTCCTTGGTGTAGCCGAAGCGATGCACCTGCCCGTCGGAGGAGGTGACCTTCCAGTACTCCAGGCCGTCCGCGCCCCCGGTGAGCTGCTCGATCTTCCAGCCGAAGTCCGGCACCGTCTTCCACAACCCGGACGCGCGGTCCTTGACGATCGAGGCCGACCGGCCTGCCAGGTTCAGCACCAGCTCCGACTGCGTGTAGTCCTTGGTGACGTCGGTGGCGTTCTCGTCCGGGGACTCCCAGCACACCGCATGACCCCAGGTGGCGTTCTCGTCGGCGTACCAGATCAGCGCCGCGGTCTCCGGGTCGTACTCGTTCCACGCCGTGCATCGGCGGTACTTGCGCTCGATGAACCCGCTCGACAGGCTCCACCCGATGCCGACCACACCCGACTGGTTATTGGTCCAGTGGCCCTGGCCGTCCACGGAGGAGGCGTCGTACTGCAACGACAGGTTCGGCCCGTTACCCACCGGCGACGGCGCCTCCGGAAGCGGATAGTCATAGGAGAACCCGCCACCCGACGTACCCGCCTGCCACGTACCCGACGGCTTCAGATCCGTGGCGCCGAAGTTGCCGTCCGGACCGGTCATCCCCGCCGCGAGCAGGTAGACGGAGCCGGACGTGAACGCCTGCGCAGCCAACGTGTCCGCCTTGGCGTCCTTGCCGGTCTGGCTCTTGGGCAACGACAGCGCCGCCGCCTTGCCGTTTGCCGGATCGATGTCGATCTCCGCGGTCAGCGTGCCCTTCTTGACGTCGTTGTGGGCCTTTACCGGCTGTGGCCGCACCACGCAATCCCGCGGCCGAGGACTGGTCAGGGCGCATGCCGGGAGCCTCAGCAACTGCAGCCGGGTGGCGAAGTTGCCGCCGTGGGCGTCCCGGAAGCCCGCATACGAAAACTCCGCGCGCACCTTGCCGGGAGAGTCACCCGAGAGCCGCGCGGCAATGCCCACCCCGCCCAGCCTGGCCGCCGTCTCCACCGGCAGAGTCTCCACCTTCACCTTGCCCTCAGCCGCGGCGTCCTTGACCGCGGCGACCCGGACCGGCAGTTCACCCGCCGCGACCAGCTTGTGGTCGGCAGGCGGATCCACCACCGCCGTCCCGGGCTTCGGCCACACCGGATCCCTACGTTCGGCCTTCGGCTGAGACCCCTCCGCGCCCTTGGCCACCTTCGCCTTAGAGACCGGCCGGCCCTCCACCGACGTCTCCGGATCCGGCGCGGATACCGACGCGGCAGCCGGACCGACAAGATTGTCCGGCACTCCCAACCCGGAGATCAACACCGCCATCGCCACCGCGATGGCCAGCACCATCAGCCGCATCCGCCGCCGCCAGACCCGCATGTCGCCACCTCTCCAGGCACGCTGACGCAGGCCCCGGGAAGGGGCCTCACACACATAAGGGCTTGCTAAAGACGATCAGCTTGGATGCTGATCGACGATCACGCGGCGGTCAATGCCCAGACTTCGTGGCAGATGTTACGGAATGCCGCTTTCACGATTCACTCTGATGTCCACGGCAGGTCAATCTGCTTGTGGAATTGGGTCTTACCCGTAAGCAGGACAGCGTGATTTACATCACATCACTGACATAGGTGCCATTCGGCACAATTCACAGGTATAGATCGATCATCCTCGGAGTGGTTGACCATTTAGGACGTGGAACCGGTTCAGGATAGGCCGGGCGTTCAAGCGGCCGCCTCCAGAGCGGATCGCCGCGGCCGTAGAGCGAGCTCACCAGCGTGCCGTCGTACATTTCGACGGCGACCGCCCGAACTCCATCCCATAGTGGTTGGCGTCGCCGCCGAGCACGATGGCGGCCTGGCGGGCGTGCTCGATGTGGTTGAACGCGGCCTCACGGTCATTCACGCGGGCGGCGAACACCGCGGAGCGCAGGTGCGCGGCGCCGTACATGCTCAGCGCCGGCGGGGCGAGCCGGTCGAGATTCGCCGATGTCGCGTCGCACGCGGTCGAGCAGGAGAAGGCCCTTGTCTTAGGAAGCGGCGGCCAGGAATAGCGTCGAGCGTTGCCATTGGGTGCGGGCGACCCGTAGCGGGTCCTGCGACGCCTGCGCCGCAGTGGCCACACGGTCCCTAGCTAGGCTGCGCAGGTCGAAGTAGCCGAGCGCGTAGGCCAGTGCCGTCACCCCGGTGCAGGCCTCCGACAGCAGCCCGCAAAGCTCCTCTCGCCGCGCGCCTGGGCTCGCGTGGATTGCCCGGGTGAGCTCTTCCAGCAGGCCGGGCAGCATGTCGCCGAGCTGGATGTAGCGGGCACGCCGGCCAAGCTCGGAAGCGCGCCGCACGTCGGCGCGGAGCTGCTCTATCGGCGGTGCCGGTACGTCTTCATCGGGCAGGTCCCATGCCAGCAGGGCCCGACGTATCTCGGGGATCTGCTGGTGGACGCGGTCTCCGTGGTCGTCGGGGTCGCGGTATGGCTGCCCGGTGAGCCGGCCGAGCGGCACCCGTAGCACGCGAGCGGCGGCTGTGACAGCGCCTGCGTCGCTGGTTTGTGCCCGCGCTCTACCTGGGCGATCAGACTCTTGGAGCACGGAATGCGGTCGGCAGGCTGCTGCTGGGTCAGGCCGCGGAGTTTGCGGGCGGCGGCGATGCGCCGGCCGATCGCCTCTTCGTTGGCCGGGGATCCCGATCGCGTATCAGCATCGCGCATGAGCAGGCCCTACACGTTCGAGTCGTTGGTCCTCGATGACCCCAGGCTACGGCCTGGGTCCTGCCTCCCAGATGCCGACTCCTGATCGCGGGCGCTAAATCGCGCCGGCGTAGAGCCAGCGGCCATCCACCCGGACGAAGCGGCTGTTTTCCTCCATCTCCCCCGGACGGCCGCGGTCGTTGTAGTGGGCGCGGAAGCGGACCGTGCCCTCGGCGTGGACGACGCTGCCGCCGGTGGTCTCCAGGATCTCCAACCGAGTCCAGCGGATCCGCTTGTCGAGGTCGAGGCGGGCGGGGCGGTCGGCAGGGTGCCAGGTGCGCAGCAGGTAGGCCGTGTCGCCCACGGCGAAGGCGGTGAAGCGGGAGCGCATGAGCTGCTCGGCGATGGTGGCGGCCGCCTCGCCGCGGTGGAGCTTGCCGCAGCATTCCTCGTAGGAGGCGGGCAGGCCGCAGGGACATGATCGAGGAGGCATGCCGACTATTGTGCCCCGAGGTGGGTGGCCAGGTCGGCCAGGGTGGCGCCGAGTGGGGCGTCCAGGGTGAGTGTGGCGTCGGCGTCGCCGCCGGTCGGGCCCTGGTTGATGATGGCGATCGGGATGCCGAGTGTGGCGGCCTTGGTGACGAAGCGCAGGCCTGATTTGATCGCCAGTGAGGATCCGAGGACGAGTAGCGCTCGCGCTCGGGTCACCGTACTGAAGCATTCGTCGACGCGGGTCCGGGGCACGTTCTCGCCGAAGAAGATCACGTCTGGTTTGAGCAGGCCCCCGCAGCTGGTGCAGTCCACCACGTGGAAGCCCTCTACCTGTTCGTCGGTGAGTACGGCGTCGCCGTCGGGGTTGATCTGGTGGCCGGTGGCGTGCCAGTGCGGGTTGGCCTCGCGCAGGCGCCGGTCCAGGTCCGCGCGTGGGGTGCGTACTCGGCATGACAGGCAGACGACGCGGTCGAGGCCGCCGTGCAGCTCGATCACGCGCCGGGCTCCGGCGGCCTGGTGGAGGCCGTCGACGTTCTGGGTGACGATGCCGGCGAGGAGGCCGTGGCGTTCCATTGCGGCCACGGCTCGATGGCCGGCGTTGGGCCGGGCCTGGCCGATCTGGCGCCAGCCGACGTGGCTGCGTGCCCAGTAGCGGCGGCGGGCCTCCACGCTGCCGACGAAGCGCTGGTACGTCATCGGCTCGGCGCGCCGGGCCCGGCCTGTCGGTCCGCGGTAGTCGGGGATGCCCGATTCGGTCGACAGCCCGGCCCCGCTCAAGACCGCCACGCTTCCCCGTGCGACCAGCTCGGCCAGCAGGGCGATGTCGGCCGGCTCGCGCGGATCGCTGGCCTCGGCCGCCTCTACCGGGTCCGCGAGTGGGGACTTCGTCGTGCTTGGAGTCACATGTCCATGGTGCCCGACTCAGCCGCCCGGTCGCCCCCGCCTGGGCTGAGTCCATGGCCTTTCGTCTGCGGCCAGAGCGGTCTCCGGCCTGTCCACAGATCGTGCGGCTTCGACCCTCCCTATGACATGAGCGGTCTAACATGACGGCGTGACCGCACCACCACAGAACCGAGCCCACATCGCCGACCGCGTCCAACGCCTGGAGGCATGGGCCTTCCGCACTGGCGCCGACGTGGCGGAAATCAAAGCGGCTGTGGAGAAACTTCACGCAGTGATCCGTCAGGAGATCCTGACCTAAGTGATCCGTCAGGAGATCCTGACCTACACGGAGCCGGTGTTCGAGGACATCATGGCCGGTCGCGCCACCCTCGCGACGAAGGAGGACCTGAACGACCTCGAGCGGCGGCTGACCGAGTTGATGGAGAAGCGGTTCGGGTCGGTTGACGCCAGGTTCGAGTCGACTGACGCCGGGTTCCGGTCGGTCAACGCCAAGCTCCAGACGGTCGACACCAAGCTGCAGTCGGTCGACACCAGGTTCGAGTCGGTTGACGCCAAGCTCCAGTCGCTCGATGCCAAGCTCGACCAGGTCCTGGCGGCCCTCGGCAAGACGGGCGGGTAGGCACGGACTCAGTCGCCCGCTCCTTCCTCGGCTTCCGTGATGCGCTCGGCGGTCCACAGGCGGCGCATCTCCGGGCAATTCTCCAGCAGCTCGCGGAGCGGCCCGCGCCCGGCGACCCGGCCGCGGTCGAGGAGGATGATCTGGTCGGCGCGTTCGAGTGCGGCCTGCCGGTGCGACACCACCAGGACGGTCGCCGGCCCGCGGCTCGCGATCCGCTCCCACAGCAGGCGCTCGGTCTCGACGTCCAGCGCGGACGACAGGTCGTCCACGACCAGCAGCTCCGGATCGCGCACCAGCGCCCGGGCGGCGGTGGCCCGCTGGACCTGGCCACCGGACAGCCGCACGCCGCGCGGGCCGACGACCGTCTCCAGGCCGTCCGGCATCTCGGCCAGGTCCGCCTCGAAGACCGCCAGGTCCAATGCCCGGTGAATCTCGTCGTCGGTGGCGGGCCGGCCGAGGAGCAGGTTCTCGCGCAGTGTCTCGGAGAACAGGCGCGGGACCTGGCCCGCGTAGGCGGCACGGTCGGGGACGAGGAAGGTGCCCGGGTCGTCGATCGGGGTGCCGTTCCAGGAGATCGTGCCGGAGTGCAGCGGCAAGAGGCCGAGCAGGCCGCGGATCAAGGTCGTCTTGCCGGAGCCGACGGCGCCGGTGACGACGGTGAAGGTGCCGCGTTCGAGGCGCAGGTCGACGTCGAAGACGCCGCCTCCGCCACCTCCGCCACGTCTTGCGCCACGTCCGCCGCCACCTCCGCCACGTCTTGCGCCACGTCCGCCGCGGCTGTCGCGGTCGTCGTGATCGCTGGCATCGTCGTGGGCGTCGTGGTGGGCGTCGTGGTGGGCGTCGTGGCGGACCGTCAGGCCGGAGGCCTCGAGGACGGCCAATCGGTGCCCGACCTGTGAGAGCCCGTCCGCGTCTCTTGGGCGAACCGCCGCCGGTGAGGGCGGGTCGTGGTGAAGCCAGACGCCGTTGTTCCGGGACAGGTCGTCGGCGGTCTCGTGGGCCGCCATGAGGCGGGTGAGCCGGTCCACGGAGACCGCTGCCTGGGGCAGCCCGTACAGGGTTGCGCCGATCGACCGGGGCAAGGCCGTCAGCCAGCCGATGTAGCTCGTGAACAGCGCCAGGTCGCCGACCGTGAACTCCCCGCCGCGCATCGCCGGCGCGGCCAGCAGCAGCACGAGTCCGATGCTGAGCTCGATCGTCGTGCCGGTGGCGGCGTCGAGGAGGTCGGTCGCCAGCCGGTCCCTGACGGCGGCGTCGCGCCGGCGGCGGTTGTGCTCCCTGAGCCGCTCCAACGCCGCCTCCTCGGCACCGGCGGTCTTGAGGGCGAGCACGCCGCCGAAGAGCTCGCCGACGTACGCCGTCACGGCCGCGCCGAGCACCTTGGAGCGCCGGTGCAGCCGGGCGACCGTCCCTCGCAGTGTCCTGCTCAGCACGCCGACGGCGATCATCGGCACGACCAGCACCAGCGTGATCACAGGGTCGATGGACCCCATGATCACCAACGCCGCCGCGGCGAAGACCGTCGTGCCGCCCAGGGTGACGCTCTCGTCGGTGAAGTCGACCGCCCCGGCCACGTCGTCGCGCAGCCGCGCGACCGACTCGCCGGAGGAGTGCGGCAGGCGGGAGGCGGCGGGGCCGCGTGCGGTGAGGATCGAACGCAGCACGTTGGCCCGCAGCAGGGTCGCCGCCGCGCACCACCAGTAGACGCCGTACGTCCACGCGATGACGATCATCACGCCACGGACGATCTCGACACCCACGAACGCCGCGCACCACCACAACAACAGCTCCAGGCTCGCCGGCCGGTGCCCGCTGAGCTGGTCGAACACCTGCCGCAACACCAGCCCGCCGGCCAGCGGTATGACGTGGACCGGCATCCACAACAGCGCGCCGACCAGGTAGCGGCGCAGGTCGAACGTGGCCAGCCGGGTGGCCACCAGCAACACCGGCTTCATCACCGGCTCACCCCCGCCAGGTCGAGCAGGCGGCCATAGCGGCTGCGCGGGTCGGCCGCGAGGTCGGCGCGGCGGCCGTACTCGATGATCTTGCCTTGGTCCAGTACGGCGATCTTGTCCACGCGGGACAGTGAGGAGAGCCGATGCGCGATGATCACGCCGGTTCTGCCGTCGAGCAGCCGGCCGACGCTGTGCTCGATGCGGCTTTCCGTGGCCGGGTCGAGCCGGCTCGACGCCTCGTCCAGCACGACGAGCCCCGGGTCGGCCAGGAACGCTCGCGCGAACGCGATGAGCTGGGCCTCGCCCGCCGAGACGCCGCGTACCTCGGTGTCGAGCCCGTCGGGCAGGGCGGCCAGCCACTCCCCCAGGCCGACGCCGTCGAGGATCTCACGGAGCCGGTCGTCCCCCGGCGACGGCCTGAACAGCGTCAGGTTGTCGCGCACGCTGGCCGCGAACAGCTGAACGTCCTGCGTGACCACGCCGATCCTGCGGCGCAGGGACGCCTGGTCCACCTCGCGCAGGTCCAGCCCGCCCACGCGCGCGACACCCTCGACCGGGTCGTAGAGGCGCAGGACGAGGCGGGCGAGGGTGGTCTTGCCGCTGCCGGTGCGCCCGACCAGGCCCAGCGTCTCGCCGGGGGCGAGGTCGAGGGTGATGCCGGACAACACCTGCTCGTCGTCGTCCGGGTAGGCGAAGCTGACGCCGTCGAGGCGCAGGGCGAGTGGCCCGGACGAGGGCAGCCGGCGCGGGCGGGCGGGTTCGGGGAGTGTGCGGCGTTCGGCCAGCAGGCCGCCGATGCGGGCGAGGCCGGCCAGCGCGGCCTGGTACTGCCTGATCTGGTCGATCAGCCGCTCGAAGGGCGTCCGTACCATCAGCGTGTACTGGAAGAGCAGCACGGCGGTGCCGACGGTGAGCGTGCCGGAGCTCATGGCCCAGGCGGCCAGGCCGAGCATGATCGCCGTTCCGGCGGCGAAGGCCACCGACGTGCCGGCCAGGAGCATCGTCCCGACGCGGGCGTCGCTGTTCTCGGCGCGGAACAGAGCGGCGCTGACCTGGTGGAAGCGCCGTACCGAGTGCTCTCCCGCGCCGTTGGCCCTGATCTCCTCGGCGCCGGCGAGCCGCTCTTCGAGGGCGCCGAACAGGGTCGCGGACGCCGCGCGTGAGCGGGCGGCGGACGGGACGGCCGCCCGCTGGGCGCGGGCCATGCCGTACCCGATGAGGAGGCAGTACGCCAGCAGCACGCATCCGATGCGCCAGTCGACGCCGAACACGACGACGACCACCCCGGTCAGGAGCAGCACGCTGGCCACGACGTCCAGCAGGAACGCGACGACGAAGTCGGCGACGGCCACGACGTCGCCGTCCACGCGCTCGATCAGCTCGCCGGGCGTGTGCCTGCCGTGGAAGGCCATGTCCAGGCCGAGCGCGTGCCCGGCGAGCCGCTCACGCACGCGGTTGGTGCCGTCCCAGGCGAGCCGGCCGGCCAGCCAGGCGGTCACCATCCTGGCGGCCTGTCCGGCGACGGCCAACCCGAGGTAGCCGACGGCGATCAGGCTCAGGTGGCGGATGCTCGCGCCGCCGATCGCGTCGTCGACGAAACGGCGGGTGATCTGGGGCCCCGCCAGCGGGAGCGCGGTGGCGGCGGCGATGGCCGCGGCGAGCGCGGCGGCGGGGCGTGGTCCCGGCCGGAGCAGGCGCAGGACGGAATTGCTATGCGGGGGAATCCCCCGGTCGGTCGTGCGGCGTCTCAAGAAGCGTCATGCCCTTTGCAGAGAAGGAGTCAGGGTGCTGGGGGGACATGAACGCTTCCCGCATCTGGGGCCTCCTCTGATCGCCGGGTTTCCGCTGCGGGTGAGTACAGCAGCCGGCCGCGTCCCGGGGCAACCGATTTATCGGCGTCCCGCGATCCCGGGGCACTGCGGACCCGGGGAGCATTCAGCAGTCCCTGAGGATGCCGGCTCTGGCCAGCTGGGCCGTGAGGCGTTAGCGGGTGAGGGCGGCGAGGCCGTCGAGGGCGTGAGGGTCGGCGGCGAGCCGGCCGGGCAGGAGGCCGGGGAGCGGGCGGGTCACCAGCTGCTCGTTGAGGTCGAGAGCTCCATTCCGGCAGGCGGCACGACCTCGGTCGTGGAGTCGGTGAGCGGGGGCACGACGAGCAGGTCCATCAGCCGTCCTCCCCCGCACGCGCGGCCGGCCGCAGGTAGACGCAGCGCAGCCGGGCGGCGAAGCGTTGCCCGCCGTCGCGTAGCCAGCACTCCTCAGGCCCCGGCAGCGTCTCGGTCAGGGTGAGCCGCTCCGCCTTGCCGGCCAGGCGGGCCAGCTCCTCGATCAGCGCCGGCGCGCGGGTGTCGATGTAGACGGGTCTTCGCTCGGCGGCCGCGAAGAACGTGCGGGGCAGATCGTGGCGGTCGCGCAGGCGGGCCATGGCCAGCAGCAGCTCGCGATCTCCCCCGGCCCGGCCGAGCGCGTCGAACGCGAGCCTGCCCAGCCGCCACCGCCGCCGCGAGATGACGACGTTTCCCCACGTCAGGCGGGGTGTCCGGGGCAGGTCCTGCAGGACGGGAGGCCGGAGTCTCGGCAGGCCGAACGCGGTGTGGAGGGCGTGCCCGGGCTCGCCGTTGTGGAACATCAGCGGCTCGTCGGTGCCCTTGGCGTGCAGGACGGCCCGGTGGCCGTCGCTCCGCACGTACAGGTCGTCGATGCCGACGCGGCGCCGCCGCGGGTCCGCCGCCGCGCCCCCGGACTCCAGGACGGGCCCCGGGAGTTCCAGCGAGGGCAGGCCGTCGGCGCCGGGCGAGATGATCGTGAGGGCGGTGAACCCGCGCAGCGCCCGCGCGATGGCCGCACCGGCTCCGTCCCCCTCGGCCGAGCTCCGCGGGCTCGCGGAGCCGGCACCCTCGCGGTGAAAGCGGAGTTCCCACGGCGTGAGCAGCGGCGCGTCGTCGAGCCCGTCGAGCACCAGCGGGGTCACGCCCGGCTCGTACGCCTCCAGCGACGGCGCGGCCACCATGACGTCGGCCGCGCACACCACGGGCGCGGCCGGAGCAACGGGCTCCCCCAACAGCTCGGCGAGGTCCAGGGCGACGGCGTCGGGATCCGCGTCGCGGACGAGCCCGGCGATCCGGTCGCCGCGCTGGATCGCCAGATTCCCCGCCGCGGGCAGCGCCTCGGCCAGATCGAACGTGCCCGGGCCGAGCCGCCCGGCGAGCAGCCGGTTGGTGCGCAGCCTGGTCAGCTCGGCGTCCTCGGCGAGCGGGCCGAGCGCCCTGGGCACCCGGTCCCGCAGGTCGGCGGCGAGCGGGTCGCCGATGGTGACGTGCAGCGTGCCGGCCGCGGCCTCGTACACGACGACCCGCTCCTCGCGCCCGGTCCGCCGGCCGCCGGCGAGGGCCTCGATCCTGCTCTGCACGGCCAGCTTCACGTCGGGCGAGGCGGCGGGATAACGCTCGAGCAGGTCGGCGATCTCCCTGACGCGCTGCCCCACGGACAGGTCGGCCCCGGCGGCGGACCGCGGCCGGATGAACGCCCGCCGCCGCTGCGCGGGCGCGCCTCGCGCCGGTAGGAGCCCCGGCTCCGGCACGGCGGGGGGCTCTTCGCCAGGGAGCCGGTCGCGGAGCCAGGCGAGCGGGTCGGGGATGGTGGCGGGCGGGCACAGGTCGTGGGTGAGCAGCCCGCGGCGCACCGCCACGGCGAGCGCCGCCGAGGCCCGTTCCAATCCCGTGCCGGTCTCGGCGGCGATCTCGGCGAGCGTGCGGCGGCCGTCGCAGTGTCCGGCGAAGGCGGCGCCGTCGTACGCGGCGCCCGTCCCGGTCCGCCGCCGCGGCACCAGAGCGCCGACGAGCGCGGGGTCGGTCAGGATGCGCTGCTGGAGCGCCTCACCGATGTGGGAGGCGGGGTAGGCGATCCGCCGTGCGCATTCGCGGTGCCCGGCCCAGGTGTATCCGCTGTCCCGGCCGGGCTCGATGCGGGCGAAGTCGATCGGGGCGTAGAAGCCGGTCCGCGCGCACTGGGCGGCCAGCCGCTGCAGGTACGGGGCGAGCCGCCGGGCGGCCTCGGCCGGGTTGGAGGGCGGCGTTGCCCGTCGCCGCAGGTTTCGGTAGGCGGCGGGGGCCGAGCCGACCAGGGCGTCGAGGAAGCGTTCGTCGGCCGCCACCGCGGCGGCGGCCGTCCTTACCCGCGCCGCGTCGGCGGCGACCACGTCGGCCAGGGCGAGACGCGCCTCTTCCAGCAGGCCCGTGACCCGGTTCCAATCGGCCAGCCAGTCGGCGGAGCCGGGCGTGCCGGGCGGCAGCGGACGGAGCCGGCGCAGGCGGGCGCGGAGCCCGCGCGGCAGCCGTCCGCCATCCTGCGGGCAGGCGAGCAGGTCGAGGGCCTGCCGTTCCAGCCGTACGACCGTCGCCGCCGTCTCGGCCGCCCGCGGGTAGGCCAGTGACAGGACGAGCTCCCAGGGGAACCCGGCGCTGCGGACGACCACGGCCGGCAACAGGGTCCATTCGGCTGCCATGTACGCGCCTCCCTTTCTCCCGCGGCGAATTCAGAAAAGCACGATCAAACCAGAGCCTTGCAAGATCACTTTCTTCTGTCAATGCATTGTCGCACGCAAGGTAAAAGAGGGTGGTGACCGAACGTAAATGCAACTCACGGCTAATCTCCCGCCAACAACAGCAAATGCCTCCAATTGGGACACGACCTGTTTACTCTGCGTAGTCACTAACCCATCCTGCCTGGACAACGCGTGAGAGGCGAACAGGAAGACGTCCAGACAGAGACGGGGAATTCTCTCTCGCAGAATGGCGGAGAATTCTCACCGGCGAATATAGGGCAGGCGTCCGGCCGCCGCCCGCACGATGACCGTTCCGGCGCGCCTGCGAATTGCCTTCCCCGTGGCCGTCGTCGTTTATCGCGGCCCTTTCGCAGCGCGCCCCGGCGAACAGGTGCACATCGCCGTGAACCGGTCACTCCATCGGCGCGTACCTACACACATCGGACACGTGTTCCATGGAGGTGTCGTGGAGCTCAGCCTCTTGCGTACACAGGCGCACAGCCCGTCGTACTTCTCACTGATGCGCAGCTCGTCCGGAGAGCGCGCCCCAGTGGATTTCTGCATACCGTGCAACCCGTACTTCCCGACGCCGGAAATCTTCGAGCACCTCGGGAGGAATCTGGAGACGATACTGAAGTTCTATCCGAGCGACGCGGGCACGATCACCGAGGAGCTCTGCTCCACGCTCGGTCTGCACCCCAAGACGGTCGCCATGGGCAACGGGTCGACCGAACTGATCACCTGGATCGACCACCTCCTGGTACGGGAGAGCCTCGCGGTGCCGATCCCCACCTTCGGCCGCTGGACCGACCAGCCGCTGGAGACCGGCAAACGGGTGGACATGTATCCGCTGCTGGAGAGCCGCAACTTCGCCCTCGACGTGAACGACTACGTCTCGTTCATCCGCATGCGCGGCTCCCGCGTCGCGGTCATCTGCAACCCCAACAACCCGGACGGGGGCTACCTGCCGAAACACGAGGTCGTGCGGCTCATGGACAAGCTCATCGACCTGGACCTGGTGATCATCGACGAGTCGTTCGGCGACTTCGTGGACGCCGAGCCGTACCCGGGCGTGGCCGCGGAGGCCGCGGTGCGGCCGAACGTGATCGTGCTGCGCAGCCTGGGCAAGAACTTCGGCCTGCACGGCATCCGCTTCGGCTACATGGTCGCCAATCCGGCGCTGGCCGGCCGGGTGCGCGACGCGCTGCCCAAGTGGAACCTGAACTCGTTCGCCGAGGTCATCGTGTTCATGATGAAGCAGTTCGTCGTGGAGTACCAGGACAGCCTCAAGCGGCTGGCCAACGACAGGCGGGCGATGTTCCAGCAGCTCAGCACCATGCCGGGGTTGTCGGTGTTCGCCTCGCAGGGCAACTTCCTGCTGGTGAAGCTGCCGCCGGGCCAGGACGGGGTACCGCTGCGCGACCACCTGCTGACCGAGCACGGCGTGTACGTCCGCGAGTGCGGCAACAAGCTGGGCACCACCAGCCAGTTCCTGCGACTGGTGGTGCGGCCGCAGGAGGACGTGCGGCGGCTGCTGATCGGGATGACGCAGTTCCTGTACTCGGGCAGCCTGCACGAGATCCCGGTGATCGGCCTGCACCACCGGCACGCCAACCCGCTGTCCGCTTGAGACGGCTCAGCGCAGCTCGCACGCCACTTCGAGGCCCTCCTTGGTCACGCACGGGTCGAAGCCCACCTCCGCGAGCCGCACCTCGGCCAGCGCGTGCGACCGCGCGAAGTCCATGAAGGAAACCGCCAGGGAGCCGGCGCCGGGCCGCTCCTTGGCGTAGAGGTACTCGACCGTCCAGAACGGGTACCCGGCCTGCACGGCGGTGTCGGGGTCGAACGCCTTGCCGTCCAGGGTCAGCGCCGTGACGATGCCTGCCTTGCGTGCTTCGGCGAGAGAGGGCGCGTCGGCGTACCCGATCGCGCCCGGGATCGTGCTGATCTTGTGGATGACCTCGGCGTTGTCCTGCCGCTCGCACCGGATGACGGGCGCGCTCGGGTTGCGGTCCTTGTCCAGGCACTCGTTGGAGGACAGCACGTTCTCGCCGGTGCGCAGCACCTGCTGCTCGTACAGATCCCGGGTTCCTGAGTCCTGGTCGCGGCTGACGATGCGGATGGGCAAGGGCGTCTTGTCGTCGCGGAGCCGGCTCCAGTCGGCGTGGTCGCCATTGTTGATCTTGCGGAGGTCATCGACGCTGAGCGTGGCGAGGCCGACGCCGCTGTTGACGACCACGTGGAAGGTGACGATCGCGAGCTTCTCGGCGTGCAGCCGGTCATGGTGGGCCTTGCTCTTGCCGTCCGACACCGCGATGAGGTTCGCGTTCGCGCCGGCCTCCACGACTCTGCGCACGCCGCCGATGGAGCCGGTGGCCTCGGTGAGGATACGGGCATCGCCGGACGCGTTCTCGTACTCGTCGGCCACGGCCCGCATCGCCGGCATGAACACGGTCGAACCCACGACGCGCAGCTCGCCGGAGGCGCACGCGACGGTGGGGGTCGCGCGGGGTGGACAGCTGGCTGAGCAATCGGCCTCCCTCAGGACGACGAGCTTGGCCTTCTGACCGCGCTTCATCCGCAGCCCGTCCAGCCGCACACCGTGCCAGGCCGGCTCGGGCGACGTCCTGTCCCTGCCCGGAGGAGGCGCCGAGCCAGCGGGCCATCCGGTCCGAGAGCCGCTGCCGCACCGTGACGAGGCCGTCCTTGGCGGGTTGGTCCTCCTCGGGGAAGAAGCGCAGGCTGCTCGCGCAGCTTGTCAGTGCTGGCGTCGGACACCCTGGCCTTCCACACCAGCCGCCCGCCGAACGTGAACGACAGCGGCCGCTCGAAGTCGTCGGGGTCGATGTCGTAGCTGCCGCTGTTACGGATGCGGATGACGACGATGCTCATCCGGTCGAGCAGCCGCGCCACCTGGCGCAGCTGCGACGGGCCGTACTCGGACGGGATGATCGCGCAGTCGCCGGGCACCGATCGTTCACGAGCTGTTCGGCCCGCGGAAACCTAGCCCTTGTGGAGCTTGTGCGGCCGGGGCAGCTTGAACCCGCGCTCGGCCATGACGGTACGCAGCCGGTCGGGGTAGTCGGTGATGATGCCGTCGACGCCGTCGTCGATGAGCTTGTTCATGGTCGGCTCGTCGTCGATGGTCCACGGGATCACCTTCAGGCCGAGGGCGTGGGCCTGGTCGACCATGTCCTTGGTGACGTACGGGACGTAGCCGGGGTCGGTCACCTTGCCGTTCTGCGGGAAGCCGTGCACCGGCGAGAACGCGTCGGCCCCGAACGACTTGACCGCCTTCAGCGGGTCGCCGCCGAAGTCGTCGATGTCGATGCCGCCCAGCCACGGCGAGGCGCCCGGCCGCCCCGTCTGCAGGAAGTCGCGGTTGGTGAGCGCGACCAGCGGCAGCCGCGGCTCCACCTGCCGCATGCGCATGAGCGCGCCCCAGTCGAAGCTCTGGATCGTGACCTGCCGCAGCAGCCCGGCCCGCCGGATCTCGTCCACCGTCACCTGCACGAACTGCTCGCGCGGCGCGGTCTCGTGCGGCGCCCCGGCCTCGACCTTGGTCTCGACGTTCAGCGTGACGCCGCGGGCCCGGTACCGGTTGACCAGGTCGAACACCTCACGCAGGGTGGCCATGGGCGCACCAGGCACGGCCCGCTGCCCGGGGAACTCCGGCAACGTCAGCGACCCGCAGTCCATGGTCTTGACCTGCCGCAGGGTGAGCGTGTTGATGTACTTGCCGACGTAGGGGAACTCGGGGTCCCCCGGCACGGCGGGCGCCGTGTCGCGGCATTTCCTGTTGCTGATCCTCCGGTCGTGGGTGACCACCGCCTCGCCGTCCTCGGTGATCTGCACGTCGAGCTCCAGCGTGCCGACGCCGAGCTCCAGCGCGCCCGCGAAGGCCGGCAGCGAGCTCTCCACCACGAGCCCGAGCCCGCCCCGGTGCGCCTGCAGGTCGAATCGTTTGTCCCGGTCGGCCGCGGCCACGCCGGGCGCGGCCAGGATCGCCGCACCCACGGTCATCGCGGCCACAACCGCATGCCATCTGTTCATGTCGCCACAACATGGAGCATGCGGGGGACGCCGGGGCGTACGCGAGCGGAACAGGGGCTGCGGATCAGCTGAACGGATCGAAAGTCCGTGCGAACCGCGCGGGACGGGGTAGGCTGTCCCGGCTATTCCCTTACGGCATAAACAGTCAGCCGACGATGGAAGGGTTCCGTGGACTTCAACCCCCGGGCGAGCAGCGTCCTGCACCACGATCACACGGCCGCCGACAGTCACGACCTCATCCAGGTCCGCGGCGCCAGGGAGAACAACCTCAAGGGCGTCTCCCTCGACATCCCCAAGCGGCGCCTCACCGTCTTCACCGGAGTGTCCGGCTCCGGCAAGTCCTCGCTCGTCTTCGACACGATCGCCGCGGAGTCGCGGCGGCTGATCGACGAGACGTACACCGCGTTCATCCAGTCGTTCATGCCGAGCCTGTCCCGCCCCGACGTGGACACGCTGCACAACCTCAGCGCGGCGATCATCGTCGATCAGGAGCGCATGGGCGCCAGCCCCCGCTCCACCGTGGGCACCGCCACCGACGCCCACACCATGCTGCGGATCATGTTCAGCCGCATCGGCGAGCCGTACGTCGGCACCGCCTCCCACTTCAGCTTCAACAAGGCCGAGGGCATGTGCCCGGAGTGCGAGGGCCTGGGCAAGGCGTCCGAGATCGACGTGGACGAGCTCGTCGACAGGGAGCTGTCGCTGAACGAAGGGGCCATCAAGGTCCCCGGGTACGCGGTGGACAGCTGGCCCTGGCAGGTCGTCGCCGGGTCCGGCCTGTTCGACGCCGACGCCAAGCTCAAGGACTTCACCGCCGCGCAGTGGGAGGACCTCCTCCACAAGCCGGCCACCAAGCTCAAGTACGGCTCCAACAACTTCACCTACGAAGGGCTCGTCGTCCGGGTCAAGCGCACCTACCTGGGCAAGGACCGGGATTCCATGCAGCCGTCCGCGCGGGCGTTCGCCGACCGGGCGCTCAAGCTCACGGTCTGCCCGTCCTGCGCCGGCTCGCGGCTCAACGAGGCCGCCCGCTCGGCCAGGATCAACGGCAAGAACATCGCCGAGTGCGCGGCGATGCAGATCAACGACCTGGCCGGCTTCGTCCGCGACATCGGCGATCAGACGGTCGGCCCGGTGCTGGACGGGCTGCTGTCCACCCTGGACTCGCTGGTGGAGATCGGCCTCGGCTACCTGAGCCTGGACCGGGAGTCCGGCACGTTGTCGGGCGGCGAGGCGCAGCGGGTGAAGATGGTGCGGCACCTCAACTCGAGCCTCACCGACGTCACGTACGTCTTCGACGAGCCCACGGCAGGCCTGCACCCGCACGACATCCAGCGGATGAACAACCTGCTGCTCCAGCTGCGCGACAAGGGCAACACGGTGCTCGTGGTCGAGCACAAGCCGGAGACGATCGCGATCGCCGACCACGTGGTGGACCTCGGCCCGGGCGCGGGCACGGCCGGCGGGCAGCTCTGCTACGCGGGCGACCTCGACGGGCTGCGCGCCTCGGGCACGCTGACCGGCCGCTACCTCGACCACCGGGTACGCCTGCGCGAGCAGATCCGCAAGCCCGCCGGGCACCTGCCCATCCGCGGCGCAACCCTGCACAACCTGCGGGACGTGAGCGTGGACATCCCGCTGGGCGTGCTCACCGTGGTCACCGGCGTGGCCGGGTCGGGCAAGAGCTCGCTGATCCACGGGTACGTCGCGGGGCTGGAAGGCGTGGTCGTGGCCGACCAGTCGCCGATCCGCGGCTCACGCCGGAGCAACCCTGCCACGTACACCGGGCTGCTCGACCCGATCCGGGCGGCGTTCGCCAAGGCCAACGGGGTCAAGCCGGGCCTGTTCAGCGCCAACTCCGAGGGCGCCTGCCCCGCCTGCAAGGGCATCGGCCTCATCTACACCGACCTGGCGATGATGGCCGGGGTGGCGTCGGTGTGCGAGAAGTGTGAAGGCAAGCGGTTCACGCCCGAGGTGCTGACGTACACGCTGCGCGGCAAGAACATCAGCGAGGTGCTGGGCATGTCGGTTGCCGAGGCCCGCGAGTTCTTCCCCACGGGGCAGTCCAAGACGATCCTCGATCGGCTGGAGGCCGTCGGCCTCGGCTACCTGGGGCTCGGGCAGCCGCTGAACACGTTGTCCGGCGGCGAGCGGCAGCGGCTCAAGCTGGCGATCAACATGGCCAGGAACGGCACGACGTACGTGCTGGACGAGCCGACCACCGGCCTGCACCTGGCCGACGTGGACCAGCTGCTGGCCCTGCTGGACCGGCTGGTGGAGGACGGCAACACGGTCATCGTGATCGAGCACCACCAGGCCGTCATGGCCCACGCCGACTGGATCATCGACCTGGGCCCGGGAGCCGGTCACGACGGCGGCCAGGTGGTCTTCTCCGGTCCGCCGGCCGAACTGGTCGAAACCGGTGACACGCTCACCGCGATCCACCTGCGCGAGTACGTGGGACGCGCCTAGGAGCAGCGGGCCTCAGACGGCGAGGCGGGCCAGGACCTGGGCGAACTCCGGAGGGGGTGCGACCACGAGCCTGGTCTGCCCCCGCTGCACGACGATGTCGGCCCGGATGAGCGTCAACCGGCTCTCGTGCCACCAGTAGACCTGAGGGCTGAGCCCGTCCGTGGTCAGCGCGTGGACCCGCAGCCGCTCGATGGCCCGCACCACCCCGATGCCGTCCACCGGATGCACCAGCAGCGTGTACGGATCGGGCAGGACGGCCAGCACACCGTCGGCGGGCACCGGCAGATAGTCGCCCAGCCAGCGCAGATGCGTGGCGGCGGAGGGTGAGCGAGCGGTCAGCCGGCTCACCGGCGTGCCCGACAACTCGATGCTCTCCACGAGCAGCCGCTCGTCCTTGCGGACGTTCCCGATGGCCAGGTCGATCGCGCGCGCCGTGGGCACGGGCCAGCACCCGGCCTCCTCGGGGCGCACCGGGCGCGAGCCCACGATGAGCAGCTCCACCAGGTCGGCGTTGAGGTGGCGGCCCACCACCTTGGTCAGGTCGGCCACCTCGTCCACGGACTCCACGCGGGTGCGCAGCAGCGGTCCGGCCTCCTCCAGGTCGCACACGTCGACCTGCTCGCCGGCGGTGGCCACGGCGTGCGCGAGGTGCTCGGAGACCAGCACGGGCCAGTCCTCCCTGGTCCGGCGCCCGGCCTCACGCCGCAACCCGGTGAGCCGGACGACCAACGCGGTGTCCCCCGCGAGCGAGCCCCTGAGCGTCACGGCGGACCCGTCGGGGGCGAATTCACAAGCGAACCCGCGGGACTCGGCGACGAGCGCGAGCAGGGAGTCGAGGTCGACCTCCTCGACGGGCCTGCGCGCTGGAACTCGCGGCTCCGGCGAGCTCCGGCGGGCTCCATCACGCCTGAACAAGCTCACGCGCCGTGTCCCTTTCTGTCGGATTCGTCCCTCCTACCTTGCCTGCTCCCCATCCCGGAGCGTGTCAGCTAGCGAGCACGATTCGGTATCGATAACCCCAAGTCTCCCCAGCCACACACTCATCTGAGGTGCCCCGTGTCCCACCGGAAGCCCCGCCAGAACGGGCACTCCGAGCGGTCCCAGACGGTCGTGGAGAACCGGATACGGGTCGCCGCAGTCCACCCACGACCCGAGCGCGATCCCCCGCACCCCGTCGAACGCCCCGGCCTGCAGCAACTGGGTCAGCATGCGGTCGATCCGGTACGGCTCCTCCCCGATGTCCTCCAGGAACGCGATCTTGCCGGCGAACGACGGCTGCCACCGGGTGCCGCACATGGACGCCAGCAGCGACAGGTTGCCCCCGGACAACACCCCCTCGGCCCGGCCCGGCGCCAGCACCCGATCCCCGCGCACGGGCGCGGGCGTGCCGGAGAGCGCCGCCTGCAGGCTCTCCCAGCTGCTCGGCTCGGGGCCCCGCTCGCCGGCCAGGACCTCACAGGCCGCCATCGGGCCGTGCAGCGTGGGCACGCCCAGCTCGATGGCGAACGCGTTGTGCAGCGCCGTGATGTCGCTCGACCCGACGAGGACCTTGGAACCGGCGCCTCGCATGGCGTCCCAGTCGAGCAGGTCGAGCAGCCGGGCGGCGCCGTACCCGCCGCGGGAGCAGAACACCGTGGAGACCGCCGGATCGCACCAGGCGGCCTGCAGGTCGGCGGCCCGGGCGGCGTCGCCGCCCGCCAGGTAGTCGAGCTCCTGCCGGTCGAGGGCGTGCGCGCCGACCGTCACCTTCAGCCCGAGGCTCTCCAGCCGCTGGACGCCGCGTTCGAGCAGGACGGGGTCGGGCGGCCCCGACGGCGAGACGATCGCGACGGTGTCACCTTGCTGCATCGATCAACTCCTGAACGAGTACGGGCAGTGTCTCCGGCATCGGCGTGATCAGGCCACAGGAGAGGCATTCGGCGCGCTGCACGGTGCCATGCAGCTCGATGACCTTCTCGGGCGAGGAGCCGCGAGCTCCGGCGCGCTGTGCTCGTTCACCTGACAAACGGTGTCACACTTGACCTCCGTATGCGACTTCCGCCCCACATCCTCGTGGTCAACGGCATCAAGGTCCGCCGGCCCGTCTTCCTGCTCGGAGCGCCGCATTCCGGCACGGACCTGCTGGCCCGCGCCCTCAAACGGGCGCCCGGCTGCCACGTGACGATGGGCCGCCCGAGCGTGGCGCACGTGGTCTACGCCTTCGCCCGCAAGCCGTCCATCGCCCGCACGTCCGGTGCCGTACGCGTCCTGCGCGACGCGCTCGCCGAGTCCTGGCAGGTGCTGCCCGGCTCCTGCCGGCAGTGCGCCGAGCCGTGCAGGGAGGCGGGCGGCGTCACCGGCGCCGGCCCGTGCGTGGACACCGGCGACATCACCCGGTTCGGCGACGGCAGCCCGGACCTGATCTACAGCGCCCCCGTGCTGCTGCAAGCGTTTCCCGACGCCCGTTTCGTGCAGCTCATCCGGGACGGCCGGGACGTCGCGGCCGACATGCTGGCCGATCCCGCGTGCCTGGCCTGGTTCCGGCCGGCGATGCTGACGGAGCAGACCGAGTTCCCCAACGCGTTCCTGGGCGTCAACAAGGACGAGCACCTCGACCGGTGGAAGGCCATGCCGGCGGCCGGCAAGTGCGCTCTGCGCTGGCGCGGCGCCGTGCGCCTGAGCGCCGAGCTGCGCAGGACGCTGCCCGCGGAGCAGCTGCTGACGATCCGCTACGAGGACCTGGTGCTCAAGCCGGCGCAGGCGGTGGCCACGCTCACCGAGTTCCTGGAGACGCGGGTGCCCAAGGTCGCGTTGTACGGGCACGCGGCCAAGAGCGGATCCTGGCGGGCCCGCCTGCGCCCGGACGACCTGGAGCTGGTGGAGAAGGTGGCCCGCGAGGAGCTCAAGCGGCTGGGCTATCACCAGTGCTGAACTGGGTGCGGTAGAGCTCGGCGTACAGGCCGGCGCGGGCCAGCAGCTCCTCGTGGCGCCCGCGCTCGGCGACGCGGCCCTCGTGCACGACGAGGATCTCGTCGGCCTCCCTGATGGTCGACAGCCGGTGCGCGATGACCAGCGACGTACGCCCCTCCAGCGCGGTCTTCAACGCCTTCTGCACCGCCGCCTCCGACTCCGAGTCCAGGTGCGCGGTGGCCTCGTCGAGCACGACCACACGCGGCGCCTTGAGCAGCAGCCTGGCCAGCGCCAGCCGCTGTTTCTCACCGCCCGACAGCCGGTAGCCGCGGTCGCCGACCACGGTCTCGAGCCGCTCGGGCAGGCTCTCGACGAGGTCGCCGATCTGCGCGGCCCTGAGAGCCTCCCAGATCTCCTCATCACTCGCCTCCGGCCTGGCATAGCGGAGGTTGGCCGCGATCGTGTCGTGGTAGAGATGAGCGTCCTGCATGACCACTCCCACGGTCTCGCGGAGCGAGGCGAGCGTGGCGTCGCGCACGTCGAGGCCGTTGATCCGGACGGCGCCCTCGTTGACGTCGTAGAGGCGGGAGACCAGTGAGGTGATCGTGGTCTTGCCGGCGCCGGAGTGGCCGACCAGGGCGATCATCTGCCCGGGGCGGGCCGTGAACGACACGCCCTTCAGCACGGGATAGGACGGGCCCGTGTCCTGCCTGGCGACCGACTCCAGCGAGGCCAGCGAGACCTCCTCGGCGGCCGGGTAGCGGAAGCGCACGTCGTCGAACTCGATCGTCACCGGCCCGTCCGGCACCGGCACGGCGCCGGGCTTCTCCGCCACCATGGGCTGGAGGTCGAGGATCTCGAAGACGCGGTCGAAGCTGACGAGCGCGGTCATCACGTCGACGTGCACGTTCGACAGCGACGTGAGAGGGCCGTACAAGCGCATCAGCAGCGCGGCCAGGGCGACCAGGGTGCCCAGTTCGAAGACGTTCGAGACGGACAGGACGCCGCCGATGCCGTACACGAGGGCCGTGGCCAACGCCGCGACCAGGCCCAGCGCCACCCGGAACACGGTGCCGTACATGCCGACGGTCACGCCGACGTCACGCACCCGGGCCGCGCGGCTGCCGAACACGTGCGCGTCGTCCTCGGGGCGGCCGTAGAGCTTGGCCACCATGGCGCCGGCCACGTTGAACCGCTCGGTCGTGACGGAGCTCAGCTCGGCGTCGAGCTGCATCTGCTCGCGGGTCAGCGCCGACATGCGGCGGCCGACGAACTTGGCCGGCACGATGAAGATCGGCAACAGGACGAGGGCGACCAGCGTCACCTGCCACGACAGGGCGAGCATGGCGCCCAGCACGAGGACCAGGCTGACCACGTTGGAGACGACCGACGACAGCGTGCTCGTCAGCGCGCGCTGGGCGCCGATCACGTCGGTGTTGAGCCTGCTCACCAGCGCGCCGGTCTGCGCGCGCATGAAGAACGCCACCGGCATGCGCTGCACGTGGCCGAACACCTCGGTGCGCAGGTCGTAGATCAGGCCCTCGCCGATGCGGGCCGAGAACCACCGCTGCACCAGCGTCAGCCCGGCGTCCACCACAGCGAGCACGGCGATCGCCACCGCCAGCCCGATCACGACGTCCGGCCGCTTGGGCAGGATGCCGTCGTCGATGATCGCCTTCATCAGCAGCGGGTTGGCGATCACGATGACCGCGCCGGCCACGACGAGCGCCAGGAACGCCGCGATCTGCTTCGTGTACGGCCGGGCGTAGCCGGCGATGCGCCGGACCGTGCCGGGGCGCAGCCGCTGCTTGGTCACCGAATCGTCGCGGCGCAGCGACGCCATCACGTGGGGCCCGAAGCCTCCGCCCATCATCGCCATGCGGGGATCCCACCTCCTCGCCGGAGACAGCGCCCCGTGCCGCGGGCCGATTCCCGTGTCTGCTCACCGCGAAACCGCCCCGGCTCGAACACTACCCCCGGCCGGCCCGGCCCCCGTGCCGGTCCCGCGCCCTTCGGTCCCGCCCTCCCCCGTCGCCGTGGTGCGCGGTTCGGAAGCCGCCGGTGGGTGGGCCGGTCAGGGGAAGAGGGCCTTGATGCGGGCGGCCTGCTCCAGGCCCTCTGCCACGCTCTGCTCCTCCAGGGTGCGTGATCGCGCTCCCTGGAGGAGTCGCTTGGTCGCGACAGCCGCGTCCCGGTTGGTCGACAGCAGCTCCGCGGCCTTGTCTCGTACGGCTTGCGACAGGTCGCCCCGGGCGACCACTTTCTCCACGAGGCCGATCCTCATGGCCTCGTCCGCGTGCACGGTCCTGGCCGTCAGGCAGATGTCGATCGCCTTGGCCAGGCCCACCAGCTCCACCAGGGGCTTGGTCCCCGTGAGATCGGGCACCAGGCCCAGTGCGGGCTCCTTCATGCAAAACGCAACATCATCGGCCACGATCCGCAGGTCGCAGGCGAGCGCGAGTTGAAATCCCGCCCCGATCGCATGCCCTTGCACTGCGGCGATGGAGACGATCTCCGGGCGGCGCAGCCACAGAAACCCCGCCTGGGCCTGCCTGATGCGCTGCTCGAACTCGGCGTCCCCGATCTTGACCGCCGAGCTGAACGAGCCCTGTCCGGGCACTCCCTCAGGTGTGAACATCCGCAGGTCGATACCTGCCGAGAAGGACGGTCCCTCACCTTTCACGACGACGACGCGCACCTGCTCGGGCAGGCTCTCGCCGATGCGAGCCAGTGCCGACCATGTCGCGAACGTCTGCGCGTTGCGCTTGTCCGGCCGGTCCAGCGTGATCGTCGCTATCTCACCGTCCACCTCGAAGCGAAGCCCGATCTCCGCCAATCGCTCGGCTGAGACGTCCTCCGCATACCCCCCACGCTGCTGCGCCTCTGCTTCCGCCATCGCCCGCTCCTTCCAGCCACAGTGCTGACCGTCGCGCCCGAGCCTACAGAATATGATTCTGGCTCGGGCGCGACGCCGGCTGACTAGGGACGGGCGGCTGCGGTCGCACGTTCCGAGGCGGCCGTCAGCGCTTGGACTTGCCTCGGGTCGCCCCGCCGCGCCCACGCAGAGTCACACCGGACTCGCTCAGGATGCGGTGGATGAACCCGTAGGACCGACCGGTCGAAGCGGCCAGGGCGCGGATGCTCTCACCCGCGGCGTAGCGCTTCTTGAGATCGCCGGCCAGTTTTTCCCGGTCGGCCCCGGTGACCCGGGTGCCCTTCTTCAGTGTCTCGGCCACGAGTACCTCCTGTAGTGCCGGACTTCCGCAGCGTTACTCCGCCATGATCAGTCATTTCAGCGGGATCGGCTACCTACTCCACGGGAAAAGATCCGTACCCACTCAAATTAAGATCAGGCAAGTGCCACAAGATCGGAAAATTCGTCGCTCCACGCGTCTTCAGTTCCGTCAGGTAGCAAGATCACCCTATCCGGTGACAGGGCGTCAACGGCACCCTCGTCATGTGTGACTAGGACGATTGCTCCTGAATACGACCTTAGAGCGTTGAGAACCTGCTCGCGGCTGACCGGATCGAGGTTGTTCGTGGGCTCGTCGAGAAGGAGGACGTTGGCGCTCGAGAGCACCAGCATGGCCAGCGCCAGCCGGGTCTTCTCGCCGCCGGACAGGACTCCGGCGGGCTTGTCGACGTCGTCGCCGGTGAACAGGAACGAGCCGAGCACCTTGCGCAACTCGGTGTCGGTGAACTCGCCGCCGGCCGAGCGCATGTTCTCCAGCAGCGTCCGCCCGGAGTCGAGGGTTTCGTGCTCCTGCGCGTAATAGCCGACCTTGAGGCCGTGGCCCGGGCGGATCTCGCCGGTGTCGGGCTCCTCGATGCCGCCGAGCAGGCGCAGCAACGTGGTCTTGCCCGCGCCGTTCAGCCCGAGGATGACGACTCTGTGACCGCGGTCGATGGCCACGTTGACGTCGGTGAAGACCTCCAGCGAGCCGTACGACTTGGACAGGCCCTCGGCCATGAGCGGGGTGCGCCCGCACGGCTGCGGCTCGGGGAAGCGCAGCCGCGCGACCTTGTCGCTCTTGCGCTCCTCCTCGGTGCCGGCCAGCAGGCGGTGCGCACGGCGCATCATGTCCTGGGCGGCCTTCGCCTTGGTGGCCTTGGCACGCATCTTGTCGGCCTGCGCCAGCAGCGCGCCGGCCTGTTTCTCGGCGTTGGCGCGCTCGCGCTTGCGGCGCTTCTCGTCGGTCTCCCGCTGGGCCAGATATGCCTTCCAGCCGACGTTGTAGTGATCGATCACCGACCGGTTGGCGTCCAGGTGCAGGACCTTGTTGACCGTCGCTTCAAGAAGGTCGACGTCATGGCTGATGATCACCAAGCCGCCCTGATGAGATCGCAAAAAATCACGAAGCCACCCGATTGAGTCCGCATCTAGGTGGTTTGTCGGCTCGTCGAGAAGGAGAGTTTCCGCCCCGCTGAAAAGAATGCGCGCCAATTCCACGCGCCTGCGCTGCCCCCCGGAAAGCGTTTGCAACGGCTGTGTCAGCACCCTGTCCGGCAATCCGAGGCTGGAGGCGATGGAGGCCGCCTCTGCCTCGGCCGCGTAGCCGCCCAGGACGTGCATCTGGTCCTCGAGCCGGCCGTACCGCTTGACCGCCTTCTCCCGCGTGCGCTCATCGGCCGACGACATGCCGAGCTCCGCCTCACGCAGCTTGCGCAGCACCTCGTCGAGCCCGCGCGCGGACAGGATGCGGTCACGGGCCAGCACCTGCAGGTCGCCGGTGCGCGGGTCCTGCGGCAGGTAGCCCACGCTGCCGCTGGTGGTGACCGAGCCCGCGGCGGGCAGCGCCTCGCCCGCGAGGACCTTGGTCAACGTCGTCTTGCCCGCGCCGTTGCGGCCGACGAGCCCGACCTTGTCCCCGGCGTTGACCCGGAAGGTGGCTTTCTCGATGAGCAGGCGCGCGCCCGCGCGCAGCTCGATATCATTGGCGATGATCATGGTGGCGGAACACTCCCGAGCTAGGAAACGAGGGTTTTGGGCGTGCGACGCCGATCAATCGGGAGTGTGCATAGGGATCAGTGTATGGCCCCGCACGGAGCCATACCTCCGATTAACGCTCCGCCAGGTGCTTGCCGATCAGGGCGAGGTTGTGGATGGCGGCCAGGCCGTACTGCGCGGCGTCGTTGGTGCTGACGAACGGGGCCTCACCTACGGGCGAGAGCACCTCAGGCCCGTCCACCAGCGTCAGCTCCCAGTTCTGCTGCCGCTGCAACGGGTTCGTGTTGAGCTGGTCGCCCTCGTCGAGTGCGAACTTCCGCCACGCCCACGCGGCCAGGCCGGCGTCACCGGTGCGGGCGGCCGCGTACGCGGTGAGCCTGCTGTGCGCCTGGATCAGCGAGATGCCGCTCAGCCGCTGCCCTGCCTCGGCCTCCTGCTGCTCCGGCGGGGCGAGGTAGAGGCGGCAGTAGTCCAGCCACGCCCGCTCGAACCCGGGTATGCCCAGGTCGAGTGCGATGAGCTCGGCGCAGATCTCCGGCAGGCCGAACAACGACGACAGGTGCGAGACGGAGATCCTGTCGGTCGAGGTGTCGAAGCGACCGGTCTCCAGGTTCAGCCGGGCGTCGCCGGTGAGGAAGCCCTGCGGCAGCGCGCCGATGTCGGCCATCGTGCCCAGCAGCCGGTCTCGGGCCCGCTCGTCGCCGTGCCGTTCCCAGCGCGTGAGCCAGGCCGCCGCCAGTGAGCCCCAGTCGGTGCCGAGCCCGACCGACAGCGCCGCCGGGTCCGGGGTGTAGACGTCCCGACGCACCTTGCGCTGCGGGTCGATGATCGTGAACGTCTCCTCGGGCACGCTGAGCTCGTCCATCAGGTCGCCGGTGCGCTCGTCGGCGGTCAGGTAGTAGTAGAAGCGCCGGTAGGCGGCGTTGGAGATGCGCAGTTGCTTGCAGCTGCAGCCCCAGTGCTGCACGTTGTGCCGGCTGCCCAGGCCCTTCCAGCGGCCCAGGTGGTAGACGTCGACCTCGCCGGTGTGCCGGGTCATGGCCTCGGCGAAGCGGAAGACGTCGGCCCGGCCGGTGCGCAGGTATTGCAGCCACAACCACAGGTCGGGCGAGAGCTCGGAGTTGTCCCAGGCGTAGCCGCCGATGTCGTAGCGCCAGGTGTGCCGATCCCCGTCGTAGGTGTGCATGACGTCGCCGTAGTCCCAGAACCCGTACCAGCGGCGTTGCTCGCGTTCCCGGACGTACAGGTCGAACAGGAAGTCCAGGCGGTCCTCGATCCGCGCGTGCGCGGGCGTGGAGCGGTCGGGCAGCTCCCAGATGCCGAACACGCCGGCCTCGCGCACCCGCTCGGGAGTCGCGACGAGCAGCCCCGGCTCGTTCATGGCGGCCGCGCAGGCGGCCAGGTCCGCCGAGGAGGGCGTGGCGTCGACAGCGCGCAGGGTCAGCTGGTGGGTACGCGCCACGCCGTGGGCGTCGCCGAAGCCCGGCTCGTAGTCCTCGTAGGTGACCTCCAGACCCTCCAACTGCTCGGCGAAGGTGTCCTGGCCCATCCCGTCGTGGTAGAAGCGCAGGTCCATGGCGGGGGCCGACGGCGACCACAACCAGACGGTCGCGGTGGCGAGATCGGTGGCCGCGTTCCTGATGTCGAGGCGGGTGGGGTGCAGCCGCCAGAAATCGCGCAGGCCGAAGCCGAGGCCGCCGCTGACGCCGCCGACGTAGCCGTAGCCGGCCGAGCGGGTGCCCGGCGGGATCGTCACCCACGCGTGTCCTTCGGCGGTGCGCTTGCGCAGCGTGAAGCCGTCGGCGGAGCTCTGGTCGAGCGTGTAGTCGTTCCAGGCGGGGATGAGGTGCAAGCGGTTGCCGACCTCCGGGTCGATCTCGCCGCACGGCCGGCCGGCGACCTGCGCCCGGCGTACGGACTCGCCGGGGTCGCGGCGCAGCCCGGTCAGGCCGCGCACGGCCTCGGTGAGGAAACCCTGGTCCCCGGCGAGCCGGACGTGCCGGTCGTGGAGCTCATCGCGCATGACGACGTCGGCCCGCAGGCCAAGCCCGGCCAGGAAGTCGCGCTCGGGGTCGCCGTCCCAGACGAACGTGTGCAGGATCCGCACGTCCTCGGCGCCGGCGTAGAAGTACAGGCGCACGGTGAACGGCAGCCAGTCGCCGTGCCGGCCCTCCAGGCGCACCACGGCCCGCACGGGGCCGTCCTGCTCGACCGTCACCCGCTCGACCACGCCGGTGGCCTGCTCGCGAGCCACCGGGCCGCCCTCGTCGGGAGTGGGCTCGGCCTGACGGAGGCTGACGAGGCGGACGTCCCTGGCGATCTCGCGGCTCCCGCGCGAGATCGACCGGGCCAGCGTGCCGCCACTCTCCTCGATCGTCCAGGTCACCACGCCCGTGCCGACAGTCAGCACGCCGTCCTCGCGGGCGACGGTGACAGGCGTGGGGAGCGTGGCGGGCTCGCGGCCCGGCTCCAGCCGGTACTCAGTGGCGCTGGGCCGGGCGCCGATGGCGTGGGCCGACCACTTGACCGAGCCGTCCGGCCACGTAGCGGTCACCCAGCTCTGCACGGGCACCTCGCGACCGTCCGCGCCGGCCAGGGCGAACGGCGCGTCCGGCTCGACCGCGCCGCGCGGCCACGGGACTCCCCAGGTCACCCCCTGCTCCCCCGGTCGGTCCAGCCAGCGCAATGCTGTCATGCGAACTCCTTCAGCCGCTCCGCGACGATCCTCGCCACCTCGTCGGCGCCGCGGAAGCAGAAGTGGGTATCGTCGGCGATCCCGTCCGGGTAGAGCGGGTGCACGCCGGGCGGGAAGTGCGTGAACAGGGTCTTGGACCCCTCCGGGCCGAGCCGCTCGTACAGCTCGGTGGTGGCCGCGGTCAGGTCGATCAACGGTACGTCCTCGGCGGCGGCCAGCGCGCGGACCTGGTCGGGGTAGCCGCCGTGCGTGGGGACCAGCCGGTCGCTCTCCCACCGGCGCCGCTGCACCGGCGTGCACAGGACGGGCCGCGCCCCGGCCCCGCGCGCCTCCTTCACGAAGGCGCGCAGGTTGTCCTGGTACGGCAGGCCGGGATCCTTCTGGTCGTTGTGCCCGAACTGGATCACCACCAGGTCATCGGGCACGACCTCGCGCAGCAGCGCCGCCCACAGCCCTTCGGCGCGGTGGCCGGCCGTGGTGGCGCCGCCCTTGGCGAAGTTGCGCACCGGGCGGCCCACGTAGGCGCCGAGCTGCGCGCCCCACCCCGACATGGGCGCCTCGAACGCCGGGCACGAGGCCACCGTCGAGTCCCCGGCCAGCAGGATCGCAGCCGTCATTCCTTGACCGATCCGATCAGCACACCCTTGACGAAGTGCTTCTGCAGGAACGGGTAGAAGCACAGGATCGGCAGCGTGGCGATGACCACGACGGCGAACTTGAGCCCCTGGGTGGGGAAGAACACCGTCTCCAGCGCCGACAGCGCGTTCTGCGCGTCCGCGCCGGTGAGCTGGCGCACCAGCACCTGCAGCGTCCACTTGCTGGAGTCGTCGATGTAGAGCAGCGGCGACATGTAGTCGTTCCAGATGCCCACGGCGTAGAACAGCGAGAACGTCGCGATGATCGGCTTGGACAGCGGCAGGACGATCTTGAAGAAGACGCCCATCTCGGTGGCGCCGTCGATGCGTGCCGCCTCCTCCAGCGCCTCGGGCAGCTCCTGGAAGAAGCTCTTGACGATGATCAGGTAGAAGGGGTTGATCGCGAGCGGCAGGATCAGCGCCCAGTAGCTGTTGAGCATCCCCAGGTCGCGGACGACGAGGTAGGTGGGGATGATGCCGCCGCTGAACACCACCGTGAAGATCACCAGGTTGAGCACCAGGGTGCGGCCCGGCAGGTACCGCTTGGCCAGCGGGTACGCCATGGTGAGCGTGAGCGCGACCTGGATGACCGTACCGACGAGCGTCACCCCGATGGTCGTGAGCAGCGCCCTGATGAACACGTCGGTGGCGAAGATGTACTCGTAGGTGCTGGTGACGAACTTCTCCGGCCACAGGAAGAACGTCCGCGAGGAGATCTCCGACTCCGAGGCGAACGATCCGGCCAGGACGTACAGCAGCGGCAGGAGCGTGATCATCCCCAGCCCGACGAGGACGGCGATGTTGATCGCGTCGAAGATGCGGCTGCCCACAGAGCGGTATTGGTTCACAGACATGAGCGCTCCTAGAACAGTCCACGCTGGCCGAGGCGCTTGGCCAGCCAGTTGGAACCGAAGATCAACAGGACTCCCACAACGCCCTTGAACAGGCCGACGGCGGTCGCGTAGCTGAACGCGCCCTGGTTGATGCCGACGTAGAAGACGAAGGTGTCGAAGACGTCAGCGGTGGCGCGGTTCAGGTTGTTGGTCATGAGCCAGATCTGCTCGAAGCTCATGTCGAGCAGGTTGCCGGACATGAGAATGGCCATGACGACGATCGTCGGGCGGATCGCCGGGAGCGTGACGTGCCACAGCTGCCGCCACCGTCCCGCGCCGTCCATCCTGGCCGCCTCGTACAGCTCGTGGTTCACCCCGGCCAGCGCCGCCAGATAGATGATCGTGGTCCACCCGGTGGTCTTCCACAGCGTCTGCAGGATGATGATCGGCCGGAACCAGTCCGGCTGTGCCACGTAGTCGATCTTCTGCCCGCCCAGAATCTCATGGACCCAGCCCGCGAGGACGCCGTAGTCGACGGAGAACAGGATGTACGTCAGCGACGCGACGATCGTCCAGGACAGGAAGTGCGGGATGTAGATCAGAGACTGCACCGAGCGCTTGAGGATGTTGATCCGCAGCTCGTTCAGCATCAGCGCCACGATGATCGGCGCCGGGAAGACGAAGATGACGTTCAGGAACGCCAGGTACAGCGTGTTGTACATCAAGCGGCCGAAGTCGGGCCCGGTGAACAGGTCCACGAAGTGCTTGAAGCCCACCCATTCGCTGCCGTTGTAGCCCAGGAACGGCACGAAGTCCTGGAAGGCGATCTGCAGGCCGCGCATCGGGACGTACTTGAAGACGATGAAGTACGCCAGCCCGGGGATGAGCAGCAGGTACAGCCATCGGTAGCGCCACAGCGTGCGGGCTCTGTCGGGCTTGTGCCCGGCTACCTTGGCCGCCTTGACCGGTGGCGGCGCCAGGTCGGTGGCCACTCGGCCTCCTTTCTAGGGGAGGGGCCCGTGAGGGCCCCTCCCGCGTCACATCACTGGCCGAGCTTGGCGACCAGGTCGTTGATCTCCTGGGCGATCTGCGTGCCGCCGCCGTCGTACCAGCGCTTGATCTCGGCCTTCAGCTCGTCCTCGCTGAGCTGGCCGGCGAGGTACTTGATCCGCGCGTCGGTGACGATCGGGTTGAGCGTCGCGCCCTTGGCCACGGCGGTCGGCGAGACCACCGGCAGGCTCGGGTCGAACACGGCCGTCTTCAGGTCCTCGGCCACGCGCTCCTTGCGCTCGGCCAGGTCCTTCCGGTACGGCGCCTCCGGGGGAACGCGCGGGTAGGCGATACCGGTGGTGCCGGTGCTGGCCTGGGTGCCGAGCTGGATGAAGGCCTTGTCGACGTCGTCCTGGACCTGCTTGACCTTGGGGTCTTCCTGGTTGATCAGGACGGCTTCGCCGTTCTCGACCTTGAAGTTGCGGCCCTCGATGCCGTTGGTGAGCAGGACCTGGCCTTCCTTGCTGGCCAGCTTGTCGAGGGTCTTCAGCAGCTCGTCCAGCTGGGCCTCGGTCTTCACCCGCTGCTTGGAGACGGCCAGGATGTCCTTGTAGCCGCTGAACGGCAGGGAGAACTTCTTGCCGTCAGGACGGGCGAGGTTGCCGACCGTGAGGACCTTGTCGCCGTAGGTCTGCGGGTCCTGCTCCTTGAGCAGGTCGAGCAGCTGCGTGGTACGGACGTCCACGTCGATGATGATGCCGCCCTTGCCCTGGACGAACGGGTCGTTCCACTTGGCGGTGTCGAGCGTGTTCCAGTCCGGGTTGACGAGGCCCTCGTCGATCATCTTCTTCATGAAGCGGTTGGCCTCGAAGAACTCGGGCGTGTCGAACTCGGGCACGAGCTTGCCGTCGCGCTCACCCCAGTTGTTCGGGGCGCCGAACCAGACGTCCATCACGTTGAACGGGCTGGAGGCCGCGAAGGTGGTGCCGGGCCACTTCGGGATGATGAGGCCGTAGGTGTCGTCCTTGCCGTTGCCGTCCGGGTCCTTCTTGGTGAACGCCTCAGCGATCTTGTAGAGGTCGTCGGTGGTCTTGGGCGCCTCCAGGCCGACCTTCTTCAGCCAGTCGGCGCGGATCATGACCGCGGAGCGGAGCAGCGGCCTGGTCCGGTAGGGGCCGTAGATCTTGCCGTTGATCGAGGAGTTGAGCAGGACCTTCTCGTCACCGACCAGGTTGGGGTACTTCTTGATCTTGTCGGTGAGGTCCCAGAACGCCCCCGCCTCTGCCGCCTTGCCGAACGCCGGCGACTTCGGGTCGACCACCATGACGTCGGGGATGTTGGCGGAGGCCAGCGTGACGTTGACCTTCTCCGGGTAGTCCGCGTTCGGCACCCAGGTGACCTTGATCTTCTTGCCGAGGAACTTCTCGATCGCCTGGTGCAGCTCGCCCTGCGGGTTCGGGGCCGTGCCGAACAGCTGGGTCATGAAGGTGATGGTGTTGGCGTCGGCCTGGCTCGACTCGCCGCCACCGCCGGTGCCGGAGCAGGCGGATGCCAGCAGGGCGGTCGTCAGCATTAACGCACCAGCCATGAGCCGATTACGAGATGCGCTCATAGGTTCCCTTTCGAATGCAGGCGCGCCTCGTTCTCCTCGAAGAAGCGCAGGCAGAGCCAGGTGTTGAGATAGATCCATGCGCCGATGCTGATCACCGGTGCGAGAACGGGCAGCGTCATGGTCACGTAGACGATCGCCCAGAGCGCGAACAGCAACAGCACGGTGGAGGCCGGCCGGGTCCAGGCCAGGAGCGACGCCTTGGGGATGTAGCCCCAGAGCGGCAGCTCGTAGTGCACGTACAACGGCCCGATGTACGCGCCGACGGCGGCCAGCACGAGCAGTGCGGCGAACGTCGCAATCCGCAGCGCGCCCGAGTCCGTACCTTGCGCGGCAAAGTACAGGTAGTTGCCGATCAGGACGGTGGCGACGAGCGCCACCGGCAGGACCAGCAACGAGGCCCGGACGAACTCCCGTCGGTAGACGGTCCAGAATTCACGCCAAGCCTGAAACGATTCATTGCGGGCGTGCCTCCGAGCCAGGGTGTAGGCGGCTACGGTGGCGGGCCCGAGCCCGAGGATCACGCCTCCCGCGAGGGTGAAGACGATCCACATCAGGTTCAGCTGGACCGCCCAGATCAGCTCTGAACAGGCAGCTTGGATTCTGATCGACAGTGCGGGATGGTTCATCCGGCATACCACCTTTCGTGGCATCTGCACGGATCGGGGGTGGGTTGTTGCCCCGCAGTTCCTGCCCCGTTACAGGCGAGTGAACGGCGGGTTGGTGCGAAATTAGTGTTGAATCGACTCAAAGTCAATGAGCCCAGACCCGGAGATTTCCGTACTCTCCGATGAGCGGAGCCATCTGGCGAAAGCCGATTTTGCCTCCTGCCAGGGCGGAGCCACCGATCGAGCCGTCGTCCACCCAGCGGAACGAGACCAAATCGTTGATAGAGAAGATGATCTCCGTCCCCTTGACGTCGAGCCGGACGGCATAGGGGCCCTCGGCGTCGAGCACCGCCGGGAGCGGATCCGGGCCCTGCGCGACCAGGTGGAAGCCGTGGCTCTTACGCAGGTTGCAGGTGTGCAGGGCACGTTCTGAGGCCCACATGCGGCGGAAATAGGAGACGTGGTAGGCGTCGATGTCGCCGTGGTGGTACTGGTCGTAGGGGCCGGTGCGCTCGGCCAGGGCAGGGTCGAACAGGTCCTCGCCGTTCCTGCCGCGGGCGTGGAAGAACATGATGGCCAGGCCCGGCTCCCTGACCGGCCAGAAGTCCCACTCGATGGTGATGTCGGCGGGGAAGTCCTCGGGGCACCACAGCACCAGGTTGGCGGCCTGGCCGTCGGAGGCGGGTCTTCGGCTCTCCAGGCGCATGCGGCCCTGCGGGAACGAGAGGGCGCCGTCGCCCTCCATGCGGAAACCTTCCAGGTCGTCGGCGGTGGCGAGAGGGTTGCGATAAACGATCTCGGGCAATGGGATTCCTTCCGGTGGGCACGCCGGCAGGGGCCCTCGGCCCCTGGCCATGGCATGGCCCGGAATCGGTGGCGGGGAAGCGGTGGAGCGTCAGTCGTCGCGGCGCATGGCGCTGGACTCCCGTACCACCAGGTCAGGCTGGAAGATGACCTGTCTGTGGCGATGTTGCTCGGGCTCGGCGACCTCCTCGAGGAGGAGGTCGATGGCCGTGCGCCCGAGCAGCTCGCGCGGTTGCCGCACCGAGGACAGCGGCACCGCGGCCGCCGCGGCGAAGTCGATGTCGTCGTACCCGATGATGGCCAGGTCCTCGGGCACACGCAGCCCGTGGGTGGCCATCGCCTGTAAAAAGCCGAGCGCCATCATGTCGTTGGCGCAGAAGACGGCGGTGGGCCGTTTCCCTGGTGGCAGCGCTGCCACGCGCTCCCCGATGGCCCGCCCTTCGGCGACGGTCAGCGCGGGGGCGGTGGCGGTGAGCAGTTCGACCGCTCCGTCGGCGGCGGCGA
This sequence comes from Nonomuraea polychroma, assembly GCF_004011505.1. NCBI lineage: Bacteria > Bacillati > Actinomycetota > Actinomycetes > Streptosporangiales > Streptosporangiaceae > Nonomuraea > Nonomuraea polychroma. The sequence continues at coordinate 5,184,281 of NZ_SAUN01000001.1, forward strand.
CGGCGCTGCTCAGGCCCGCGTGCCGGTCCGCCACCTGTTTGATGGACGGCGGCCCGCCGACGAACATGATCCGCCGGTGCCCGCGTTCGACGAGGTGGGCGCCGGCGATCTGCCCGCCGAGCCGGTCGTCGACCGCCACCGAGCACTGCAGCCCGGAGGCCGGGCGGTCGACCAGCACCACGGGCGTGCCCCGGGCGATCAGCTCCTCCAGCCACGGGGTCTCCGTCTCGACCGGGGTGATCAGTATGCCCATCACCCGCTGCTGTTCGAGCTGGTCGAGGTGGCGGCGCTCGCGACCGGGGTCGCCGGCGCTGTTGCAGAGCACCACCATCGTGTCGTGGTCCTCGGCCAGCGCCTCGGCACCCTGGGCCACGTCCACGAAGAACGGGTTGGACACGTCGAGCACGACGAGTCCAACCGTCCTGCTGCGGCCCACCCGCAGGTGGCGGGCCACCTCATTGCGGACAAAACCGAGCTTCTTGATCGCTTCGAAGACGCGTTCGCGTGTGGCGGGGGACACGATCTCCGGGCGGTTGAGCACATTGCTCACGGTGCCCACTGAGACGCGCGCCAGCTGCGCGACCTCCTTGATGTTCCTGGTCGCCATCGATCCTCACGAGGCCGTGCTGCTGTGATTTCGCTCATCATAGCGGCATTCAAGATTCTTTTGAATCGTCTCAAAACCTCAAAACGGTCACGAGGTCGATGGTGCGGCGGCGGCCATCGTGCCGTCGAGCATCAGGCGCAGGTGCTCCCCGGGGCTCGCAGCCACGTCCCGGATCGGTAGTTCACCCTCTATAGGGGCGAGGCGGCGGCTCCGAAGAGCCTTCAATGCTCGGAGAAGACGGCGGTGTCGAGGTCGAAGCCGATCGGGTCGGGGATGTGCACCGTAGACCCCATGGCGACGCGGGTGATGGTCTGGTATTCGCCTTCTTTGGCGTCGCTGAGCACGGTGACGGTGGGCGGCACGGCGATCGGGTCCACCAGAAGCATGACGGGAACGCCGCCTGCCGCGTACATGGGAGGCTTCTTCACCCGATCGTCTTCGACGCTGCCCGGAGAGATCACCTCGGCCACCATCAGCAGACCCGAGGACAGCAATTCCCGGTCGCCCCAGCGAGGGCAGTCAGGCGGGGCGAGCACGAAATCGGGCTCGACCGGGGTCCGCGGCCCATCGATGCAGACATCCACATTGCCTACAAAGCCGTGCCAGCCGCGTTGAACCCGCAGAGAAAACAACGCATCGTTGATCAGCATCGCGATTCTCGCGTGCTCGGGGGTGCCGACGGGGCTCACGATCAATCTCCCATCGATGACTTCGGTGCGGAGACCAGGAAGAGGCGGCAGGGCGTCGAACAGCTCGCGGGCTGTGGCGGGTAGCCGTGCGGTGTCGGTCTCAGGGGTGAGCCGGCAGGGGCTGCTGCGTGATGCCAGGACCATGTTGGGCTCCCTACGTGTTCGTACGGACACGAAGAGTATCGCACCGTCGGGAAGCTACGCAGCCCGAAGGAGCGACGGCCGTGGCCAAGTGCCGCGAGGTCATCCCGGGGAGCTGAGGCCTGGAGGATCCACCACGCGGACCCGTACCGCGCGGAAGGTCGCAGGCGTGTCGCGCAGCACGGCCAGTTTCGGGTCGGGCACGACCAGGAACGGCTCGGTCTCCAGCGCGAGGAGCGGCGCCAGGCGCCGGTCGCCGCGCAACGCGTCCACCGCCCGGCGGTCCCCGCCGAGCACCACCGCGTCCAGCTCCCCCAGGTACGGCGACAGCACCCGCACCGCCGTCTCCACCGCGTCGTCGAACGCCTTGTCGGCCTGGTTGCGCCGCCGCCTGGCGAAGCGCTGCTGCGACCACCCGCCCGCCGCCGTCCGCCCCTGCACCAGCCGCGACCCCACCTTCGAGGCCACCAGGGCGGAGCCGCGGAAGACGCCGGCCGCGTAACCGCCCAGCCGTACCAGGAAGACCCCCACCCGCCGCTCGGCCTGGGCATGCGTGACGAGCCTGGTGACGTGGGGCGGCCCCGGCTTCATGGGCGGGAACGGCACGTGCAGCTCGGCCAGTGCCCCGTCGGCGGCGCTCAGCCGCACGAGCCGGTCGTCGCCCGTCGCGGTGAAGGGGCCGTGCCGATCGGCGAAGCCGTCGATCCACGGGTGCACGCGCTCAGGCGGCACCATGACCCACCGGCCACCACCCTTGGCCGGACGCGCGCTCATGGCCTGAAGGCTAACCCACCGCCGCCGGTCCCCCGCGACCGAACGGCATTCCCCTACGCGCCAGTAGGGAACTGCAGGGGAAATATCGGTAAATTCTGTTTCGTGGGCCTTCTGTGACTCCAGCTGCGGGCGGAATCATCTGTCTGTGTCGTCCTCCCTGCTCACCAGCCCCATGGTTGACCTCGACACCGGGGCGGTCATCGCGCACCCCGCCGTCGTCGACCAGGCGGGCACCCTCCGGGCGACCCCGCTGCCCATGATTCTGGAGCTCCCCGTCCGGGTGCTGCTGTCGGGCGCGGGCGCGCTGGCGCCGCTGCACGAGGCGCTGCGCCGGGCGGGCAGGCATCCGCGCGAGGCCATCCTTGTCGTCACTGGACCGTGCCATGAGCAGGATCGGCCGCTGATGAAGGTCGGGCTCGACGGCCTGCGATCGATCGGCTACCTGCTGGGCTTCGCTGATGTGGGATCCTATGGCGCGTCGCTGGAGCTGGTCACGGACTCCTCGCCGTACCTGCTGGCCCTGGATCCCGACCTGGTGGCGCGCATCCCGGCCGACCACCGGGCGACCGCGGTGGCGCGGTCGGTGGTGACGCTGGCGCGCGGCATCGGCGCCCACGTGATGGCGCCGGGCGTCGAGCGCGAGCCGCAGGTGGCGGTGGTCCGCGGCCTGGGCGTGCGCCTCGCGCACGGCCCCCTGCTCGCCCCCGGCCCCGACGGCAAGGTACGCGTGCCGCTCCCCGTCAGCGACACCACGCCGGACACCGCGCTGCTGGGCCCGCGCGTGCAGGAGCTGCTGATCCCCGCGGTGACGCTGCCGGCGGAGGCCAAGGCGGAAGAGGCCGTGGAGGCGTTCGGGCACGAGCCGACGATCACGAGCGTCATCCTGGTGGACGAGTACCAGCGGCCCAAGGGCAGCCTGGACCGCAGCCGGTTCCTGCTGTCGTTCGCGGCCCGCTACGGCCATGCCCTGCACGGGTCGAAACCGGCTCAGCGGCTGGCCGACCCACCGCGCACGGTCCCGCGGACGACGCCGGCGATCGCGGCCATGCAGGCCGCGGGGCGCGACACCGGGCGCGTCTACGACGACCTCGTGGTGACCGACGAGATGAACCGCTGCCTGGGCATCGTCCGCGTCTCCGACCTGATCAGGCAGGTGGCCTCGGTCAGGAGCTGATAACGACTCGCCACCGGTCCTGTGCGGCGGCGCGGTGCCCGGATATGAAGAAGTCATGCCGCTGAACAGACGGGCCCTGCTCGGCGCGGGGATGCTGGCCGGGGTGGCCGCGTGCACGCCCACGCCCGCACAGAACGCCCAGAACGCCCAGAACGCTCCGCAGCGTCGCGCCTTTGATCCCCAGGATTGGGCCTCCGTCCGGGCGCAGTTCGCACTGGACCCCGCTTACGCGCAGTTCGCGGCGTTCGTGCTGGCCCCGGCTCCGGCGCCGGTCCGCGAGGCGATCATCAAGCACCGGGACGCCCTGGACGCCGATCCGGAGTACACCCCGCCCGGCGGCGGCCAAACCCCCGACCAGGCGGTACGCGATGCCGCGGCCCGCTACCTGGGCATACGCGCCGAGCCGCGCGACATCGCGCTGACCGACAGCACCACGATGGGCCTCGGCCTGCTCTATTCCGGCATCCGGCTGCGCCCGGGACAGGACGTGCTGACCACCGAGCACGACTTCCTCGCCACCCACGAGGGCCTGCGGCTGCTGGCCGAGCGCACCGGCGCGAAGGTCCGCAGGGTGCGGCTGTACGACGACCCCGCCGCCGCCTCGAAGGACCGCATGGTGTCGGCGATCAAGGAGGGGCTCGGCCCGCGGACCCGGGTGGTGGCGGTCACCTGGGTGCATTCGAGCACCGGCGTCCGCGTGCCGGTCCGGGCCATCGCCGACATGCTGGCCGAGGTCAACAAGGGCCGCGACGAGCACGACCGGGCGCTGCTGTGCGTGGACGGGGTGCACGGGTTCGGCGCGATGGCCGACGGGGTGACGGACCTGGGATGCGACTTCCTGGCCAGCGGCACGCACAAGTGGTTGTTCGGGCCGCGCGGCACCGGCATCGTGTGGGGCCGGGACTGGGACGCGGTCGCGCCGATCATCCCGAGTTTCAGCCAGGCCGCGTTCGCCGCCTGGCAGAGCGGCGGGTCGCCGGACGCGAGCACGGCCGAGCTGGTCACGCCGGGTGGTTACAAGGCGTTCGAGCACCGGTGGGCGATGCCGGAGGCGTTCGCGTTCATGACGGCCATCGGCAAGGACCGCGTGCAGCGGCGCACGCAGGAGCTGGCCACCCGGCTCAAGAGCGGCCTGCGGGAGCTGCCGCACGTCACGCTGGCCACGCCCGAGTCGCAGGAGCTGTCGGCGGGGCTGGTGTGCTGCGCGATCAGCGGCATGCAACCGCTGGAGGCGGTGAATCGGCTGCACGCGCAGAAGGTGATCGCGAGCGTCACGCCGTACCACGAGCCGCTGCTGCGCTTCGGGACCAGCATCGTGACCACGCCCGAGCAGGTGGATCAGGCGATCAAGGCGATGCAGGGGCTGCGATGAACGGGCCGGGCGGCGGGACGTGCCTGCCGCCCGGCCCCGGCAGCTGTCAGAGGCGGCAGGCGTAGATGTCGGTGACCAGGATGGCCCTCGCGCCGATGTCCCACAGCTGGTCCATGATCTGCTGGTGGCCCTTGCGCGGCACCATGGCGCGGACGGCGACCCAGCCCTCGCGGTGCAGCGGCGAGACCGTCGGACCCTCCATGCCGGGCGTGAGCGCGATCGCCTCCTCGATGCGCTCGGCGCGGATGTCGTAGTCCATCATGACGAAGTCGCGGGCGTGCACAACGCCCTGGAGGCGGCGGATGAGCTGGCCGGCGGCAGGCGTCTCCGGCGCGCCCTCCTGCTTGATCAGCACGGCCTCCGAGCGCATGATCGGGTCGCCGAACACCTCCAGGCCGACGTTGCGCAGCGTGGTGCCGGTCTCCACGACGTCGGCGACCGCGTCGGCCACGCCGAGCCTGATGGCGGTCTCGACGGCGCCGTCCAGCTTGATCACGCGGGCGTCCACGCCCTGGTCGGACAGGTATTTCTCGAGCAGGCCCGCGTAGGAGGTGGCGATGCGGCGGCCGTCGAGGTCCTGGACCGACGTCATCGTGCCCGCGGCGGCGGCCAGGCGGAAGGTGGAGCCGCCGAAGCCGAGCGGCATGACCTCCTCGACCGGCGCGCCGGAGTCGACCAGCATGTCGCGGCCGGTGATGCCGAGGTCGAGCGTGCCCTCCCCGACGTAGACGGCGATGTCGCGGGGGCGCAGGAAGAACAGCTCGCAGCCGTTGTCCTGGTCGACCACGACCAGCTCTTTGCTGTCCCTGCGCGACCGGTAGCCGGCCTCTTTGAGCATGTGCTGGGCGGCCTCGCTGAGCGCGCCCTTGTTGGGTACTGCCAGACGCAGCATGTCAGGTCCTCGGTTTTCTCTCGCTTCTCCAGGGTCGGCGGCGGCGGGCGCTCGGCGCCCTAGAGATGCTTGTAGACCTGGTCGAGACCGATGCCTTTGGCGATCATGAGCACCTGCACGTGGTAGAGGAGCTGGGAGATCTCCTCGGCGGCCCTGTCGTCGGACTCGTGCTCGGCGGCCATCCAGCTCTCGGCGGCCTCCTCGACGACCTTCTTGCCGATGGCATGGACGCCGGCGTCGAGCGCGGCCACGGTGCCCGAGCCCGCGGGCCGGGTCCGGGCCTTCTCTGACAGCTCGGCGAACAGCTCTTCGAAGGTCTTCATGGTCTCTCTCGTGGCTCGGCTGACGTGCGTGTCAAGACTAGTCTGCGACAGGGCGTGCCGCCGCCTCGCGTCCGCCACGCGAGACCGAGCAGGTCAGCCCAGGGCCTTACGGCCCGCATGATCCGCTCCATGGCATGGACGGACTCGCCGCACGCCCTCGCCCTCGTCAACTCCCTCAAAGGTGTCTCGGCCCGCTACCTCCGCCAGGAATACAGCGCTCACGTCCGCAAATACCTGTGGGGCGGGCACTTCTGGTCCCGCTCCTCCTACGCGGGCTCGACCGGCGACGCCAGCCTGGCCACCGTCCGCACCTCCATCCAGTCCCCGGGACCGGCCCCAGAAATGAGACGAGACCAGACGCGGTCAGGCTGGGTCCACACGTGCGGGTCAGGGCACGCGCAGGCGCTGGATCCCTCGCAGGCCTTCACCTTCCGGCAAGATCACTCCTTCAGGACGAATCGGACAAGAATTCTGTCATCATGTCGCTGATACGGTTCAGCGAAAGTTTCAGGGAAGGGGCGCCGGGTGAAAAGGCCGACGATCGCCGACATCGCCAAGCGGGCCGGCGTGTCCAAGGGCGCGGTCTCGTACGCGCTGAACGGCTTGCCCGGTGTCTCGGAGGAGACCAGGGCCCGCATCCAGGCGATCGCGCAGGAGATCGGCTGGCGGCCGAACGTCGCCGCGCGCTCGCTCAGCGGCGCCCGGGCCGACGCCATCGGCCTGGTGCTCTGCCGTCCCGCGCGCTTCCTCGGCGTGGAGCCGTTCTTCATGGAGCTGATCAGCGGCATCGAGGGCGAGCTGGCGGCCAGCTCGTGCGCGCTGATGCTCCAAGTGGTGCCCGACCACGAGGCCGAGATCGCCGTCTACCGGCGCTGGTGGGGCGAGGGCAGGGTGGACGGCGCGATCCTGGTCGACCTGCATGACGACGATCCCCGTATCCCGGTGGTCGAGCAGCTCGGCATGCCTGCGGTCGTGACCGGGCACCCGTCGGGCACCGGCTCGCTGCCGGCGGTGTGGTCGGACGAGGTGGTCGTGTTGCGCGAGGTGATCGAGTATCTCGCGGCGCTCGGCCACCGGCACATCGCCAGGGTGGCCGGGCTGCCGGCGCTGCTGCACACGAGGATCAGGGACGAGGCGTTCGCGGAGATCTGCGCCGAGTCGGGCGTGACCGAGCATCCGATCGTCCACACCGACTACACGGGCGAGCAGGGGGCCCGGGCGACCCGGCGGCTGCTCAGCTCTCGGGCCAGGCCCAGCGCGATCGTCTACGACAACGACATCATGGCGGTGGCGGGCCTGTCGGTCGCCCAGGAGATGCGCCTCGACGTCCCCGCCGAGCTGTCGATCGTGGCCTGGGACGACTCGCCGCTCTCCCAGGTGGTGCGGCCGTCGCTGACCGCGGTGACCCGGGACATCCCCGCCGGCGGCGCGCACGCCGCGCAGACCCTGCTCAGGCTGATCGAAAGCGGGGAGACGGGGAGCCTGGAGGGGCCGCCGGCGAGCCTGCTGCCCCGGGGCAGCACCGCTCCCGCGCGGATGTGACCGAACCGTTTCATGGGCCGCTTCCCTACAGGTCAGAGCCGTGTGGAGCGGAAACCTCCTGACAACGTTGTCGTCGACCTATTGTAACTTACCCGTTTAAGTGGTGAGATCCCTACACATATGAATGTGGGCGCCGGTCGTGGGATGCCCTCGCACATCCGCACGCCCCCCGAAGGCGCCCATCCGACCGATAGATCGGATGGCCCCATGCGACGAACAATGGCAGCTTGCAGCACGGTCCTGTTGGCGGTTCTGAGCGCGGCCTGCGCCACCAGCGGCCAGACGCCGACCCAGCAGGCGGACCAGAACACCAACGCCCCCGTGACCCTGTCCTTCTGGTCCACCGGCGGTGACGACGAGACCGCGACCTTCCAGAAGGCCGCCGACCTCTATAAGCAGAAGCACCCGAACGTGACGGTCAAGGTACAGACCCTGTCGTGGTCCGACGCGTACGCCAAGCTGCTGGCGGCGGCCACCAGCCGCAACGGACCCGACATCATCTCCGGCGGCATGACGTGGACCATCCAGTTCGGCGCCAGGGGCGCCATGGTGGACCTGCGCAAGCACGGCGCCGACTCGCTCAAGGCACAGGCCCTGCCCGCCCAGTGGGAGTCGGCCATCTCCCCCGACGGCTCGGTGTACGGCGTGCCGCTGGACATGTCGACCCTCGCCCTCTACTACCGCACCGACCTGCTGGAGCAGGCCAAGGTCGAGCCGCCCAAGACCTGGGAGGAGCTGACCGCGGCCATCGGCAAGCTCAAGGCCGCCGGGGTCAAGAAGCCCTACAGCCAGGACTGGGGCAACCTCGACTGGATCGGCTACTTCAACTACCTCTACCAGGCGGGCGGCTCCTTCTACACCGCCGACTGCAAGCCCTCGCTCAACACCCCGCAGGCCGAGCAGGCGCTGAAGTACTGGGTGGACCTCTATCGCGAGCACGGCGCGCCCACCGCCACCGTGGAGGGCGCCGACGCGCTGGACACCGGCACCGCGATGGTGGTGGCGGGCAACTGGATCGCCAAGGGCCTCGACGTCAACAAGCCCAAGCTGAAGGGCAAGTGGGCGATGACCACGATCCCCGCGGGCCCCGCCGGGCCGACCACGTTCATCGGCGGCCGGGCCATCGGCGTGACCTCCTTCAGCAAGTACGTCCAGACGAGCACGGACTTCGTCACGTTCATGTACAGCGACGAAGCCATCACCGCGATCGCGGACGAGGCCAGAAAGCGGAACATCTCCTACATCCCGCCGCGCCCCGACAAGATCGTGAACGGCTCGGTGTTCACTCCTGAGCAGGCCCAGGTGTTCGAGGCCGCGATCAAGGCCGGCAAGGCCGCGCCGGGCTGCCCCGGCTGGGACGAGAGCGCGCCGGACGTGACCAAGCAGCTCCAGTCGGCGATCCTCGGCAAGGCGGACGTCAAGACCGCGCTGGCGGAAGCCGCCAAGATCATGGAGCGCAACGCCGGATAGTCGCCCCCGCCGGGACCGGCGTGGCCCGGTCCCGGCCCCTGATCCAGGAGTCTGACATGGCCTCCCCCATCCCCCTGCGCGGCAGGCTGCGCCGCTACGGCACCTCGTACGCGATGCTGCTGCCGTTCCTCGCCTTGTTCGCGGGGTTCCTGCTCTGGCCGCTGGCCAACTCGCTCTACCTGAGCTTCACCAAGTTCGACGGGATCAATCCCGCGGCGTTCACCGGTGTGGACAACTTCGTACAGCTGGCGTCGGATGCCAGGTTCCGCCACGCGCTGGGCAACACCGCCCTGTACGTGGTCGGATCGGTCGTGCTCGGCACGCTGCTGTCGCTGGGCCTGGCACTGGCGTTCAACGGCACCGGCTGGCTGCACAGGATCATGCGCACCGTGTTCTTCCTGCCCTCGGTGACCTCCTCCATCGCGCTCATGCTGATGTGGAAGTGGGTTCTGTACCCCAGCGACGTCGGCCTGGCCAACACGATCGTGGACTGGCTCGGCGGCAATGCCGTCGCCTGGCTGGCCACCCCGGGCCTGACGATCCCGATCCTGGTGCTGATGTCGGTGTGGGGCGGCATGGGCTACGGCATGGTGCTGTACGTGGCCGGGCTCGGCTCGATCCCCCAGGAGTACTACGAGGCCGCCAAGATCGACGGCGCCTCCACCTGGCGGCAGTTCCGCCACATCACGCTGCCACTGCTGCGCCCCGTCACCACGTACGTGGTGGTGACCGGCCTGATCGGCGCCTTCCAGGTGTTCGAGGCCGTCTACATCGTCTTCAGTCAGGGCGCCAACACCATCGGCGGCGTGCTCGACTCGGGCCTGATGATCGTCCCCTATCTCTACGACCAGGGCTTCACCCACTTCAGGCTGGGCTACGCCTCCGCGATCGCGTGGGTGCTCTTCCTGATCATCTTCGTGCTCAGCCTCATCAACCTGCGCGTGGGCCGCGCCATGAAGGAGCTGTGATGGCCGTCGCCCCCATGGACACGATCGCCCCGGTCCAGCAGTCCCCGCACAGCAAGGACACCGGCGGCGGCCGGCGCGCCCGGATCAACGGGCATTTGCTGCGCCTGCCGTTCTACTTGCTGGCACTGACGATGATCGCGCCGTTCTACTGGCTGCTCATCACGGTGTTCAAACCACCGAGGGAGCTGGCCAGGACGCCGCCGTCGTTCGTGCCGGAGTCACCCACGTTCGCCAACTTCTACGACCCGGAGTGGAGCGCCCAAGCGATCAATCCCGGCCACCTGCAGGGCATCTTCCAGCGTTACCAGGTGGACTTCGGGTTCTGGCGGTTCATGTTCAACAGCATCGTCATCACGACCAGCATCACCGTCGGGTCGCTGCTGATCTGCTCGCTGGCCGCGTACGTGATCGCCAAGCACGACATCAAGGGACGCAGGACCATCTTCCTGTTGATCATCGCCTCGATGATGGTGCCCTGGCAGACCACGCTGATCCCGAACTACGTGATCATGCGGAACCTGGGCTGGCTGGACAGCTACGCGGCCTACATCGTCCCGGCGCTGGCCAAGGCGTTCGTGCTGTTCTTCCTGGTGCAGTTCCTGCAGTCGATACCGAACGAACTGATCCAGGCGGCCAGGGTGGACGGCGCCGGGGAGTGGCGGATCTGGTGGAGGATCGTGCTGCCACTGCTGCGGCCGGCACTCGCCGCGATGTCGATCTTCATCGTGCTGGCGGAGTGGAACAACTTCCTCTGGCCGCTCATCATCGTGCAGAGCGACGAGATGGCGAACATCCCCGTCGCGCTGGCCAGGCTCAACTCCTACTTCGGGGGGCCTGACCACCAAGGCGCGATCATGGCGGGCGGGCTGCTCGCGTCGGTTCCGACGATCGTCTTCTTCCTGATCTTCCAGAAGTACTTCACCAAAGGCATCGCGCTCAGCGGCCTGAAGGGCTGACCCGGTGCGCCTGGAGCAGTTCGAGGAGGCCCTGTCCACCAGGAACCCGTCGAGCTCCTCCAAGCGCGCGCCGGGCCGCCGGTGCCCGATCACCTCGAACGGCCCGTCGAACTGCCACAACGCACAACCCCAGCCGCAGGAGGCGAACACGCCGAGCACGTCGGACAGCCAGCGCAGCGCGACGGCGTTCGGCGTGTGCTCGTAGCAGCCGAACTCGCCGACGTGGACGGGCACGCCCCGATCGGCCACCGCCCGCCACGGGGCGTAGAAGTCACGCAGCCCGGCCCTGTCCCAGTGCCGTCCCTTGTAGTCGCAGGGATAGCCGGGCTCGGTCAGGCCCTGTGAGCCCGGCCACGAGGTGGCGGATCACCGCCTCGTGGGCGGCCCCGGTGAACCCCCGCTCAACCCGTAACGGCGCATCTCACCTCACCACCACATCGTTGACGCAGCGCAGCACCGGCGCGCGGACCAGGGCCCGCTCGTCCAGGCCGGCCGTGCGGATCAGGAACTCGGCCCGCTCGCCCGGCAGCAGCGTGACGAGCTGGTCGTCGACCTGCGCGTCCGGGTCCAGCCGGTCGGGGAAGACGGCCAGGTCACGCAGGAGCGTACGGGCGGTGACCGTCAGCCGCAGGCCCTCCGGCGCCGGCTCCGTCGCCGTGTCGTAGCCCGGCTCGGGCAGGTGCAGATCCTTGTCGGGCGCGAAGAACCACAGCGCCCGCCCCACCTCCCGGCCACCCGTCTCTACCGCGATCAGCTCGGTCAGCGGGTCGCCCGGCTCGGCGACGGACGGGGCCAGCGGCACGGTGACGGCCGTACGTGGCGGCACGTCGAGGGCGAGGTCCTGCGTCGCGAGCGCGGCGCCGTCGAAGCCGTGCCGTACGGCCCGCGCCGATGCCCGCCACGGGCGGCCGGTGTCGTTGACGGCGACCAGTGCCAGGCCGCCGTCACGCGGCTGCACGGTCAGCAGCCGGTCGGCGTAGGCCCTGCGCAGCGCGTGGAACAGCGGTTTCTTCCTGCCGTCCCCGTCCACGGCCGACCATGAGGTGACCGGCCAGCAGTCGTTGAGCTGCCACACGACGCTGCCCGCGCAGTGTGGCCACAGGGCCCTGAAGTGCTCCACCCCGAGCTGGATGGCGCGCGCCTGGTTCACCTGGGTGAGGTAGTGCCAGTCGTCGAAGGTCTCGGGCACGGGGAAGTGCGGCTTGAGCCCGGCGGCCAGCTTGAGATTGCCGTCGATCGCCTTCTGGTGGTGCAGCACGCCGCGGGAGTCGGGCAGCAGCGGCTCGTCGCTGATCGCCCTGCGGATGGTGGCGTACGCGGCGGGCCCCTGGAAGCCGAATTCGGCGGCCATGCGGGGCCGGTAGTCGCGGTAGACGGTGTAGGCCCGCTGGTTCCACACGTCCCAGATGTGCATGGTGCCGTGGCCGGGGTCGTTGGGCGGCAGGTCCATCGAGCCCGAGTAAGGGCTGCCGGGCCAGTACGGGCGGGTGGGGTCCAGCTCGGCGACGACACGCGGGAGCGTCTCCAGGTAGAAGCCGCCTCCCCAGCTGCGTCCCTGGAGTGATTCCTGCCAGCCCCAGTCGGCGTACCCCTCGATGTTCTCGTTGTTGCCGCACCACAGGACCAGGCTCGGGTGCGAGCTCAGCCGGGCGACCTGCTCGCGGGCCTCGGCCTCCACCTCCGCCCCGATCGGGTCCTCCTCGGGGTAGGCGGCGCAGGCGAACGGGAAGTCCTGCCAGACCAGCAGCCCGAGCCGGTCGCACAGGTCGTAGAAATCCTCGCTCTCGTACAGGCCGCCGCCCCACACCCGGACCAGGTTGACGCCGGCCTCGCACGCCTGGGCGAGCCTGGCGGCGTAGCGGTCACGGTCCACTCTGGCGGGGAAGCAGTCGTCGGGGATCCAGTTGACCCCTCTGACGAACACGTCGACGCCGTTGACGGCCAAGGTGAACGCGCCGTCCTCGGTACGCAACCGCACCTCGCGGAGCCCGATCTCCCGGCGCCACACGTCGTCGCCGGCCGTCACCTCGAGCTCGTAGAGCGCCTGCTCGCCGTACCCTCTCGGCCACCACAGCTCCGGCTCCGGGACCTCCAGCGTGATCACGGCCTCGCTGCGGCCCTCGGGGATCACGGCGTGTCCCGACACGCCCTTGATCGCCGCGGTCACCTCGGCGGATCCGGTCTTCTCCACCCGGACGTGCACGTCGATCCTGGCCGCACCGTCCCCGAGGGTGACCAGCGGCCGCACGTCGGCGATCCTGGCCCCGCTCCAGGCGTGCAGGCCGATCGGCCGCCAGATCCCGGACGTGACCAGCGTCGGCCCCCAGTCCCAGCCGAAGTTGCAGGCCATCTTCCTGATGAACTGGTACGGCTCCGCGTACGCCCCGGGCCGCTCCCCCAGCTCTTCTCGGAGCCTTTCGGCGTATTCGTACGGCGAGGTGAACGTGATTCTTAACCGGTTCTGTCCCTCTCGCAGGAGATTCCGGACGTCGAAGCGGTATGACCGGTGCATGTTGGCCGTCTCGCCCACCCGGCTGCCGTTCAGCTCGATCAGCGCCACCGTGTCGAGCCCTTCGCAGACCAGGTCGGTCCGCTCGTGTCCGGTCGGCGACCAGTCGAAGACGCTCTCGTAGCGCCAGGCGGTGCGGCCGATCCAGGCCAGTCCGTCCTCGTTGTCGTCGAGGTAGGGGTCGGGGATGAGACCGGCGGCGAGCAGGTCGGTGTGCACACACCCGGGCACAGTGGCGGGCACAGGGGCGGGCCGAGCTCCGGCGCTCACCTCGCCGTCTACCGCCTGGACGGTCCATGACTCATGCAAGGCGCGCTGAAAGCCCATGAAACAACTCTCCGGACGTCGATTGAGGCAATAGGCAAGATATCAGCACCTATTCCCCTCTTACAGCGTCCGGCACCCGAATTACTGAACCGATTCATATCGGTTCAGCCCGTAAACGCGACTGCCCGCCGCACCTCGCGATGGACGAGGTACGGCGGGCAGGTTGTCGATCAGTGACGGCGCCGCAGCGGAGCGGGCCGGACCGGGTCAGCGCTCGAAGCGGCGGCCCTGGCCCTGGTTGCGGCGGAATCCGCCACCGTTGGCCCGGTCGTCGCCACGGCCGGCGCCGGAGCGGTAGCCGTCACCCGACCGGTAGCCACCACTGTCACCCGAGCGGTAGCCACCACTGTCGCCGGAACGGTAGCCGTCGCGCGGGGCGCGGTCGTCGGATCGGTAACCGCCGCGGTCGTGCTCGGCCGGGCGGCTACGGTCGGAGCCGAAGCGGCCGCCGCGGTCGTCGGAGCGGAATCCGCCACCCCGCTGGCCACGGTCGTCCTGCCGGAACGGGCGGTCGTCGGAGCGGTATCCGCCGCGCGGCCGGCCGTCGCGGCGGCGGTCGTCACTGAGCGTCCGCGGCTCTTGCGTGTTGCCGAACGTCCGAGGCTCCTGCGCATTGCCGGACGGCCGCTCGCCTTCGGCGTGCCGCCGTCCGCCGCCGAAGGGCCGCTCGCCCTCGTCGTGGCGGCGCGGGCGGCGGTCGCCGTCGAAGTCCCGTCGGCCGCCACGGCGACCGCGGCGCTCCGAACCCCCGTGACCGCCTTCGCGGCGGGGCCGCAGCGGCTTGCGGACGTCCGGCTCCCAGACCGGGATGGCCTCGCCGCTGGGCGTGCGGGCGCCCGTCACCTCGGCGACCCGCGGGTTCCCGGGGGTGGCCTTCAGGCGGAACGGGTGGATCCCGGCGCGCCGGGTGAGGGCGTCGGTCGAGCGGCGCTCGTTGGGCAGCACCAGCGTGACGACGGTGCCCTTCTCACCGGCGCGGGCCGTACGGCCGCCCCGGTGCAGGTAGCTCTTGTGGTCCTGCGGCGGGTCCACGTGCAGCACCAGGCTGATGTTGTCGACGTGGATGCCGCGTGCCGCGACGTCGGTGCAGACCAGCACGTTGACGGAGCCCTCACGGAACTCGGCGAGGATGCGGGTGCGCTGGTTCTGGCGCTTGCCGCCGTGCAGGCCGCCGGCCTTGACGCCGACCCGGGCCAGCTGCTTGCACAGCCGGTCCACGCCGTGCTGGGTCTTGACGAAGATGATGGTGCGGCCCTCGCGATTGGCGATCTCGGCGATGACGTCGAACTTGTCGTCGCGCGTGACCTGCATCACGTGGTGCTCCATGGTGTCGACCGGCGAGGTCGCGGGCGCCACGGAGTGGGTGATCGGGTTGGTGAGGAAGCGCTTCACCAGCTTGTCGACGTCGCCGTCGAGCGTGGCGGAGAACAGCAGCCGCTGGCCGCCGCTCGGCGTCTGGGCGAGCAGCTCGGTGACGACGGGGAAGAAGCCGAGGTCGCACATGTGGTCGGCCTCGTCGAGCACGCTCACCTCGATGTTGGACAGCGAGCACTCACCCTGCCGGATGAGGTCGCCGAGCCGGCCGGGGGTGGCGATGACGACGTCGACGCCGCGCCGCAGCGCCTCGATCTGCTTGCCCATGGACATGCCGCCCACGACGACCTTCATGCGCAGCCCGAGGCCGCGGCCGAGGGGTTCGAGGGCGTCGTGGACCTGCAGGGCGAGCTCACGGGTCGGCACGAGGATCATGGCGCGGGGCCGGCCGGGGGCGGGCTTGACGCCGGCGATGCGGGCCATGGTGGGCAGCCCGAACGCGAGGGTCTTGCCGGAGCCGGTCTGGCCGCGGCCGAGCACGTCGTTGCCGGCGAGGACGTCGGGAATCGTCGCGCTCTGGATGGGGAAGGGGCTGTCGATGCCCTGCCTGGCCAGTCCGGTCACGAGCGGCTTGGGCAGGCCCAGCAGCTCGAACTCGGACAGGCCCGGGATCTGGGCCGCCTCGATCGGCGAGTCGGAGGTGCTCTCGTCGAGCGAGGGCATGACAGCGTCAAGCATGGTCACGAAAGATCGTGCCTTTCCGTCGAAGTGGCACGTCACTTCTGCGAAAGGACGAGCCAAGAGGTGCGGCGCACGCCGCACAGGGGTTCATGGCACCCGCCATCGGAGCGGGTCACTCACATGGGGGGGATACACCCGGGGCGCCGACCGCAGTGGCGCGAGACGCGCAATGAGACGTTAGGTGCATCTGTTCCAACGCCGGGATGTTATCGGATATTTCCCGGATGGGCCCGGACCTTCCGAAACCCTCGATGGCACGCTGAAGCGGCTGACGTCTGACGTCAGCCGTTACAGCACAAAAGATCAGACGTTGAATCCTAGCATACGAAGCTGCTCGCGACCTTCATCGGTGATCTTGTCCGGGCCCCACGGCGGCAGCCAGACCCAGTTGATCTTCACGTCGGACACCATGCCGTCCAGCGCCGAGTGGGCCTGGTCCTCGATGACGTCGGTCAGCGGGCAGGCCGCGCTGGTCAGCGTCATGTCGATGGTGGCCACGGGCCGCCCGCCGTCGGCGGGGTCGAGGTTGAGCCCGTAGATCAGGCCCAGGTCGACGACGTTGATGCCGAGCTCGGGGTCGACGACGTCCTTGAGCGCCTCCATGACCTCCTCGACGGTGGTCTCACCGTCGAGGTCGGTCGGAGTCTCCACTGGCTTACTCACTGGGCTGAACTCCTCACAACAGCGTCCTTGTAGGCCATCCAAGAAAGCAACGCGCATTTGACACGCGCCGGGAACTTGGCCACACCCGAGAACGCGACCGCGTCACCGAGCACGTCCTCGTCGGCCTCCACCTGTCCCCTGCCCTGCATGAGCCGGGTGAACTCGTCGACCACCGAGAGCGATTCCTCGACCGTCGAGCCGGTGGCCAGCTCGTGCAGCACCGAGGCGGCGGCCTGGCTGATCGAACAGCCCTGTCCGTCATAGGAGACGTCCAGGATCTTGCCGGCGTCGCCCACCTTGACCCTGAGCGTGATCTCGTCGCCGCACGTGGGGTTCACGTGGTGAACCTCGGCGTCGTACGGCTCACGAAGCCCCCGCCCCTGCGGGTGCTTGTAGTGCTCCAGGATCAGCTCCTGGTACATCGACTCGCCGATCATGGCTATGCGAACACCTTCTGAACGTGATGCAGGCCGCGCACCAGGGCGTCGATCTCGCCCGTGGTGTTGTACAGGTAGAACGACGCCCGCGTGGTCGCCGGTATTCCGAAGCGCAGGTGCAGCGGCCGCGCGCAGTGGTGCCCCACGCGTACGGCGACGCCGAACTGGTCGTCCAGGATCTGCCCGACGTCGTGCGGGTGGATGCCCTCCAGCGTGAACGACACCGTCCCGCCACGCCCCTCCAGCGTCTCGGGGCCGATGACACGCAGGGTGGGAACGTCGCGCAGGGCCTCCAGCGCGTAGGCCGTCAGCTCGCGCTCGTGCGCCTCGACGGCCTCCATGCCGATCCCGGTGAGGTAGTCCACGGCCGCGCCGAGCCCGATGGCCTCGACGATCGGCGGCGTGCCGGCCTCGAACTTGTGCGGCACCGGCGCGTACGTCGAGCGGTCCATCCAGACCGCCTCGATCATCTCGCCGCCGCCCAGGAACGGGGGCATGGCCTCCAGCAGCTCGGCCCGCCCCCAGAGCACGCCGATGCCGGACGGGCCGACCATCTTGTGCCCGGTGAAGGCCACGAAGTCGGCGCCCAGCTCGGTGACGTTCACCGGGTGGTGCGGCACGGACTGGGAGGCGTCCAGCATGATGAGCGCCCCTACCGCGTGCGCCCGCCTGGCCAGCTCGGCGACCGGGTTGACGGTGCCGAGCACGTTGGACTGGTGGGCGACCGAGACGATCTTCGTCCGCTCGGTGATCACGTCGTCCGACAGGTCCAGCCGGCCGTCGTCGGTGACGCCGAACCACTTCAGCGTCGCACCGGTGCGCTGCGAGAGCATCTGCCACGGCACGATGTTGGAGTGGTGCTCCATCTCGGAGATGACGATCTCGTCGCCCGGCCCGAGCGTGAAGCGCGGATCGGTGTTGGCCGGGTTGCCGAACGAGTACGCGACCAGGTTGAGCGCCTCGGAGGCGTTCTTGGTGAAGATCACCTCGTCACGCGACGACGTGCCGACGAAGCCGGCGATCTTGTCGCGGGCGCCCTCGTACGCCTCGGTCGACTCGGCCCCGAGCACGTGCATGGCCCGCCCGACGTTGCTGTAGTGCATCGCCAGGTGCTCCCGCATGGTCTCGATGACCAGCTCGGGCTTCTGCGAGGAGTTGCCCGAGTCCAGGTAGACGAGCGGGCGCCCGTCGGGCAGCTCGCGGGAGAAGACCGGGAAGTCCTTCCTGATCTTCTCCACATCGAAGCTGATGGAAGTCATGCAGACGCCTTCGTGTACTGCTCGTAGCCCTCGGCCTCGAGCTTCTCGGCCAGTTCGGGGCCGCCCTCCTCGACGATCCTGCCGGCGGCGAAGACGTGCACGAAGTCCGGCTTCACGTACCGCAGGATGCGCGTGTAGTGCGTGATCAGCAGAACGCCGGTCTCGCCGGAGGCGCGGAAGCGGTTGATGCCCTCCGACACCACGCGCAGCGCGTCCACGTCGAGGCCGGAGTCGGTCTCGTCGAGCACGGCGATCTTCGGCTTGAGCAGCTCCATCTGGAGGATCTCGTGGCGCTTCTTCTCGCCGCCGGAGAAACCCTCGTTGAGGTTGCGCTGGGCGAAGGCGGAGTCGATGGACAGCGCGTCCATGCCGTTCTTCAGGTCCTTGGCGAACTCACGCAGCTTGGGCGCCTCGCCGCGGACGGCGGTGACGGCCGAGCGCAGGAAGTTCGACACCGACACGCCGGGGACCTCGACCGGGTACTGCATGGCGAGGAACAGGCCCGCGCGGGCCCGCTCGTCGACCGACAGCTCCAGCAGGTCCACGCCGTCCAGCAGCACCTTGCCGCTGGTGATCGTGTACTTGGGGTGGCCGGCGATGGCGTAGGCGAGCGTCGACTTGCCCGAGCCGTTGGGGCCCATGATGGCGTGGGTCTGCCCGGCCGCCACGGTCAGGTTGACGCCGCGCAGGATTTCCTTGTCCTCGACGGCGACGTGCAGGTCGCGGATCTCTAGGGTGGACATGGTGTGTTATGACTCCTTCGAGAGCGAGACGAGGACGTCATCGCCGTCGATCTTGACTGTGTAGACGTTCACGGGCTTGGTCGCAGGTGGTCCGGTCGGCTTGCCGGTGCGGACGTCGAAGCACGAGCCGTGCAGCCAGCACTCCAGCGTGCCGTCGTAGAGCTCGCCCTCGCTGAGCTTCACCTCGGCGTGGGAGCAGACGTCGTGCAGGGCGAAGACCTCATCGCCCTTGCGGACGAGCGCGACCGGCGTGTCCCCGACCTCGACCCCGATGGCCCCCTGGTCAGGGATGTCATCGAGCTTGCAGACCTTCTGGAAACTCATCGCGTGAGCTCCGCCTCCACTGCGGTGAGCACGCGCTCGCGGATCTCCTCGACCTCGATCTTCTCGATGAGCTGGCCGAGGAAGCCCTTGACGACCAGGCGACGGGCCTCGTCGTAGGGGATGCCGCGGGCCTGCAGGTAGAAGATGTGCTCGTCGTCGAGGCGGCCGGAGGCGGAGGCGTGGCCGGCGCCGGCGACCTCGCCGGTGAGGATCTCCAGGTTGGGCACCGAGTCGGCGCGGGCGCCGTCGGTGAGGATGAGATTGCGGTTGAGCTCGTAGGTGTCGGTGCCCTCGGCCTCGACCCTGATGATCACGTCGCCGATCCAGACGGCGTGCGCGTCCTCACCCTGCAGCGCGCCGCGGTAGTCGACGTTGCTCTTACAGTTCGGCTGCGAGTGGTCGACCAGCAGGCGGTGCTCCAGGTGCTGCCCGGCATCCGCGAAGTAGACGCCCGACATGTCGGCGTCGCCGCCGGGGGCGGTGTAGGTCACGTTGGGCGACAGGCGTACGAGGTCGCCGCCGAGCGTCACCGCGAAGCTGCGGAACGTCGCGTCCTTGGCCAGCTGGGCGTGGTGGTGCGAGACGTGGACCGCGTCGTCGTCCCAGTCCTGCAGGCTGACGACCCTGAGCGAGGCGCCGTCGCCGACGGCGAACTCGATGTTGTCGGCGTAGACGGCGCTGCCCCTGTGGTCGAGCACGATCACGGCCTCGGCCATCGGCTCCACCTTGACCACGATGTGGCCGTAGGAGGCGCCGTCGCCGGACCCGGTCAGCGTCAGGACGGTGTGCTTGGACGTGACGGCCTCGCGGGGCACCGTGATCACGGTGGCCTTCTCGAAGCTGTGCCACGCCTGGGCGCTCACCCGGTCGGTCGGCGCGAACGCCTTGCCGAGGCGGGCGTCGTCGCGGCCGACCGTCTCCACGGTGACCTCGGGCGCCGCGTCGACGTCCAGGCGCACGTGGCCCACGGGCTCGGCCTTGCCGTTGTGCAGGCCCTTCAGGCGCGAGAGCGGCGTGAAACGCCACGACTCCTCGCGCCCGGTCGGGACCTCGAAGTCACCGAGGTCGAACGACGCCTTCTCGTGCAGGGTCGACAAGGGCTTCTCGTTCAGGCCCATCAGCCGACGGCTCCTTCCATCTGCAGCTCGATCAGCCGGTTGAGCTCGAGCGCGTATTCCATCGGCAGCTCACGCGCGATCGGCTCCACGAAGCCGCGCACGATCATCGCCATCGCCTCGTCCTCATCGAGCCCGCGGCTCATGAGGTAGAACAGCTGGTCCTCGCTGACCTTGGAGACCGTCGCCTCGTGACCCATCCTGACGTCGTCCTCGCGGACGTCGACGTAGGGGTAGGTGTCGGAGCGGCTGATCTGGTCGACCAGCAGTGCGTCGCACTTGACGGTGCTGGCGCTGCCGTGCGCGCCCTCCTCGATCTGCACGAGACCGCGGTAGGAGGTGCGGCCGCCGCCGCGCGCCACCGACTTGGAGATCACGCTGGAGCTCGTGTTCGGCGCCAGGTGCACCATCTTCGAGCCGGCGTCCTGGTGCTGACCCTCGCCCGCGAACGCGACGCTCAGCGTCTCGCCCTTGGCGTGCTCGCCCATGAGGTAGACGGCCGGGTACTTCATCGTGACCTTGGAGCCGATGTTGCCGTCGATCCACTCCATGGTCGCGCCCTCGTAGGCCACGGCGCGCTTGGTGACCAGGTTGTAGACGTTGTTCGACCAGTTCTGGATGGTCGTGTAACGGCAGCGGGCGTTCTTCTTCACGATGATCTCAACGACGGCGCTGTGCAGCGAGTCGGAGGAGTAGATCGGCGCGGTGCAGCCCTCGACGTAGTGGACGTAGGAGTTTTCGTCCACGATGATCAGGGTCCGCTCGAACTGGCCCATGTTCTCGGTGTTGATCCGGAAGTAGGCCTGCAGCGGGATCTCGACCTCGACGTTCGGCGGCACGTAGATGAACGAGCCACCGGACCACACGGCGGTGTTGAGCGCGGCGAACTTGTTGTCGCCCACCGGGATGACCGACCCGAAGTACTCCTGGAAGATCTCCGGGTGCTCCTTCAGGCCCGTGTCGGTGTCGAGGAAGATGACGCCCTTCTCCTCGAGGTCCTCACGGATCTTGTGGTAGACCACCTCGGACTCGTACTGAGCCGCGACACCGGCGATGAGGCGCTGCTTCTCCGCCTCGGGGATGCCAAGCTTGTCATAGGTGTTCTTGATGTCGGCGGGCAGCTCGTCCCAGGAAGCGGCCTGCTTCTCGGTCGAGCGCACGAAGTACTTGATGTTGTCGAAATCGATGCCGCTGAGGTCAGAGCCCCAGGTGGGCAGCGGCTTCCTGTCGAACAGGCGGAGGCCCTTCAGGCGAAGGTCAAGCATCCACTCCGGCTCGTTCTTGAGAGCGGAGATGTTGCGAACGACCTCCTCGGACAGGCCACGCTTGGCCGCCGCGCCCGCGGCATCCGGGTCGGCCCAGCCGAACTTGTAATTCCCGAGGCCTTCCAGCTCCGGGCGGTCGGTGACAGTCACCTTCCGGTCTCCTTGCTCTTGTCTCTATGTGCGGATTCACCCAGCTTCTGTGGGCTTACGTGCGTCGTGCAGACCCCGTCGCCGTGTGCGATCGTGGCCAGGCGCTGCACCGGTGTGCCGAGCAGTTGCGCGAACGCCTCCGTCTCGGCCTCGCAGAGCTGCGGGAACTCCGCTGCTACGTGGGCCACCGGGCAGTGATGCTGGCAGAGCTGGTCGCCGCCCGACTTGGCCTTGCTGGCCGAGGCGGCATAGCCCTCCGCCGACAGCGCCTGCGCCAGCACTTGAACGCGCTGATCCGCCGGCACCGTCCGCATGACCGGATCCAGCCGCTTGAGCAGGCCGAGCACCTGCGCGCGAGCGAAGTCGGTCACCGCTTCCTGTCCCATGCGCTCGGCCAGAAAGCGCAGCGCGCTCCCGGCCAGGTCGTCATAGGCGTGCTCGAAGGCACTGCGCCCCGCGTCGGTGATGGCGAACAGCTTGGCCGGCCGCCCGCGTCCGCGCTGACCGCGCGGGCGCACCATGCGAGGCTCGATCATCCCGTCGGCCACCAGCGCGTCGAGGTGACGTCGCACGGCGGCGGGCGTGAGCCCGAGCCGCTCGCCCAGGGCGGCGGCCGCGACGGGACCATGCTCAAGAATCAGCCGGGCCACGCGGGCACGCGTCCCGCGCTCGTGACCTGGCTCCATCATGGGCATGTTTTTCACAACATCAGTGTGCCGTAATTCCTTCCCGCATCCAAACGGTTCTGAGCAGCTCGGGGATGGAATTTGTCACGCAGGGTAGCCTTACCTAACTTGACTTGCCGGCGGCCGGGCCAGCACGGCGAAGATCACCACCGAGCAGGCGATGAGTCCCAGCATGACGGTCGCCATGGGCACGGCGGTACCCGAACCGGCCAGGCCGACCAGCGGGGCCGCCAGGGCACCGAGCGCGAACTGCAGCACGCCGAGCAGGGCGGAGGCGCTGCCGGCCACCTGAGCCGGCTGCGAGCCCAGCGCCAGCGCGCCCGTGCCGGGGAGCACCAGGCCCTGGCCGAGCATGATGACGAACAAGCCGCCCACGATGCCCCACAGGCCGAGCCCGGTGAGCGCGGCGCCCATGAGCAGCCCCGCCCCGGTCAGTGCGGTGACCAGCCCGGTCATGACCAGCGCGACCGGCGGCACCCGGCCCGACAGCCGGCCGCCGACCTGCGCCATGGCGGTCAGGCCGAAGGCGTTGAGCCCGAAGATGAGCGAATATTGCTGCGGCGTGGCGCCGTAGACCTCCTGCAGCACGAACGGCGAGCCGGCGATGTAGCCGAACATCGCCGAGAACGCCAGGCCGCCGGTGAGCGCGTAGCCCATGAACGCGCGGTCGCGCAGCAGCTGCCAGAACGTGCGGGCGGTGTGCTTGAGCCCGCCGCTCTCACGCTCCTGCGCGGGCAGCGTCTCCCGCACTCCCGCCAGCACGGCCAGCAGCAGCACCAGGCCCGCGAGGCTGAGCGCCACGAACACGCCCCGCCAGGACGTGAACGCCAGCAGCTGCGCCCCGGCGATCGGCGCCAGGATCGGCGCCAGGCCGCTGACCAGCATGAGCGTGGCGAAGATGCGGGCGATGGCGGCGCCGTCGTACAGGTCGCGCACGACGGCGCGCACGATGACCAGGGCCGCGCCGCCCAGGATGCCCTGCAGCAGCCGGAAGGCGATGAGCATGGGCACCGACGGCGCGAACGCGCACAGCAGTGAGGCGACCATGAACCCGGCCACGCCCACGATCAGCGGCATGCGCCGCCCTCGCACGTCGCTGACCGGACCGGCGATGACCTGGCCGACCGACACGCCGATGAGGCAGGCGGTGAGCGTGAGCTGCACCTGGGCGGGCGCGCTGAGCATCTCGGAGGTGATGGCGGGCAGCGCCGGGAGGTACATGTCGATGGAGAGCGGCCCGATCGCCGACAGCGCACCGAGGATGACCAGCAATAATCCCCGACGGCTCTTCTGCTTCGGAACGACGACGACGGACGTGGCTTCTGCCACGGACATGCGCGAATCCCCTCTCCTCGCAGACCAGGTGGCCCACGAGGGCCGAGAGAATCAAACCAGGATTCGGTCCTCCTAATTCCCGGTTATCAGATATTTCATTCGGGCTCGTTGAGCTGGATGGCGGAGAAGACCGCGCCCTGCGGGTCGATCAACATCGAGAACGGACCGGGCGGCGCGTCCATCGCCCGGACGAGCACCTGCGCGCCCAGCCGCTCGGCCGCCGCGGTGGTGGCGCCGAGGTCGTCCACCGCGAAGTAGGTCATCCAGAACGAGGGAGTGTCCGGCGGGTAGTCGGAAGCCATCTCCATCATGCCCGCGATGGCCGGCTCGCCCGCGTGCCACTCGGTGTATTTGACGCCGCCCATCTCCAGCAGCTCCGGCCGCCAGCCGAAGACCTCGGAGTAGAAGCGCTCGGCGGCCGCCGGGTCGCGCGTGATCAGCTCGTTCCAGCAGAACGAGACCGGCTCGTTGACCAGCTCCGCGCCGTGATGGTTCGCCGCCTGCCAGGCGGCCGCGTGGGAGCCGTCGGGAGCGCGGAAGACGGTCATGCTGCCTTCCTCGAAGACCTGCATCGGCTCCATGACGACGGTGCCGCCGGCGTTCTTGATCCGCTCGGCGAGCGCGGTGATGTCGTCGGTCGCCATGTACGTGTTCCAGGACGAGGGCATCCCCTCGCCCATGACCGGTCCCACTCCGGCGACCTTCTTGCCCTCGTAGGTGAACATGCCGTAGCCGCCGGCCGCCGGGTCGTCGACCATCTCGGCCTGCCAGCCGAAGATCTCGCTGTAGAACCGGGCGGATCCGCCGACGTCGGTGCTGGACAGGTCCACCCAGCAGGGGACTCCGGGGTCATACCCACTGCGTTGCGCCATTGCAACCTCCTATGACGTGGGGCTCATCGTCAGACTCTCACCCCCGGCCGACTGTTTCCGAGGAACGAGCGGGTCAAGACCTGTCCATATCCGGTCGTGTTCCCCGAATGCCGCGCCTGTGCTCACCTGTGGCCCGGACCGCCTGGCGTAGTCCCTACACTCGTGGTCATGGAATCCCCAGCCGTCGAGATCGTCGACCTGGTCAAACGTTACGGCGGCGCCACCGCCCTCGACGGCCTCACGCTCCGTGCCGAGCGCGGCGCGGTGACCGCCGTCCTCGGCCCCAACGGCGCCGGCAAGACGACCACGGTCGAGATCTGCGAGGGATTCCGCACGGCCGACTCCGGCACGGTGAAGGTGCTGGGGCTGGCGCCCCAGCGGCCCGAGCTGCGGCCCCGGGTGGGGATCATGCTCCAGGCGGGCGGGGTGCCGCCGGCGATGCGCTGCGGCGAGTGGCTGCGCCTGGTCGCCCGCTTCTACGCCCACCCCCTCGACGCCCAGGCCCTGCTGACACGGCTGGGGCTGGTCGATCACGCGCGGACCCCGTACCGGCGGCTGTCGGGCGGGCAGCAGCAGCGGCTGTCGCTGGCCGCGGCCGTGATCGGTCGGCCCGAGCTGGTGTTCCTCGACGAGCCGACCGCCGGGCTGGACCCCCAGGCCAGGCACGCCTGCTGGGAGCTGGTGGGCCAGCTGCGCGCCGCGGGCGTGTCGGTGGTGCTGACCACGCATCACATGGACGAGGCCGAGCGACTGGCCGACCACGTGGTGATCATCGACAGGGGGCGGGTGGTGGCCGAGGGCACGCCTGCCTCGCTGACCGGCGCGGAGCGGCAGCTCAGATTCCGCGCGCGGCCGGGGCTGGCGCTGGAGGAGCTGCTCAACGCGCTCCCGGCGGGCAGCGCGGCCAAGGAGTCGCCCGCCGGCCACTACATCATCGAGGGCCTGGTGGGTCCGGAGCTGCTGGCCACGGTGACGGCCTGGTGCGCGTCCGAGGGCGTCACGGCCGACGACCTGCGCATCGAACGGCGCACCCTCGAGGACATCTTCCTCGAGCTGACCGGCAGGGAGCTGCGATGACCGCACTCGACTTCACCCCCGCACCCGGCGCGGCACCGTTCGGCCGCATGGTGCTGGCGCAGGCGGGCGCGGAGATCCGCGCGATGTTGCGCAACGGCGAGCAGCTGCTGCTCACGCTGATCATCCCGGTGCTGCTGCTGGTGGGCTTCTCACTGGCGCCGCTGATCGACGTCGGCGGCGGGCGGCGGATCGACTTCCTGGCCCCCGGCGTGCTGGCGCTGGCGGTCATGTCCACGGCCTTCACCGGGCAGGCCATCGCGACGGGCTTCGAGCGCCGCTACGGCGTGCTGAAGCGGCTGGGTGCGACGCCGCTGTCCAGGGCCGGGCTCATGCTGGCCAAGACCACGGCCGTGGTGGCCGTGGAGGGCATCCAGGTCGTGTTGATCGTGGCGGTGGGGCTGGCGCTGGGGTGGCGGCCGCAGGGGTCGTTCCTGGGCGCGGCCCTGCTGATCGTGCTGGGGACGGCGGCCTTCAGCGGGCTCGCGCTGCTCATGGCGGGCACGCTGCGGGCGGAGGCGACGCTGGCCGGGGCCAACCTGGTCTACCTGGTGTTGCTGGGGGCGGGCGGGGTGATCTTCCCGCTGTCGAAGTTCCCCGCGGGAGTGCGGCCGGTGCTGGAGCTGCTGCCCATCTCGGCGCTCACCGGCGGCCTGCGCTCGGTGCTCGCCCAGGGTGTGGCGCTGCCGCTCGGCTCGCTGGCCGTGCTCGCCGGCTGGGCCGTCTTGTCGCTGGCGCTGGTCTCGCGCACGTTCCGCTGGGAGTGACCCGACGGGGAGCGACGCGGCGTCACTCGGGCTGGGGCTGGGGGCGCTCGGTGTGGAGCGCGCCGTAGCGGCGGCGGGTGAGCGCGGCCACCGCCGTCAGCGGGATCACGGCGGCCGCGGCCACCCCGAACAGCAGCGTGTACCGGCCGTCCTCGGCCAGCGGCCCGGCCACCCATGACGCGATCGCGCTGCCCACGAACAACGCCGAGGCGAAGAACGCGATCGTCGTCCCCCTGGCCTCCGGCACCACCGACGTGGCCCAGGTCTGCAGCGAGGAGTGCAGGAACGACCAGCCGCCGCCGAGCAGCAGCGCGGTGACGGCGACCGTCACCATGCTGACGTGCACGGCCACGAGCGCGAACCCCGCGCACATCTGCGCACCGCCCACGGCCATCAGCACGGGCACGGGCCAGCGCCCCGACAACCGCTTGACCACCTTCGTGAGCCCCCACAACCCCAGCCCGTACGCGGTGATGCCCAGGCCCGCCACCGCCGCCGCGATCCCCGAGTGCTCCAGCGCGGTGGCCAGGAACGGCATGGCGCCGAGCATGATCGCGCCCTCGGTGAACGCCAGCGCGAAGACGAGCAGGGCCCAGCGTTGCCCGAGCACCATGCCCAGGTAGCGTGCCATACCGGGCCCGCCGCGCCCGCCGAGCCGGGGCGGCTCGGGCAGCGAGCGCAGGGCCAGCGCGCAGACGAGGGCGCAGGCGGCCGGCACGATGAACGCCGCCCGCCAGTCCACCAGCCCTGCCAGCGCACCGCCGAGCCCCGTGGCCAGGGCCGTGCCGAGCGCGGCGGCGCCCATGAGGTCCGTCAGGGCGCGCTGGCGTACCGAGGGCTGGACCGTGTCGCCCACGTACGTCAGGCCCGTCGGGATCACCGCGCCGAAGCAGGCGCCCGCCACGACCCTCGCCGCCACCAGCGCTCCCAGCACCGGCATCAGCGCCGACACCAGCCCCGCCAGCGCCGCGCCCAGCAGCGCGCCGCGCATCACCCGCACCCGGCCGAACCGGTCCGACAGCATGCCCCACAGCGGCTGCGTCAGCCCGTACGCCAGGTAGTAGCCGCTGGCGGCGGCCACCGACGCCGACAGCGGGACACGCAGGTCGGCGGCGATCATCACGAGCATGGGGCTCACGGCGAAGCGGTCGAAGCTGCTGACGAACGAGGCGACGGACAGGCCCAGCGGAGGCCGGGCGAGGCTCACGGGGGCGGCGGGGGCTTCCATGTAGCACCACCCTAAATCCAGGAATGTCACCCGCCATCAGTAAGCTCTAGCGGTCGGCGCCATTCACCCGACATCTGATGTTTCTCCGAGGAGCTCCATGACCGCCTTCGCCCTGGACGATCCCTTCGATCGCGGCTCCGGCCTGCCCAGGCCGGGGAATGTGCTGCGGGCGGCCGCCGACTCGATCCCGCCGTCGTCACTGGTGGTGCTGGCGATCTTCTCGGTGCAGCTCGGCGCCGGATTCGCCAAGGAGCTGTTCGCGGCGTTGCCGCCGAGCGCCGTGGTGTTCCTGCGCATCGCGGCCGGGGCGCTGCTGATGGGGGCTTTCGTCAGGCCCAGGCTGAAGGGGCTGGCCTGGCGCGACTGGGCGGTGGGGATCGCCTTCGGCGTGACACTGGCCGTCATGAACCTGTCGTTCTACGAGGCGCTGTCGAGGCTGCCGATGGGCATCGCGGTGGCGATCGAGTTCCTCGGGCCGCTGGGCGTGGCCGTGGCGGCCTCGCGGCGCAGGATCGACCTGCTGTGGGTGGGGCTGGCCGGAGCCGGCGTGGTGCTGCTCGCCCCGTGGGGCGAGTCCGCCACCGTGAGCTGGGCCGGCATCGGGTTCGCGATGGTGGCCGGTGTCTGCTGGGCCGCTTACATCCTGCTGTCCTCGGCGGCCGGGCAGCGGTTTCCCGGCACGAGCGGGCTGACGTTCGCGATGATCGTGTCGGCCGTGGTGATCGCTCCGGTCGGGGTCACGACGGGCGGAGCCGACCTGTTGCAGCCGGAGCTGCTGCTGATCGGGCTGGGCGTGGGGTTGTTGTCGTCGGTGATCCCGTACTCGCTGGAGCTGCAGGCGCTGCGGCGCATGCCCAAGCACGTGTTCGGCATCCTGATGAGCCTGGAGCCGGCGGTGGCGGCCATGATCGGGTTGTTGCTGCTCGGTGAGATCCTGCACGTGCAGCAGTGGGCGGCGATCGTGTGCATCGTGGCCGCCAGCCTGGGCTCGACCAGGAAGAGCAAGCAGTAGAGAGGTTCCGCCGCGCGCCCAGGGATGGGGTCTCTCGGGGCGCGCGGCGGAGGGCTCGGCTCGGTGGGCGGGGTGTGCCGAGCCCGCGGAAGGTCAGCGGAGTGCGGGGTTCCGCTGGACCAGGCTTGATGCCGTCCCTCGCCGGATCTCCGGCGTGCATGCGTGGCCGGTCCGGCGCGGTGGAGGGGCCACGGGGCGGCCTACGGCCGTCGGACGACTGCGACTACGGTCAGCGTCTGAGTCCGGGTCTGCGTCGCTCGACCGGCCCGCATCGAGGGTACCTCCATCGGCGGGTGCTCGATCCCCGAATGTCGGAAGTCAGTGCTCGGCCCAGATGCCGCGCACGTGTCCGATGTGCTCGTCCATGATGTGCGCGACGGCCGCGCCGTCGCCGCTCTTGAGCGCGTCGAGCAGCGCCAGGTGCTCCCTGGCCGAGTCGCCCAGCGCGCCGCGCTCGGACAACTGCGACAGGCCGTAGAGCCTGGCCCTGGTACGCAGGTCGCGGACGACCTCGACGAGGTGGGCGTTGCCGCACAGGGACAGCAGCTCGACGTGGAAGCGCAGGTCGGCGTCGACGTACGCGAGCAGGTCGCCGCGTTCGCCGGCCGAGACGATCTCCTCGGCGATGGGCCTGAGCCGCTCGAACTCCTCCGCCCGCGAGCTGTCGGCAAGCCGCGCCACCGTGGGCACCTCGATGAGCTGGCGGATCTCGGTGAGCTCGTCGAGGTCGCGGTCGGACAGCTCGGTCACCCGGAAGCCCTTGTTGCGCACCGCCTCGACCAGGCCCTCCTTGGCCAGGTCGAGCATGGCCTCGCGGACGGGCGTGGCCGAGACGCCGAACTGGGCGGCCAGCACCGGCGCGGAGTAGACCACCCCGGGCCGCATCTCTCCGGTGATCAGCGCCGCGCGCAACGCGTGCGCCACCTGCTCGCGCAGGCTCTGACGCTCCCCCACCATCGGCAGGTCGAGCCGGTCCTCGGCAGGCATCCGGCCATCCTCCTAAATCCACGCCTCGTACGCGGCGGCCGCGATCACGAGGTCTTCCCACGCCATGCCCGTGCTCTTGAACACGCGCGGCCCCGGGCCGGCGACCACCTGCCCGGCGATCAGCTCGGCGAGGTTCCCGGCGAGATGACCAGTGGTGATCGTACCGTGGTGGATCGGGATGATCACATCCCCGGCCTCCGCCAGCGCGGCCGTCCTGGCCTCGACGACCACGGTGGCGCGGGCGATGAGGTCGTCGTCGAGCTCGCGGGCGCCGGGCTCGTGCGAGCCCACGGCGACGACGGTGACGCCGTCGCGGGCGAGCTTACCGGGGAACAAGGGTTCTCTGGCGGTCGTGCAGCACACGATGAGGTCGGCCTCGGCCACCGCCTGCCCCACGGCGGCGGCTCCGGAAACGGGGTGGGCGGCGGCAGCGGGCTCGTGTGATGAGAGGGGCTGCTGGCGCCGTCGGCCGACGGGTGCCGAGCCACCGGCCGCATGCGGCTCGAGGGTGGAAGCCAGAGCGCGGGACGGGAGGCCGAGGGTGCGGCAGCGGGCGGCGAGGGACTCGGCGCGGCCCAGGTCGCGAGCGATGATCGTCACCTCGGTGACGGGCCGGACCTCGCGCAACGCCAGCACGTGCCCCCACGCCTGCGGCCCGCTCCCGAACACCACCAGCTTCCCGCCCTGCGGATCGGCCAGATGGCGGACCGCCAGGGCGGAGACGGCCGGGGTGCGCAGGGAGGTGATGGCGATGCCGTCCATGGCGGCCAGCGGCGCGAGCGTGTCGCCGTCCAGCAGCAGATACGTCCCCTGGATCCGGGGCAACCCCCGCTCAGGGTTGCCGGGCGCGATGGTGACGGCCTTCACCCCGACATACCGCCCGGCGGCGGCGGGCATCAGGAGCAGTTGCCCGGCGGGCACGTCCACGACGGGCCGCTGCGGCGTGGCCTCCGGGTCGAGTCCGGCCCGCAGCGCGTCCTCCAGGATCCCCACGGCCCGCTCCACGGGCAGCAGCCGCTCCAGGGTGGCGGCGTCGAGATACGGCAGAGCATCGGTCATCGCAGCGTGAACCCCGTTCCCATCGGATCCTCCGGATCCAGCTCGAAGGTATGCCGCCCGGTCCGGTACGCCATGCCTTCGATCTCCGGCAGGACCCCTTCCTCGGCCACGCCGGCCACGCGAGCCCGGAAGACGCTGCCGACGATGCTGCTGTGGACCAGCGTCCCGCGCAGCCCGGAGTCGTGCAGCAGCGCGAGCCGGGCCGCCGTGCCGGACCCGCAGGGCGACCGGTCGACCTCCCCGTCGGCGAACACCGTCACGTTCCGCTGATGCGTTATGCCGTCCACGTCCGGCAGCGCGTCGTAGAAGATCACCCCGTAGACGCCGGACAGCCGCTCGTCGGAAGGATGCCGGGAGGCCGGGTGGCCGGCCAGGTCCGCCTTGATGCGCCGGGCGTGCTCGATCAGCGCCGTCAGGTGCCGTGGCTCCACCGACAGCCCCAGCGCCCCGGCCGGGACGGACGCGTAGACGGCGCCGCCCCACGCCACGTCGACCTTGACGCCGCCGGCCGCCACGTCACGCGCCACCACGTACGACGGCACGCTGACGAACGTGACTCCCCGCACCCGCCCGCCGGAGCTGCGCACGCGGGCCGTGACCCGCCCGGACGGCACGTCGATCACCACGTCCGTGTCGCCGTCCGGGTCCGCCTCGACAAGGCCCTCCTGCACCGCGTACGCGCCCAGCGCGATCGTGCCGTGCCCGCACGCGGTCGAGAAGCCGTCCTTGTGCCAGAAGAGCGCGCCGAAGCGGGCGCCGGGGTCGTTCGGCGGGACCAGGAAGCAGCCGTACATGTCGGCGTGGCCACGCGGCTCGTGGCACAACAGCCGCCGCACGTCGTCGAAGTCCTCCATGGCGGCGGACCTTCGGGCCGGCACGTCCGCGCCGGGGATCTCGGCCACGCCTCCAGTGACGATCCTGAACGGCTCACCGCCCGTGTGGTAGTCGACAGTGGTAATGGTCATGGTCCCGGCTCCGCCGGAACCATGACCAAAGTGCTGTGTTGATTGGTTCACTCGCTGCGCTCGCTCACAGTTCGAACCCCGCGGGGAACGGGTCACGCGGATCCAGGAAGTACTGGGCGGTGCCGGTGATCCAGGCGCGGCCGGTGATCGACGGCACGACCGCCGGCGCGCCGCCCACGGTGGTCTCCTCCAGGAGCCGGCCGACGAAGTGGGTGCCGATGAACGACTCGTTGACGAAGTCCCGGCCGAGCGGCAGCTCGCCACGGGCGTGCAGCTGGGCCATGCGGGCGCTGGTGCCCGTGCCGCACGGGGAGCGGTCGAACCAGCCGGGGTGGATGGCCATGGCGTGCCGCGAGTGGTGCGCGTCGGAGCCGGGGGCGGTGAAGTAGACGTGGTGGCAGCCCCGGATGCGGTCGTCCTCGCGGTGCACGGGCTGGTCGGCGGCGTTGATCGCCTCCATGGTGGCGAGGCCGGCGGCGATGATCTCGTTCTTGGCCTTGCGGTCGAAGGGCAGTCCGTAGGCGTCGAGGTCGACGATCGCGTAGAAGTTGCCGCCGTACGCGAGGTCGTACCGGATGTCCCCGAACCCGGGCACGGCGACGACGGCGTCGAGCCGGTCGCTGTAGGAGGGCACGTTGCGCAGCGTCACCGACATGGCCATGCCGTCCTCGACGGCCACGTCCACCTCGACCAGCCCGGCCGGGACCTCCAGGCGCACGGTGGTGACCGGCTCGACGACCTCGACCATGCCGGTCTCGACGAGCACGGTGGCCACGCCGATCGTGCCGTGCCCGCACATCGGCAGCAGCCCGGACACCTCGATGAACAGCACGCCGAAGTCCGCGTCCGGCCGGGTGGGCGGCTGCAGGATGGCGCCGCTCATGGCGGCGTGGCCGCGCGGCTCGGTCATCAGCAGGGTGCGGATGTGGTCGAGGTTGTCGCGGAAGTAAACGCGCCGCTCGGCCATGGTGGCGCCGGGGATCACGCCCACCCCACCGGTGATCACGCGGGTGGGCATGCCCTCGGTGTGGGAGTCGACGGCGTGGAAAACCCGTTTGGTCCTCATCTCAACCCTTCTGCCAATGCCTTCTCGGTCGCGGCGCGCACGACGGCGGCCTGCTCGTCGGTGAGCGGCTGCCTGGGCTGCCTGCACGGGCCGCCGTACCGGCCGGCGAGGTCCATGGACAGCTTGATGGCCTGGACGAACTCCGTCTTGGAGTCCCAGCGCAGCAGAGGGTGCAGCTTCCTGTAAAGGGGCAGCGCGGTGGCGAGGTCGCCGGCGACCGCGGCGCGGTAGAGCGCCACGTTGGAGGCCGGCAGGGCGTTGGGGTAGCCGGCGATCCAGCCCACCGCCCCGGCCACGGCCAGCTCCAGCAGCACGTCGTCGGAGCCGATCAGCAAGTCCAGCTCGGGGGCGAGCTCGGCGATCTCGTACGCGCGCCGCGGGTCTCCGCTGAACTCCTTCACCGCCACGATCAGGCCCTCCTCGTGCAGCCTGGCCAGCAGCGCGGGGGTCAGGTCGACCTTGGTGTCGTACGGGTTGTTGTAGGCCACGATCGGCACCCCGGCCTTGGCGACCTCGCGGTAGTGCGCGAAGACCGCCCGCTCGTCGGCCCGGTAGGCGTTGGGCGGCAGCAGGAGGACCGAGCCGCAGCCCGCCTCGGCGGCCTGCTCGGCCCAGCGGCGCGACTCGGCGGCGCCGTACGCGCCCGCTCCGGCCATCACGTTCGGGGCACCGACGACCTCGACCGCCGTCTCGATCACCCGGGCGCGCTCCTGCGGGGTGAGCGTCTGGTATTCGCCGAGCGACCCGTTGGGCACGACGCCGTCGCAGCCGTTCTCGACCAGCCAGCGGCAGTGCGCGGCGTAGCCGTCGAAGTCGACGGACAGGTCGTCGCGCAGGGGCAGCGCGGTGGCGACCATGACGCCGTGCCATGGCTTGCTGCGATGTTCCATCAGGAGTCCTCCATGTCGGGTCTTTCAGTGTGCGAGGGGATCGTCGGGTTTGTCGGCACGGCTCGTGGCCAGGTCGTCGGGATTGCCGGGGCCGCTCGTGGCCAGGTCGTCGGGATTGCCGGGGCCGCTCGTGGTGAGGTCGTCGCCGGGTTCGGCGGCCTCGCTGAGGGCGCCGAGGGTGATGGGCTGGGCGATGGGGCGGCGAGGCGGTTGCTGCGGCTCGCCGGCCAGGCAGGCGACGGCGTACCCGCAGATGCGGCCCTGGCACCAGCCCATGCCGGGCCGGGCGAGCAGCTTGATGGAGCGCGCGTCGGTGGCGCCGAGCTCCTGCGCCTCCCGGATGCGCGCCAGCGGCACCTCCTCGCAGCGGCACACCAGCGTGTCGTCGCGCAACCACCCTTGCCAGCCGGGCTGGACGGGGTACGCCCGGTGCAAGGCAGCGCCGAACGCCCGCCACCGATCCCGCCGCCGCGACAACACCCCGGCGACCTCCCCCGCCGCCACCTCGACCCCCGCCGCACCAGATGTGCTCCGGCGGGCGTCCGCGACGACGGAGCGGCCGGCGATGCGGCCCTCGAGTTCGGCCAGCCGCCATCCCCCCACGCCGGTGGGCTCGCCTGCCGCCCACACCCCGGGCACGGTGGTGCGCTGGGCGGCGTCGGCCTCCAGGACGGGGCTGCCGTCCACGTCGTGCCGGGTCCCGCAGCCGAGCTGCACGCCCACATCGATCTGCGGCACGAACCCGTAGCCTGCCGCCACGGTGTCGCACTCGACGACCCGGGTGGCGAGAACGTTCCACTGCTTGTCGAGGCGGGCCACGGTGACGGCCTCCACCTCGCGCTCCCCGTGGGCCGCGACCACCGCGTGGCGTGTCAGGTACGGCACCCGGTGCCGGGCGAGGCTCAGCGCGTACCCGCCGGCCTCGGCGGCCTTGCCGAGGGCGAGCAGCGGATGCCTGGCCAGCCCGAGCGCGCCGCCCGCCTCGAAGACGCCGAGCACCTTCGCCCCGGCCGCGGCCAGCCCGGTCGCCACGGGCAGCAGGAACGGCCCGGTGCCCGAGACGACGATCCGCCTGCCCGCCACCACGCCGTCGCCCTTGAGCAGCGCCTGCGCGCCCCCGGCGGTGAGCACGCCGGGCAGGTCCCAGCCGGGGAACGGCAGCGGCCGGTCGTACGCGCCGGTGGCGATCAGCAGCCGCCGTCCCCGCACGGCGACCGCCTGCCCGTCCGGGGAGCCGGCGTGCACGAGCAGATCGCCCCCGGGCTCGCGACTCACACTCCACACCTGGTGCCGCGACAGCACCTCGGCCCGGTCGCTCAGGGCGTGCGCCTGCCGCAGGAACCGCTCCAGCCCCGGCGTGCGCCCGGGGACGGCGGTGTGGCGGAAGTACTGGCCGCCGAGCCGCGCCGACGAGTCCAGGAGCGCCACCCGCAGCCCGGCCAGCGCCGCCGTGAGCGCGCCGGCCACGCCGGCGGGCCCGCCGCCGACGACCACGAGGTCATATGTCATGAGGTCGTCACCTCGTCCCCTGGCGCCGCCTCGGCCAGGCAGGCACGTTCCGGCGCCTGCCCGTTGACCGAGACGAGGCAGTCGAAGCACACCCCGATCCCGCAGAACAGCCCGCGGGGCCGCGCGCCGAACCGGGTGGTGCGCCAGGCCCGGATCCCGGCCGCGTGCAGCGCCGCGCCGATCGTCTGGCCGGGCACGACCGGCACGGACCGGCCGTCGACCGTGATGGAGAACGGGCGGACGGTCAAGAAACCTCCTCGGGGAAGCGGTCCGGGCGGAAGGGGCTCAGGTCCAGGTCCGGCTGGGCGCCGGTGAGGACCTGGGCGAGCAGGTGGCCGGTGGCCGGGGCGAGCCCGATGCCGGCGCCCTCGTGCCCGCACGCGTGATACAGGCCGGGCGCCCGCGGATCGGGACCGATGACGGGCAGGTGATCGGGGCAGTACGGCCGGAACCCGCAGTAGGACCTGATGGCCCGCACGCCCCGCAGCACCGGGAAGAGCGCGACCGCCTGCGCCGCCAGCCGGGCGAGCACCGGGACCGAGGTCGTCCGGTCGAACCCGACCCGCTCCCTGCTCGCCCCGATCAGCACCGTCCCCGCCACCGTGCCCTCGACCACGGCCGACGTCTCCAACCCCGCCGAGTCGCTGGCCACGTTCGTGACGTAGGCGGCTGTGTAGACCTTGTGCCGGATCAGCGGCTCGGGCAGCGGCTCCGTGACGAGGATGAACCCGCGCCGGGGCAGGACCGGCAGCCGCACCCCTGCCAGCGCGGCGATCTCACCGCCCCAGGTGCCGGCCGCGTTGATCACCGCGCCGCCGAGCACGTCCCCCTGCGTGGTCCGCACGCCGGTCACGCGCTCCCCCGACCGGATGAATCCGGTCACCTCGGCCCCCAGACGCAGCCGGAGCGTGCCCCGGCCGTACTTGTCCGCGCCGTGCTTGAGAAGGGCGGCGGCGGCCAGCATGGGCTGGACCTGGGCGTCCTGCGGGTAGAAAACGCCGCCGGCCAGCCCCTGCGCCAGGTGCGGCTCGTAGTCGCGCAGCGCGTCGCCCGGCACGACGGCGTGCT
The DNA here is from genome assembly GCF_004011505.1 of Nonomuraea polychroma. Lineage (NCBI taxonomy): Bacteria > Bacillati > Actinomycetota > Actinomycetes > Streptosporangiales > Streptosporangiaceae > Nonomuraea > Nonomuraea polychroma. Next base: position 5,220,554 of record NZ_SAUN01000001.1, read on the forward strand.
CGACGTCCTGCTTGGCGGCGAGCTCGGCGAGCTGCCGCTGGATCTCGGGGGTCTCGGCGACGACGAGCCCGCCCTTGGCCTCGAACTCGAACCCGCCGTGCCCGGCCAGCGTGCGCCAGAGCCGGTTGGACAGCACCGCCAGCTCCAGCTCGGGCCCGGGCTCCTTGTCCGACACCAGCACGTTGCCCTCGCCTGAGCCGGTCGTGCCGCCGGCGACGGGTCCGCGGTCGACCACGGTCACGTCGAGCCCCGCCCGCGCGGCGTAGTAGGCGCAGGCCGCCCCGACCACGCCGGCGCCCACGACGATGACGTCGGACATCCCCACCTCCCATCAGTAATATGTCACATACCTAAGCGGGTTGAGAAGCCCGTTCCCAGTGGCGGGACCGACCGTACCGGCCCGTACCATCGATGACGTGAAGCTACCCACCGACCACCCCAACGCTCTCGTGCGCCGTCTGTTCTCCTTCTGGGCGCCGACCACGCAGGCGATGCGGGGCTGGGCGATGGCGTCCGTGGTGGTCAACGCGGGCATCGCGGTGACCGGCGCGGGCGTGCGAGTGACGGGTTCGGGGCTGGGGTGCCCGACCTGGCCGAGGTGCACGCCTGACAGCTTCATCCCGGTGCCGCACCCCGAGGTGTCGATGCTCAACATGCTCGTCGAGTTCGGCAACCGGCTGGTCACGTTCCTGGTGCTGGCCGTGGGGGCGGCGTGCGTGATCGCGGCGTGGCGGATGGTGCCGCGCCGCAGGTCCCTGGTGGGGCTGGCCCTGCTGCAGCCGGCGGGCGTCGTGGTCCAGGCGCTGTGGGGCGGGCTGGTGGTCAGCACCATGCTCAACCCCTTCACGGTCGGCATGCACTTCCTCGTCTCGATCGGCCTGATCGCCGCGTGCTGGATGTTGTACGCCCGCGCAGGCGAGGGCGACGGCCCGGCCCGGCGGGTCGTGCACCGCGACGTCCGCAGGCTCGGCCACGTGCTGGTGGCCGCGGTGTTCGCGTTGCTGGTGGCCGGTGTGGTGGTGACCGGCACGGGTCCGCACTCCGGCGATGTGATGGCCTCGCGCTTCGATCTCGACATCGAGGCTGTGGCGCGGTTGCACGCCGACATCGCCTACGTCGTCGTGGGGCTGACGTTCGCGTTGTTGTTCGCCGTGCACGTGAGCGACTCGACCCGGCCGGCCCGGCGGGCTGCGCTGGCGCTGTTCGCGGTGGAGCTGCTGCAGGGCGTGATCGGCTACACGCAATATTTCCTTGCCGTGCCCGCCGCCCTGGTCCTCCTGCACGTGCTCGGCTCCACTCTGGTCTGGATCGCCGTCCTCCGGGTGGTGACCTCGCTGCGCACCCGCGACCCGGTGCCCGCACCCCACTCCCCCACCGAAGTGCCCGCCACCGTCTGAGCGGATATGCCAGGGTGTGTGGTGAAAGGTCCGCCACTCCCCCGCCCTCAGAGGGGTGCGCTTTGTTAGGAAAAGTCCGCCCCTCTCGGAAGGTGCTGCGCCGGACGTACCAGGGGCTGGTGGCGCTCAGCGTGCTCGCCCTCGTGCCCATGACGTGGGCCTGGCTCAGCAGTTCGGGGCACCGGGTCGCGGCCGAGGGCCGAGCTCCGGCGGCGTGGCCCGCACGGGTGCCCGAGACGCAGGCGGCCCTGGTGCTCGGCGCCGGCCTGTACGCCGACCAGCCGACCCTGATGCTGGCCCGCAGGCTGGACATCGCCGCCGAGCTCTACCGCGCCGGCAAGGTGCGGGCGTTGCTGCTGTCGGGCGACAACAGCCGCAAGGACTACGACGAGCCGACCGCCATGCGCGACTACCTGCGCGCCAGGGGCGTGCCCGACGCCGTGATGGTGCTGGACTACGCCGGGTTCGACACGTGGGACTCGTGCGTGCGGGCGCGCAAGGTGTTCGGTGCCGAGCGGGTGACCGTGGTCACGCAGGAGTTCCACCTGCCCAGGGCCGTGACGTTGTGCCGCACGGCCGGGCTGGAGACCTTCGGGGTGGGTGACGACTCGGCCCGCCGGCTGCCCGGGCCCACCTACGTGTACGCCGCCCGCGAGCTGTTCGCCACCGCCAAGGCGTTCGCCGACGCGAAGATCCTGCACTCCGATCCCGTCTTCCCCGGGCCGCGTGAGGTCTCCCTCACCCGCATTCTGAGTCAGCCGGGCGCGCCGGGGGCGTAGCCGGGCGGCGGGGTGCCGCGAGCGACCGACTCGGCGTGCACCGCGGGCACCGGGAAGTCGGCCCTGGCGGTGCTCATGCACTCCAGCAGGGCCCGCTGCTCCTCGTGGAAGGTCTGCTCGTCGACCATGTGGCGGGCCGCCCGCTCGTGCAGCAGCCCCAGCTCGGTGGCGGCCAGCTGGTAGTCGCGCATCGCGCGCAACCCGCGCTTGCCGCCGTGGGCCTTGGCCCACTGCCTGGCCTGGCGGCGGCGGGAGAACGCCGACAACATGTAGATGTCGGCCTCGTTGACGAGCTTGGTCGGCTCGTACGGCGGGAGATAACGCTGGATGAGCGCGACGATGCGCCGCCGGTCCTGGAACACCACGCCGATGAGCACGATCAGCACCATGAGCAGCGTCAGGTAGGCCACCACGAGCCCGGGGAAGCCGCCGTAGGAGGCCAGGCCGTTCCACAGGCCGTGCAGGACCATCGCGCCCGACCAGCCGGCCAGGATGTAGAAGACCCGCTCGGAGCCGCTGCGCTGGGCGGCGTAGGCGACGCCGACCCCGATCATGGAGCTGAACAGCGGATGCGCCAGCGGCGACAAGATCCCGCGCAGCACCACGGTGACCGCCAGCCCTTTGACGCCCAACTCGGAGTTGAGCGCGGCGAGGTAGTAGCTGACGTTCTCGCTCATGGCGAAGCCGAGGCCGACCATGCTGGCGTAGATGATGCCGTCCGTCGGCCCGTCCAGCTCGGCCCTGCGGAACCTGAGCAGCCCGATCAGCACCAGGCCCTTCATCGTCTCCTCGACCACGGGAGCGCCGAACGTGGCCGCGATGTTGCGGGCGTTGTCCTCCGACAGCTTGACGGTGTCCATGATGTAGTGCAGGTTGAGCGAGTTGACCACCCCCGCGACCAGCACCGCGACGCCCGCGCCCCACGCGAAGGCGAAGATCAGGTTGCTGCGCGGCTCCGGCTCCATCCGGTCCAGCGCCAGCACGGCGGCCAGCAGCAGCGGCACGGGCGCCAGCGCCAGCGTGAGCGCGATGAAGAACTGCACCGGCTCGCCGTTGAGCACGTCGAACGAGAAGGAGACCAGCGCGCAGATGCCGGTGAGGACCAGCCCTGTGATCAACGCGAACGAGGGGCGGTCCTTCAACACCCAGCGTGGATCACGGGACGCCATGGGGTGACTTTAACGGATCAGAGTGCCGGGGACCGTGCCGCAGGATACCCACTGTCACCGTCCAGACATGAACGTTGTGCACTGCCTTCACCACTGATTCTAAGGCCGGACCCGGTGCCGGTCTCGGGGTGGCCGAGAGCGGCGATCAGGCCAGCAGCGGGTCGATGGCGACGGCGAGGAAGAGCAGCGCCAGGTAGGCGTTGGACCAGTGGAAGAAGCGCATGGGCCGCAGATCGACGCCCGTCTTGCCGGCGTTGAGCCGGGCCAGCAGGCGGTGCACCTCCCACAGGCACATCACGCCCAGCGCGGCCGCCACGACCGGGTAGAACAGCGTGGTGTTCGCCACCGGCCACAACAACAGCGAGCACAGCACCGTCGCCCACGTGTAGGCGATGGACTCCAGGATGACCCGCCGCTCGGTGGCCACGACCGGCAACATCGGCACCTTGGCCGCCGCGTAGTCCTCCTTGTAGCGCATGGCCAGCGTCCAGGTGTGCGGGGGCGTCCAGAAGAACACCACCCCGAACAGCACCAGCGGCGCCCAGTCCAGCCGCTCGGTGATGCCCGCCCAGCCGATCATCACCGGCATGCAGCCCGCGATGCCGCCCCACACGATGTTCTGGGCCGTGCGCCGCTTGAGGATCATCGAGTAAACCAGCACGTAGAACAGGATCGCCCCGGTGGACAGCAGGGCCGCCAGCCAGTTGGTGGTGACCCACAACCCGACCGTGGACAGCACGCCGAGCACGATCCCGAAGATCAGCGCTCCCCTCGGCGACACCTGGTGCCTGGCCAGCGGGCGGCGGCGGGTGCGGCGCATCTTCTGGTCGATGTCGCGGTCCACGTAGCAGTTGAGCGCGTTGGCGCTGCCCGCCGAGAGGGTGCCGAACACCATGACCGAGATGGACGTCCACAGCGGTGGCAGGCCGCCGGCCGCGAGGAACATCACCGGCAGCGTGGTGATCAGCAGCAGCTCGATGATCCGCGGCTTGGTGAGCGCGATGTAGGCCTTGACGATCATGCCGATCGAGCGCGGCGCCTCCACCTGCGGAGATGGCGCCGTCGCCTGCCTGTTGGTCAGCACCGTCAAGGCGCTTCCAGCCTGTGCGGAGTCAACGCGTAACCTCTGATAAGAGCGGATCCATGGGTAGGCGCCGGTGACGCCTCTGCGAACCCAACAAACTGTAGTCGCAGGGTGAGCCGGTCCGGCCAATGGGGGGCTTGCGCCATACATGGACACGCGCGGGTGGATATGGAATTGATCGCCGCCTCCACTCGGTTAGGGTCCGTGTGGGCGGGATAGCCAACCGGCGTGACCAATGACAACTAGATTCCGGAGATCGAGCACTTGAGCACCGAACTCGTGCCAGCCCTTGACTGGACCGACCTGGACAAGCAGGCGGTCGACGTCATCCGAGCCCTGGCGATGGACGCAGTGGAGAAGGCGGGCTCGGGTCATCCCGGCACCGCCATGAGCCTGGCCCCCGCCGCATACTTGCTGTTCCAGCGTGTGATGCGCCATGACCCCACCGATCCCAACTGGATCGGCCGGGACCGTTTCGTGTTGTCGTGCGGCCACACCAGCCTGACGCTCTATATCCAGCTCTACCTTTCCGGCTACGGGCTGACCCTCGACGACCTCAGGCGGCTGCGCCAGTGGGACAGCCTCACCCCCGGCCACCCCGAGTACGGCCACACCGCGGGTGTCGAGACCACGACGGGTCCGCTCGGCCAGGGCCTGGGCAACGCGGTCGGCATGGCGATGGCCGCCCGCCGCGAGCGCGGCCTTTTCGACCCCGACGCCGAGCTCGGCGCCTCGCCGTTCGACCACCACATCTGGTGCTTCGTCAGCGACGGCGACATCGAGGAGGGCATCAGCCACGAGGCCAGTTCCCTCGCCGGCCACCAGAAGCTCGGCAACCTCATCGTCGTGTGGGACGACAACCACATCTCCATCGAGGACGACACGCTGATCGCCAAGTCCGAGGACGTGGTCAAGCGCTACGAGGCCTACGGCTGGCACACGGAGAGCGTCGACTGGACCGCCGGCGACAACTACCACGAGGACGTGCAGGCTCTCTACGACGCGCTGGAGGCGGCCAAGGCCGAGACCGACCGGCCGTCGTTCATCCGGCTGCGCACGATCATCGGCTGGCCCGCCCCCAACAAGCGCAACACCGGCAAGATCCACGGTTCGGCCCTGGGCGAGGCGGAGGTCGCCGCCACCAAGGAAGTCCTGGGCATGGACCCGGCCAAGACCTTCGACGTGCCGGCCGGCGTGCTCGCGCACGCCCGCGAGGTGGCCCAGCGCGGCCGCGCCACGCACGCCGAGTGGGAGAAGGGCTACGCCGAATGGCGCCTGGCCAACCCCGAGCGCGCCGAGGAGCTCGACCGCATCTCCCACCGCGAGCTGCCGAACGGCTGGTACCGGGCGCTGCCGTCGTTCGAGGCGGGCGCGTCGATGGCCACGCGCAAGGCGTCGGGCGAGGTGCTGAGCGCGCTGGCGCCGGTGCTGCCCGAGCTGTGGGGCGGCTCGGCCGACCTGGCCGAGTCCAACAACACCACGATGAAGGGCGAGCCGTCCTTCATCCCGGAGGAATACCAGACCAAGGAGTTCCCCGGTAACCGTTACGGCCGCACGCTGCACTTCGGCATCCGCGAGCACGCCATGGGCGCCATTCTCAACGGCATCGCCCTGCACGGCGGCACCCGCCCGTACGGCGGCACGTTCCTCGTCTTCTCCGACTACATGCGCCCGGCGGTGCGTCTCGCCGCGCTGATGAAGCTGCCGGTCACCTACGTGTGGACGCACGACTCCATCGGCCTGGGCGAGGACGGCCCCACCCACCAGCCGATCGAGCACCTGTGGGCGCTGCGCGCGATCCCGGGCCTCGACGTGGTGCGCCCCGCTGACGCCAACGAGACCGCGTACGCGTGGAAGGCCGTGCTCCAGCACAAGGACCGGCCCGCCGCGCTCGCGCTGACCCGGCAGAACCTGCCGGTGTACGAGGGCACCAGCGCCGACGGCGTGGCCCGCGGCGGCTACGTGCTGCGTGAGGCGTCCGACGGCCAGCCCAGGGTCATCATCATCGCCACCGGCAGCGAGGTGGAGATCGCCGTGGCGGGCCGTGAGCTGCTCGAGGGGCAGGGCATCCCCACGCGAGTCGTCTCCATGCCGTGTGTGGAGTGGTTCAACGGGCAGGATTCCGCATACAGGCAGACCGTCCTGCCGTCGTCGATCAGGGCTCGGGTCGCGGTCGAGGCGGGCGTCGCGCTCGGCTGGCACCAGTTCGTCGGCGAATGCGGCGAGGTGGTCAGCCTCGAACACTTCGGTGCGTCCGCCCCGTACAAGACTGTGTACGAGCAGTTCGGGCTGACGCCCGAGCGCGTGGCGGCGGCGGCACATGCGAGCCTGGCCAAGCTTGGTCAGGAAAAAGGCGAGACGACGGGAAACTGAAGTAGACATGAGCGAGATCCTCAACAAGCTGTCCGGCCAGGGCGTGGCCATCTGGCTCGACGACATCAGCCGTGAGCGACTGCGCAGCGGCAACCTGGAGCAGCTGATCAGGGAGAAGAACGTCGTCGGGGTCACCTCAAACCCGACGATCTTCGCCGGCGCGCTCAGCAAGGGCGACGCCTACGACCAACAGCTGCACGACCTGGCGATCCGCGGCGTCAGTGTGGACGAGGCCGTGCGCGCGATCACGGCCTACGACATCCGCTGGGCCTGTGACGTGCTGCGCCCCGTCTTCGATGCCACCGGCGGCGTGGACGGCCGCGTGTCGCTGGAGGTGGACCCGCGTCTGGCCCACGAGAGCGAGAAGACCGTGGCCGAGGCCCGGGCGCTGTGGTGGATGGTGGACCGGCCCAACCTGTTCATCAAGATCCCGGCGACCCTGGAGGGCCTGCCGGCGATCACGCAGGCCATCTCCGAGGGCATCAGCGTCAACGTCACGCTGATCTTCTCGCTGGAGCGTTACCGCGCGGTCATGGACGCCTGGCTCGCCGGCCTGGAGGCCGCGCAGGCCAAGGGGCTCAACCTGGCCACGATCGAGTCGGTGGCCTCGTTCTTCGTCAGCCGGGTCGACACCGAGATCGACAAGCGGCTGGACAAGCTGGGCAAGCCGGAGCTGAACGGCCAGGCGGGCGTGGCCAACGCGCGGCTGGCGTACGCGGCGTACGAGGACGTCATGAACACCGAGCGGTGGCAGCGGCTGCGCTCGGCCGGCGCCCGGCCGCAGCGCCCGCTGTGGGCCTCGACCGGTGTGAAGAACCCGGAATACCCCGACACGCTCTACGTCGACCAGCTCGTCGCCCCCGGCACCGTCAACACGATGCCGGAGAAGACGCTCGACTCGACCGCCGACCACGCCAACATCACCGGTGACACCATCCGGCCGTTCTACGAGGACGCCTGGAACACCATGGCCGCTCTCAAGGAGGCCGGCGTCGACTACGACGACGTGGTGAAGGTGCTGGAGGAGGAGGGCGTGCAGAAGTTCGAGGCGTCCTGGAACGAGCTGCTCGAGAGCGTCAGCAAGAACCTGGTTCCGTGATGGACGTGCTCTACCGCGACGAGAAGGTGGCCTCGGCCGCCTCCTCCGTCGCGGGGCGCCTCGTCGCCGACGGCGCGCCCGCGCGGCTCGCCGCCGGCGACCCCACGGTGTGGGGTGAGGACGCCGAGGCGGGGGCGGCCGGACCGCCGCTCCGCGCCTCTCGCGAGCTGCTGCCCGACATGGGCAGGCTCGCGGAGCAGGCTCGTGCCGCGGGCCTGACGAACGTGGTGCTGGCCGCGACGGGCGCCGCGGCACTGGCGGCTGAGGTGATCTGCGACACCGCCGACGTGCCGCTCACCGTGCTCGACACCTCCGACCCCGGACAGCTGCGGCGGGCGCTGGCCGATCCGCTGGAGTCCACGATCGTGGTGGCGGCGGGCAGTGCCGTGGAGACCGAGTGCTGCCTGCTCATTTACGAAGAGCTGTTCGCGCAGGCGGGCATCGAGGCCGCGGAGCGCATCGTGGCCGTCGCCGATCCCCGCTCACCGCTGGGACAGCGGGCCCTGGAGCGCGGCTACCGCCTGGTGCCGCCGACCGGCCCCGACGCGGCATCGCCGGTCGGCGGTCCCGGACCGGCACTGCCGGGGGACGTCCAGGGCGGCGCCGGGCAGCCGGCGGACGGGCAGGGCCTCGCGGGGCTGCGGGCGCGCGGCCTCGGTGCGGCGCTGTCGGCCGCGGCGCTGGTGCCCAGTGCGCTGGCGGGCGCCGATGTGGCGCGGCTGCTCGACGACGCCGAGGAGGTGCTGCCGCTGTTGTCGCGGGACAGCGGCAACCCCGGGCTCGCGCTCGGGGCGGCGCTCGGCGGCGCGGCACTCGGCGGCCGCGACAAGCTGCTGCTGGAGGACCAGCTCTCCGCCATCGCCGGGCTGCCTGACTGGATCGAGGCGCTCGTGGCCGAGTCCACCGGCAAGCACGGCAAGGGGATCCTGCCTGTCGTCGGCGCCGACCCCAACCGCTCCCACGACGAGCTGGTCATCGCCATCGAGTCCGACGTCGGCGACGTGCGCGTGGAGGGGCCGCTGGGCGCGCAGTTCCTGGTCTGGGAGTACGCCGCCGCCACCGCCGCGCTGCTGCTGGACGTCGACCCGGCCGACCGGCCCGACGTGACCGAGCCCGCGGACAACGCAGCCGCCCTGCTGGCCCTGCCCGAGCTGCCTGCCGGCGCGCCCGCGCTGGTGGACGGCCCGGTCGAGGTGTACGGGCCGGTGACGGCCAAGGACCTCCCCGGGGTGTTCATCGAGCTGCTGCACGCGATACCGGCCGACGGCTACCTGGCGGTGACCGCCTACCTGGACAGGCTGGCGGCCTTCGACGCGCCGGTGCCGGACGGCGCCGACTTCGAGCAGATGACCGACGCCTGGATGATGGCCGACCCGGCCACGCTGCGGGCGTTGCTGGCGCTGCGTACCGACAGGCCGGTGACGTTCGGGTGGGGGCCGCGATCGTGGCACGCGACCGGGCAATACCACAAGGGCGGGCCCCAGAACGGGGTGTTCCTGCAGATCACCGGGGCGGTGGCGGAGGACGTCACGGTCCCGGGCAAGCCTTACACGCTGGGGCGTCTCCAGCTCGCCCAGGCGCTCGGCGACCTGGAGTCGCTCGAAACGCGCGGACGGCCCGCCGTACGCCTGCATTTGACCGACCGCGCGGCAGGAGTCGCGCACCTGCTCGCAGCAGCACAGGAGGTTTGAGATGACAGAGCCTGGAGCACCCGCGGAGGAAGCCGTCACCGCGGCGGCCGCCGTCGCGGGCACCGCCACGACGGAGGATGTGGTCGCCGCCAACCCGCTGCGGGACCCGCGCGACAAGCGCCTGCCCCGGGTGGCGGGACCCTGCGTGATGGTGTTGTTCGGCGTGACCGGTGACCTGGCCAAGCGCAAGCTGCTGCCGGCCATCTACGACCTGGGGAACCGCGGGCTGCTGCCGCCGGGGTTCTCGCTGGTCGGTTTCGCCCGCCGGGATTGGAAGGACCAGGATTTCGCCCAGCTGACGCACGACGCGGTCAAGGCGCACGCCAGGACGCCGTTCCGTGAGGAGGTCTGGAAGCAGCTGCTCGAAGGCATCCATTTCGTGCCGGGCGAGTTCTCCGACGACGGAGCGTTCGACGCGCTGGCCATGGCATTGGCGGAGATCGACCAGACGCGCGGCACGGGCGGAAACTACGCGTTCTACCTGTCGGTGCCGCCGAAGTTCTTCCCGTTGGTGGTGGAGCAGCTCAAGCGGACCGGCCTCGCCGACGCGCCCGAGGGATCGTGGCGGCGGGTGGTCATCGAGAAGCCGTTCGGGCACAACCTGCAGTCGGCCCACGAGCTCAACGAGATCACCACGTCGGCCTTCCCGGAGAGCTCGATCTTCCGGATCGACCACTACCTGGGCAAGGAGACCGTCCAGAACATCATGGCGCTGAGGTTCGCCAACAACCTCTATGAGCCGATCTGGAACCGCAGCTTCGTCGACCACGTGCAGATCACGATGGCCGAGGACATCGGCATCGGCGGGCGGGCCGGCTACTACGACGGCATCGGCGCGGCCCGCGACGTGATCCAGAACCACCTGCTCCAGCTCCTCGCTCTGGTCGCAATGGAGGACCCGACCTCGTTCGAGGCCCAGGCGCTGCGCCGGGAGAAGGAGAAGGTGCTCAAGGCCGTGCGCCTGCCCTCCAACCTGGGGCTCAACACGGCGCGCGGGCAATACTCGGCGGGCTGGCAGGGCGGCGAGAAGGTCGTCGGCTACCTGCAGGAGGAGGGCATCTCGGCCGAGTCCACCACCGAGACGTACGCCGCCATCAAGCTGGAGATCGCCAACCGGCGGTGGGCGGGGGTGCCGTTCTACCTGCGTACCGGCAAACGGCTGGGCCGCCGGGTGACGGAGGTCGCGGTGGTGTTCCAGCGCGCGCCGCACCTGCCCTTCAGCAAGGACGACACCGAGATCCTCGGCCAGAACGCGCTCGTGGTCCGCGTCCAGCCGGACGAGGGCATCACGGTGCGTTTCGGCTCGAAGGTGCCAGGAACGGCCATGGAAGTGCGCGACGTCTCCATGGACTTCGCCTACGGCGAGTCGTTCCTGGAGTCGTCGCCGGAGGCGTACGAGCGGCTCCTGCTGGACGTGATGATCGGCGACCCGCCGTTGTTCCCGCACCAGCGGGAGGTGGAGCTGTCCTGGACGATCCTCGACCCGATCGAGGAGTTCTGGGCCAGCCAGGGCCAGCCCGAGCCCTACGAATCGGGCTCGTGGGGCCCGCCGTCGGCGGACGCGATGATGGCGCGTGACGGCCGCGTGTGGAGGAGACTCTAGTGACGACCTTTATGCTGTCGGACACGACGGCGGGGAAGATCTCGGCGCAGCTCATGCACCTGCGCCACCAGATGGGCGCGCCCGCCATCGGCATGGTGCTGACGCTCGTGGTGGTCTGCGAGGAGCGCGACCAGTACGACGCGCTCCGCGCCGCCACCGAGGCGGCCCGCGAGCACCCCTCGCGCATCCTCGTGGTGATCAACCGTGAGGTCGACGAGCCCATCAGGCTCGACGCCGAGCTGCGCATCGGCGAGTCCACGCCGGGCGAGGTCGTGGTGCTGCGCCTGTACGGCGAGCTGACCCAGCACGCCGACTCGGTGGTCAGCCCGCTGCTGCTGCCCGACACGCCGGTCGTGGTGTGGTGGCCGGGCAAGGCCCCGGACGCGCCCTCCAAGGACGCGATCGGCGCGCTGGCGCAGCGCCGGATCACCGACGCCAGGGGCTTCGCCGACGGCGGCGTCACGTCGCTGGTGACCAGGGCCAAGGGGTACGCCCGCGGCGACACCGACCTGGCGTGGGCCCGCCTGACGCCGTGGCGCAGCCTGCTGGCGGCCGCGTTCGACCAGCCGATGGGCAAGGTCCGCAAGGGCGTCGTGGAGGCCTCGACGGGCAATCCGAGCGCGCCGTTGCTCGCCTCCTGGCTGTCGGAGCGGCTCGGCGCGCCCATCAAGGTCGCCGACTCGGCCGGCCCCGGTCTCACCGCCGTACGCCTGCAGCTGGGCGAGGGCGAGCTGGCCGTGGTCAGGACCGACGCCCGGCTGGCCACGCTGTCGCGGCCCGGCCAGCCGGACCGGAACGTGGCCCTGGCCAGGCGGCACACCTCGGAGCTGATGGCCGAGGAACTGCGCAGGCTCGACAGTGACGAGATCTACGAGGCGGCGGTCAAGCGGTTCGCCCGTACCTACAAGGGGTGACTCGGACGACCGTGGCTGAGAAAGTAGCATCTGTGAGCGTCCCCACCATCGTCGTCCACCGCAACGCCGACGTCCTGGCCAACGCGGTGGCCGCCCGGATCATCACCCGCCTGGTCGACGTGCAGTCGGCCAAGGGGTCGGCCTCGATCGTGCTGACCGGCGGCACGGTCGGCATCGCCACGCTGGCGGCCATCGCCGCCACACCGGCACGCGACGCCGTCGACTGGCGGCGCCTGGACATCTGGTGGGGCGACGAGCGGTTCGTGCCCGCCGGCGACAAGGAGCGCAACGAGACCGGGGCCCGCGACGCCCTGCTCGACCACGTGGACGTGGACCCGGAGCGGGTGCACGTCATGCGCGGCCCCGACTCGGGCATGACGGCCGAGGAGTCCGCCGACGCCTACGCCGCCGAACTCCGGGCCGCCGCCCGTCCCGAGGACCACGGCCCGGTGCCGAACTTCGACGTGATGCTGCTCGGCATGGGCCCCGACGCCCACGTGGCCTCGCTGTTCCCCGGCATGCCGGCCCTGTACGACACCCGCCCGGTGGTGGCCGTCCACGGCTCCCCCAAACCGCCGCCCACCCGCATCTCCCTGACGCTGCCCGCCATCCAAGCGGCACGCGAGGTGTGGGTGGTGGCGGCCGGCGAGGAGAAGTCCGGCGCCGTCCGCCTGGCCCTGTCCCATTCGGGTCCTGTCCAGGTGCCCGCCGCCGGCGCGCGCGGACGCGGGCGGACGTTGTTCCTGCTGGACCGGGCCGCGGCGGGGAAGATCCCGCCGGGGTTGGGGCGGCTGTCGTCGCCTTGATCATCTGACCTCAGCCGGGCGGCGGGCCGCCGAGTTTGCATTTGAACATCTCGGCGAACCGCCGCTCGGCTATTTTCATCAGCTGGACAAGGTCGTGGTCCTGGTCCCGGGCGGGGTTGCGCTTGACGGTGATGGTGATGAGCGAGTTGTTGGATCCACAGCGGAACCAGGCGCCCGCCTTCCGATACTGATAGAACCGGCTCTGGAAGTCGCTTATTTCTCCCTTGCCCAGCTCCTCGGGGAGTTTGACGGGATTGCGATTCTCGCCGAATTCGATGAGGTTCTCGATGACTTGCCGAGGCGCCGATTCGTAATAGCGCGTGATAAAGAGACTCTGCTCGTCATTCGATATGACACAGCCACGTCCCTCAGGATCACGTTCGCCGGAACCCGCTTTGTACGGACCGATGTAACCCGTCAGATCGGCAACCGCGGCCTGCGGGATGAAATGGCACAGGTAGGGAGCGCCGTCGGCGACGGAGCGCCGCACAGCCACGGGACTGGGCGACGTCGGAACAGCGGGGGACTTGCCCGGCGTGCACGCGGCGATCGACATGAGCGTGGCCGCCGCGCAGAGCCACGCGATCGGGCGCCTACTTCTTCTCATTTTCTTTGCTCTGGGCACGCATGTTGGTGACGAAATCATCAATTCCAGTGCCAACACCCTGCTGCGCGTCCGCATATCTGGTCGGCACCGTGGTGTTCTCGACGATCCAATGGGCGAAGTCGTCGTACTCATCAATGTTCATCTGATGTGGAGGCTTGACCTTCGGCGGATCGCCGATCACGAAGGACTCTTTCAGATCATTGCGCCGATATGCCCCATGAGCCACGGCGGACGACTCGATCATTTGCTTCATCATTTCTTCGACGGCTATCTTGTTCGAGGCGGCTTCGCTGAAAGCCTTGGCGGTTTTCCCGCCGGCGTGCCCGCTCTGCCGCACAAGCCAGTCTCCCGCCTTTGCGTAGCCACCCCTGACGAAGTTCTCATAAATGCTGTCGGCTGCTTTGAGGCCCACCTTGCCCACCTGCTGGGCGAAGGGAATGGGGACGAGTCCGATACCTTCCTGGACCAGTTTCCGCAACGCCTCGTCGGCCGCGTCCGCCTCCTTGCCACGGGCGACGAGCGCCTGCCGATGGGCCTCCACCAAATGCCCCAGCACCTTGGAGTCATTCGCGATCACGTTCCCCAGCATGCCCTTGTTGCCGGTCGCAAGCGCTTCGTCGATCTTGCCTCGCATGTGCGCGATCTGCCCGAGGAGCATGGCTTGGTACCCTTTTTCGTCGGCGGCCACGTCGAGCATGACGAAATCGAGGTCGGCTCTGGTGAAGCGAGCGACGGGCTGTCCATCGACAATGGCCACGAGCTGGTCGTCCGCTCGCCGCTGATGATTTTTGTAGAAGGTCGACACGATGTCGTCGGAGTGCTCGCCGAGAATGCGTCCCATGTTGTCGCGGATGCCGGAGAGCTCATCGAGCTTCGAGGGGTCCTTCAATTCGATGTCGTTGTTGCCGTCGGACATCGACAGATGCGGCCGCACAATGTCAGAGACTATGTGCGTGGCCATGACGGCCAGCCGTTTGGAATCGGCGTCGGCACCCTTCATCGCGGCCTCCATGGCCTCGCCGAGCGATTCGCCACGATCGCCCATGGCCCACTGCGGACGCCGGTCGCGCATCAGGTATGTCAGTAGGTCACGGTTGCCGATCAGCGCTTGGGCGCGTTCTCTCGACGTGCCGGCGAGGGACATCAGCGCGGCGATCGGGTCGGCCGTGCCGATCTCCGAAGAGCCTTGGAACGGCCGGGTGTCGATGGGAGCGGGCAGGTCGTAGAGGTCGGTGTCACGCGGCAGTGTCCACACGCGATTCCGGCGCTCCTTCATGTACTCGCGATCCCACCGGATCATGTCCTGGCCGATCGTGCTCATGAACCACTCGCTGTAAGCCGCCTTCGGCGCGGACGCCAGGATCTGACCGAGTGACCAATATCCGGGGTTCGCCAGCCCGCCCATGTCCGGAGCCGGGATCTCCTTGCGCCCCTGCTTCTTCAGTTCCTCGATGAATCGCCGGTTGACATGCGCGTTCTTGGCCGGGTCGGTCGCCGCGGCGAGCGCCGTGCTGAGCATGGACAGCACGTCGCGATTGCGCTGCCGTAGGGCCTGCGTCGAATCGCGCCCGGCGTCGAGCTGCTTGCGCACCCGCGCTCCCATGACGAGGGGCAGTGTGGCGAGGGCCTGTGGGCCGAGTCTTTCCATCAGGGCGGTGGCGAACTGAGGGTCGGACATCCGCCCCTTGTAGGCGGCGAGCTTTTCAGCCGCGCCGGCGTCCCCGCGGGCCGCGGCCTCGAACAGTGGAGCGGCCTGCTCCGCCTCGGTGCGCACCTCGGCCGGAATCATGCGCGATTCGTTGATCCGCGTCATCCCGGACGGCAGGACCGCGCCGGCGACCGGGTTGCCGAACACGTCCACGTCGACGTTCCCGGCCTCGTACGCGAGATCGCGCCGCCGGTAGATGTCGGGCGCCTGCGCGGTCAGCCACTGGGCCACCCGGTCGATGGCCGCCACTCCGGGATGCGTGGTCTCGACCTCGTTCAGGATGGCCCGCAGCCGCCCTGCGCAATCGGCCAGGCCCTTTCCGGCATTTTGCACGCCGTATCCCAGCTGATGCATTTCCTTGGGGTCGATCGAGGAGAACGCCATCAGTCCCTCGGCCCCATCACGGTCTGATTCCTGATCGTTTCCTGCAAATGATCGATGACACCGCGCAGCGCCCGCCACATCTCCAGGCGCTGGCGGGTCAGATCACCGGCGAACGCGTCGGCGGCCGGCCCCGTCCACGTCCGCCCGCTCGACATTTGCAGCACCGGTTTGTCCAGGCAATGCCAGTGCTGGTCCGACAACTCCTGCGCACGGCGCAGCGCGTTCACCAATTCGGCCCGTGTAGGCATAGAGACCTCCCACCGAGGTGGTACGCAAGTCGCGCCTGCTGAGGCTCAAATTCGTATCGATTCACTGTGCCACGCCAGCCGTTTCTCCGTCATGCCGTCGAACGAAGCCGGTATTCCGCCAGGCGGGGACGCCGCCCCGCTCGACGAGGCGACGTTACATGCGCGTGCCGCAGACCGCGGCGGAACCGCTGACCAGCCTGGAGTGCCTGGTCAGCCCGGAAGGGGTTAACGAGCTCACGCCCCCGCCAGCAGTCCATCGATTTCGGTGAGCATGGATCGCTTACGGTCTTCTGCCATATATGAGGCGCGCACACCGTTGCGGGCGAGCTGGGCAAGTTCGCTCTTGCCGAAGCGGAAGACTTCCGCCGCGACCCGGTATTCGTCGGCCAGCGTGGTGGCGAACATGGGCGGGTCGTCGCTGTTGAGCGTGACGTACAGGCCCTCTTCCAGCATCCGGGGCAACGGGTGGTCCTCGATGTGGGCGATCTGGCCCGTGCACACGTTGGAGGTGGGGCAGACGTCCAGCGGGAGCTGGGTGTCGCGCAGGTGGGCGACCAGGCGAGGGTCGGCCAGGCAGTTGATGCCGTGGCCGATGCGCTCGGCCCCGTAGCCCTCGATGACCTCCCAGATCGTCTCGGGGCCGGACATCTCGCCACCGTGCGGGACGCTGTGCAGGCCGGCGGCGCGGGCGGCGGAGAACGCGGAGCGGTAGGCGTCGCGATATTTCGGGCGTTCTTGTTCGATGCCCCCGATGCCGAAACCTACCAGTGCGGCGGGAGGTTCTTGGAGGGCGTGCTCGACGGTGATCTTGGCGGCTTCCTCGCCGTACTCGCCGGGGATGTCGAAGATGTACGCCATTTCGACGCCGTGCTCGGCCAGCGAACGGCGAGCGGCCAGGTCGAGGGCCTCGGTGACCTCGCGCATGGGCATGCCGACGACATGGTGGGCGTACGGCGTGACCTGCAGCTCCACATAGCGGGCGCCCTGGGGCGCGAGGTCGCGGGCCAGGCCGAGCACCAGGGTCGCCACGTCCTCCGGCTCGCGCACCAGCTGGTTGACGGCCCGGTACACCCGGGCGAAGTGCGGGAAGTCGCGGAAGGTGTAGAAGCTGCGCAGTTCCTCCTCCGTGGTGGGGACGCCGCTGCCGGGGTGGCGGCGGGACAGCTCCAGGACGGTGGCGATGGAGGCGGAGCCGACCAGGTGGACGTGGAGCTCGACCTTGGGGAGCGCGTCGATGAAGGCGACGGTGGAAGCGTCGATGGCGGTCGTCATGGCGACGACCTTAGGTTGGACATTTGCCGTTTTCATAGACCGAAGGCCGAAATTTCACATGAAGATGTAAGGTTTCGCATCTAGGTTACGCTAGGTCTGTGATCAACGCCGAAGCGTACGACCGCGGCTTCGCCCAGCTGAGCTCCCACACCGTCGGCCCTCTGCTCGAGCGGGCGCACGCCGCCCGCCTGCTCGACGTCGGCTGCGGCACCGGCGTGGTGACCGCCGCGGCGCTCGCGCTGGGGGCTGAGGTCACCGCCGTGGACGCCGATCCACGCATGCTGGAGCTGACCGCGCGCCGGCACCCCTACGCCACGATCCGGCAGGCGGCGCTGCCCGATCTGCCGTTCGAGGATGGGGAATTCGACGCCGTGGCGGGAAATTTCGTCATCAACCACGTGCCGGACACGAATGAGGCGCTCAGGGAGCTGCACCGGGTGCTGCGCCCGGGCGGGACGATCGCCCTGACGTGGTGGAAGGCCGACGAGATGACGGCCACGAACGTCTTCGCCGAGGCCATCGAGGCGGCCGGGGTGTCCTACGCGCCGCCGCCCCGCCCGTTCACCGCCAACGACAGTCCGGACCGCTTCGCCGCCCTGCTCGCCACCGCGGGGTTCGGGGAGGGGGCCGTGGAGGCCGTCCGATGGCGGCACCAGGTGGATCTCGGGGCATGGTGGACGGACATCGTGGAGGCGGGCGGGCCGCGGTTCGCGGTGATCTCCAGCCAGCCGCCGGAGATCGTCTCGCGCATCAAGGCGCATTACACGCGCCTGGCGGCCCCGTACGAGCGCGACGGCTTCCCGGTGTGCGCTTACCTGGCCCACGCCACGCGCAGCCCCGGCTAGGGCCGGCTCACAACCGGCTCCCAGCCGTCCGTCCGATTCCCAGCCAACTCCCGTCCAGCGCGTGGCCGACCCCAGCCGGCTCCCGTCCAGCCCGCGGCCGAGCGGTCAGCACCACCGCACTCGGCAGCCCACCGCGGTCACCACCGCACTCGCCAGCCGACCGCGTCAGCACCGCTCCCGTTACCCAGCCGCCCAGGCGGTCACCACCGGCAGCAGCACCCCGTCGACGGACTCCGCGACGAAAGAGTCGCCGAGCGGCGGGCCGTTGAAGATCATGCGATGCCACACCAGCGCCTCCGCGATCGCGAACAGCCGCGCGGGATCGACGGCCCCCGCCAGCTCTCCCCTCTCGACCGCCTGATCGAGCAGCGCCTTGACGTCGCCGAGGTCCTTGGCCTGCATGTGCGTACGCAGCGTGCGCGCCAGCTCCTGGTTGGACACCAGCGTCGAGGACAGCCCGATGACCAGCGTGTGCTTGCGCTCCACCGCCTGGCACAGGCTGCGGAAGATGGCGGCCAGATCGCCGCGGAGCGAGCCGGTGTCCTGCCCGAGCGGCACCTCCATGTCGAAGCGCCGGCAGATGACGTCCACGACCAGCTCGGGCTTGCCCGCCCAGCGCCGGTAGATGGTGGCCTTGCTGGCCTTGGCCCGCTTGGCGATCTGGTCGACCGTCATGCGGTCGTAGCCGACCTCCGACAGCAGCTCCATCGTGGCGTCGAGGATGGCCCTGTCACGCTCGGGGTCGAGTGGAGCCACGTACACGTCCTTCTAGCTGTAGGCGATCTCCTTGAATCGTACGCCCGTCAGCTCGGTGGACACGTCCCACAGCCGCCTGGCGAGCTCCTCTGACCTGGCGCTCTCGGACGGCGTGAGGATCTTGAGCTTGGGGCCGACGAACTCGCCGCCGCGGATGGCGGGCGAGGTGGCGGCGTACAGCGAGGGGTGCGCGCCCTTCTCGGGCGACTTGAACAACAGACCGAAGAGGGGCTGTAGTGGCCCTAGCTTGACGATGTTCGTGGCGGTGGTGCCCGGGTGGCTGGCGGCGGAGATCAGGCCAGCTCCGGCCTTCTCGGCCCGTCTCTGCAGCTCCAGGGTGAAGAGCAGGTTGGCCAGCTTGGACCGCGCGTACGCGCTGAGGCGGCCGTATCCGCGCTCCAGGTCCAGGTTGTCAAAGTCGAGCCTGCCGACGACGTGCGCGTCGCTGGAGACGGTGACCACCCGCGCGCCCGGCCGGACGAGCAGCTTCGGCAACAGCAACCCCGTGAGGGCGAAATGCCCCAGGTGGTTGGTGCCGAACTGCATCTCGAAGCCGTCCTTCGTCTCCTGCCTCGAGATCATGCCGATGCCCGCGTTGTTGATCAGCAGGTCGACGTCGCCGACGCCGGCGGCGAACTCCCGGACGGAGGCCAGGTCCGCCAGGTCGAGGCGGGCGTATTCGACCTGCGCACTGGGCACCTCCCGCCGGATGGTCTCGACCGCGGCGCCGCCCTTCTCGGCCGAGCGTGCGGCCACGACGACACGTGCGCCGTGCCGGGCCAGCTCGAGCGCGGTGGGCAGGCCGATGCCGCTGTTGGCGCCGGTCACGACGGCGCTCTTGCCGGTCAGGTCCGGGATGGAGGCAGGGGTCCACGAAGTCATCGCCACTCCGATTCAGAGATGTACGAAACCGTTTCGTACACCATAGCCTAACGATCGATCCGCTGCCGCGCGTGCCGCTCCTCGCGCCGCGTCACCTCGAGCCGCTTCCTGCTGTCGTCGAGCTCTTTGCGTGCCTCGGCCAGCATCCGCTCCAGGGTGGCCACCTTCTCGGCACGCTCGTCGTACTCCCTGGTCGCGGCCTCCAGCGCGGCCTGCCACTCCCGGTGCGCCGCCTCGGCCTCCTGCCGCTCCCTGGCCTTCCTGGCCTCCGCCTCGGCACGCTCCCTGGCCTGGTCCGCCTCCTCCTCGGGAGTGGGCTTCTTCCTCCTGGCGGGCTGCCGGCGAAGGATGGGGGCGGGCGCGAAGCCGCTGTAGCTGAGCGGCTTGGCCAGCCGGCCGCGGCGCACCTGATCGGCCGCGCCGGCGTCGACGACGGCGGCGTCCAGGGTCTGGTCGACCTCCGTGGCCGCCGCCGCCGAGAGGTCGCCGTCCTGCCTGATGAGCCTGCTCAGCCTGCCGGTGACCGCGTTGCGGCGCTGGGTCAGCTCGGCGAGGGCGTCGGCGTCCTGCTCCTGCCAGGCCGCGCGCAGCCGCTCCCCCACCTCGAGCAGCTCGGCCAGCTCCTCCGGGTGCTCGCGGGCGGCCCTGTTCACGGCCCAGGCGGACACCGTGGGCTTGCGGAGTTTCGCGATGTCGCGCGAGAGCCGTACGTCACCCGCGTCCTTGGCCGCGCGGGCCTCGGCCTCGCGGGCGGCGGTGAACTCCGGCGGCGGGAGCGCGTAAAGGCGGTCGGCCACCTCGTCAAGATCCACACAGGACAAGTACCCCACATGGCCGGGTTTGTAGCGCATAGTGGAGACAGCCCCAGTCGAATGGAGGCCCCCGTGTTCGAACGTTTCACCGACCGCGCGCGCAGGGTCGTCGTCCTCGCTCAGGAGGAGGCGCGGATGATGAACCACGGATACATCGGCACGGAACACATCCTGCTCGGCCTCATCCACGAGGGCGAGGGGCTGGCCGCCCTGGTGCTCGACGGCTGCGGTGTGGAGCTGGAGCACGTACGCGCCTTCGTCGAGCGCGAGACCGGCCACGACGGCAAGCCGCCGAGCGGGCACATCCCGTTCACGCCCCGGGCCAAGAAGGTCCTGGAGCTGTCGCTGCGCGAGGCGCTCCAGCTGCGCCACAACTACATCGGCACCGAGCACATCCTGCTCGGGCTGATCAGGGAGGGCGAGGGGCTGGCCGCGCAGGCGCTCGCGGACGCCGGCGCGGACCTGGCCGACGTACGGCAGCGCCTGCTCGACCGCGCCGGCCGCGGCTCCAAGGAACGCCCGAGCGAGATGTTCTTGGCCGGCGGATCCATGCTGAGCGAGCGGCTCACGCGGATCGAGGAGAGCCTGGAGCGCATCGAGCGCCATCTGGGCATCCAGCCGCCCGCGAAGGCGAAGGAGCCCGAGGACGGGCGGGAGGAGGGCCTAGGCTGAGGCCATCGCGCCGACCGGCAGCCTGGCCTCCACCACGCCGGGGTCCTCGGTGTAGCCGAGGGTGGCGCCCAGGGAGATCAGCAGCCTGCGCATCCTGGCGTTGTCGGACAACATGGTCGCCCTGACCTCGGCGTACCCGAGATCGCGCGCGGCCCGCACGAGCATCCTGGCCATGGCCGTGCCCAGGCCGAGCCCCTGCCAGCGGTCCTCGACCAGGAACGCCATCTCGGCGATGCCCGGGTCCGGCGTGAACATCAGATTGGCCATCGCCACGACCTGGCCGTCGTGCCCGGCGACGAGCGAATATCCCCTGCTCTTGTCGCACAGCCGGTCGAACATGCGGGCCGGCAGCGCGGGCATCGAGGTGAAGTAGCGGAACCTGCGCGACTCCGGCGAGCACCTGTCGTGCAGGTCGCGCACGGCCTCACGGTAGATCGAGGTGAGCGGGCGGACCGTGACCTCGGCGCCGTCGCCGAGCTTGACCGCGCGCTCGGCGCCGCTCTGCTCGACGGCCGGCTGGGCCAGCCTGGCGAAGGCGGCGGCCCTGGCGGCCTCGGTCAGCGTGAACGGCAGGTCGGCGCGGCGCAGGCGGACCGCACGCCGGGCGGCCACGGGCACGACGAGCTGGGTCGGGTCGGGGAGATCACTCACCGCTTCACCATAGATCCACCGGGCGTCGTCCGCGCGCAGCAGCTCGGCCAGCAGCTCGGGCAGCCGCCACGGCATCGAGCGCAGCCGGGAGGCCAGCAGCAGGGCCCGGGTGGGCTCGTCGGTCAGTTCGTGGGCGGTGGCGGGCACCACCTGGACGCGGCGGCCGCCGGCCGCCTCCAGGGCCTCACGCACGGTCTCCGGGGTGGCGGGGATGTCGGCGACGAACTCGTCAACGGTTCCGTCGGTGTCGGACTGCACGCTCAAGCCGAGGATGTTGCCGCCCCTCTCGGCCAGGGCCGAGGCGAGGGAGGCCAGCCGCCCGGGCCGTTCGTCCACCGTGGTGCGGATGCGCAAGAATCCCATGTCCATCAGCATGCCGGGGAGCTGTTACGCCTCCGCTAACGACGTGTTTCATTGGGAATGAACCTGTATATCCGGATATTGCCCGGCGGAGGCCGACGCGCCGAGCGAACGGGGCCCGGAGCGCGCATGCGGCCGAGCACGGCGGCTGCCGCGCCTCCGCGACTGCGCGCCCCGTACCGCATCGATCACGAATTTCGTTGTGAGATGCGCTGCTGTGTCCGGATATAGCAGGATACGGGGGCATGAGCGTGCGTGTTCCCTTGTCGCCAGAGTTCGTCAACGGCGACGTGTCCTTCTGGTACCGGTCCGACGGCGTGCCGGCCCCTGGCCCCCGGCTCAACGGCGACCTGGAGGCCGACGTGGCGATCGTCGGCGCCGGCTACACGGGCCTGTGGACCGCGTACTACCTCAAACGCGCCCGCCCGTCCCTGCGTGTCGTCCTGCTGGAGCAGGAGTTCGCCGGATTCGGCGCCTCCGGCCGCAACGGCGGCTGGCTGACCGGCGACCTGGCCGGATCGCACGAGCGCTACGGCACGGGCGCGCGGCGCCTGCAGCGCGAGATGTACGCCTCGATCGACGAGGTCATCGCGGTCTGCGAGACGGAGTCCATCGACTGCGACCTCGTCAAGGGCGGCGTGGTGAACGTCGCCCGCACCCCCGCCCAGGCCGCCAGGCTGCGTGAGGTGGTCGAGGCGGCCCGCGCGTGGGGCATCGAGGAGGCGGACCTGCGGCTGACGGGCCCGGAGGAGCACGTACGGGTGGCCGGGGCGCTGGCCGCCTCCTGGAGCCCCCACTGCGCCCGGATCCAGCCCGCCAAGCTGGCCCAGGGCCTGGCCAGGGTCGTACGCGACCTCGGCGTGCCCGTCTACGAGCGCACCCCGGTCACGGAGATCGCCCCGCACCGGGCGGTCACCCCGTACGGCACCGTGACGGCCGGGCACGTCATCCGCGCCACGGAGGGCTTCACCGCCCGCCTGCGCGGCCTGCGCCGCCAGTGGCTGCCCATGAACAGCTCCATGATCGTCACCGAGCCCCTGCCGCCGTCGTTCTGGGACGAGGTCGGCTGGCGCGGCGCCGAGCTGCTCGGTGACATGGCGCACTACTACATGTACGCCCAGCGCACCGCCGACGACCGCATCGCCTTCGGCGGCCGCGGCCGGCCCTACCTGTACGGCTCCCGCATCGACACCCGCGGCCGCACCCACGAATGGACCGTTGAGGCGCTCTGGCAGCTGCTCACCGAGTTCTTCCCCGCCGCCCGGTCCTCGTCGATCGCGCACGCCTGGTCGGGCGTGCTCGGCGTGCCGCGCGACTGGTGCTCGACCGTCCACGTGGACCCCGCCACGGGCCTGGGCTGGGCGGGCGGCTACACCGGCCACGGCGTCACCACGACGAACCTGGCCGGCCGCACGCTGCGCGACCTGATCCTGGGCGAGGAGACGGAGCTGACGTCGCTGCCGTGGGTGGGCAGGAAGGTGCGCCCGTGGGAGCCGGAGCCGCTGCGCTGGCTCGGCGTGCACACGATGTACCGCCTGTACCGGGTGGCGGACCACCGCGAGCGCGCCATGCCCCGCACCTCGGCCCTGGCCCGTTTCGCCGACCTCATCACCGGTCACTGATCCGCTAAAAGGAGATCTTGATGGACATCCTCTTCCGAGGAGGCCGCGTCTTCACGCCGGAAGGCGTCCTGGAGGCGGCCGTGCTGGTGAGCGGCGGAGTGATCGCCGCCGTGGGGCCCGAGGGCGAGCTGGCCCGCCAGGCGCCGTCCCATGAGACGGTGGATCTGGCCGGCGGCCTGCTGACGCCGGGCTTCACGGACGCGCACCTGCACCCGGTGCAGGCGGGCCTGGAACGGGCGAAGTGCGATTTGTCCGAGATTTTCGGCCTAGACGCATACATAGCCAAGATCGCTGACTATGCCGCCAAAAATCCTGATAAGGCGTGGATTGATGGCGGCGGCTGGGACATGTCGGCGTTCCCGAACGGCCTTCCCCACCGCGACCACCTCGATTTCCTCGACCGCCCGGCCTACCTGATCCAGCGTGACCACCACGCCGCCTGGGTCAACACCCGCGCCCTCGACCTGGCCGGGATCACGAAGGACACCCCCGACCCGGCGGACGGCCGCATCGAGCGCGACCCCGACGGCACGCCCACCGGCGTGCTCCACGAGGGCGCGATGGACCTGGTCGGCCTGCTCACCCCGCGCCCGGCCCCCCAGGACCTGCAGGACGCGCTGGCGGACGCGCAGCGGCATCTGTTCTCGCTGGGCATCACAGGCTGGCAGGACGCCATCGTGGGCTCGTACGCGGGCTCCGGCGACCAACTGCCCACCTACCTGTCCGCGGCCCGCTCAGGGCTGCTCAGGGCGCGTGTGGTGGGCGCTCTGTGGTGGGACAGGACGCGGGGCCTGGACCAGATCGGCGACCTGGTCGAGCGCCGGGCCGCCGCCGAGGGCCTCGACCGTTTCCGGGCCACCTCGGTCAAGATCATGCAGGACGGCATCACGGAGAACTTCACGGCCGCCACGCTGGAGCCGTACTGCCTGTGCGGGGGCACGGGCCTGTCGTACGTGGACCCGTACAAGCTCAAGGAGTATGTCGCCGAGCTGGACAGGCGCGGCTTCCAGGTGCACTTCCACGCCATCGGCGAGAGGGCCGTGCGCGAGGCCCTGGACAGCTTCGAGGGCACGAACCCCGCCAACCGGCACCACATCGCCCACCTGCAGATCATCGAGCCCTCGGACGTGCCGCGCTTCGCCGCCCTGGGCGTCACGGCCAACCTGCAGCCCCTGTGGGCCACCCACCACGCCCAGATGGACGAGCTGACGCTGCCGTACCTGGGTGAGCCGCGCTCGTCGTGGCAGTACCCGTTCAAGGACCTGCTCGACCACGGCACGCGCTTCTGCGCCGGCAGCGACTGGCCGGTCTCGGACGCCGACCCCCTGCAGGGCATGCACGTGGCCGTGAACCGCACCGAGCCGGGCGGCTCGCTCCACGCCGGCTACCCGACGGCGCAGACGCCGTTCCTGCCCGGACAGCGCATCGACCTGGCCACCGCCATGGCCGCCTACACCTCCGGCTCCGCCTGGATCAACCGCTCCCCCGCCGGTGCGATCGAGCGCGGCCGCCCGGCTGACCTGGTGGTCCTGGACCGCGACCCGTTCGCGCTGCCGCCACGGGAGATCTGGACGACGCGGGTGCGCATGACGTTCGTGGACGGCGAGCCGGTCTTCGACCGATGAGAAACGGCGAAGGGCCCCGGGACACTCTCCCGGGGCCCTTCGCCGTTACCCGACTACCAGGGGGACTTGTTGGCGCGCAGGCGCTCCAGTGCCTCCTCGAGGATCGCCTTGCCGTCCTTGTCGCTCCTGCGCTCCTTCACGTACGCAAGGTGCGTCTTGTACGGCTCGTTCTTCGGCGGGGCAGGCGGGGCCTCCTCGTCCTGTCCGGCTGGGAGGCCGCAACGTGGGCAGTCCCACAGCTCGGGGACCGCCGCGTCACTGGCGAAACTGGGGCGCGTCTCGTGCATGTTGGCGCACCAGAACGAGACCCGCACTCGCGGAGCCGCCTCGCCACGCTCGGCCTCCCCCATAGGGCCGGCGCCGACTCGGCTGCCACGGATCGCGTTGCCACTACCCACGGATGAACTCCTCGCTCGATCGCCCCGCGCAGGAACACGGGGGGAGAATCACTGTCACGCGTTAACTTTGTTGCTCAGGGCCTCAAAAGCAGGCCGAGAGCGATGATGCAGACGAACCAGACCACGCCCGTGATGACGGTCAGCCGGTCGAGGTTGCGCTCCACCACCGAGGAACCACCGAAGTTCGAGGAGAAGCCTCCGCCGAACATGTCAGACAGGCCACCACCCTTGCCCTTGTGGAGCAGGACGAGCAGGATCATGAGAAGGCTCGCCAGGATGAGGGCGATGGAGATTCCGATTTCCACGGTATGCCTGTTCCTTCAATGCTCTGTTACGCGTGACGATTCAAACTTGCCTCTAGAGGGTACGGCCTGTTGTCAAGTCGCACCTCCAGAACGGCTCAGTTAGCCTGGCATTTCGGAGAATCGGCAGATCTTGGCGAACTCACCTGCATCGATGCTGGCGCCGCCCACCAGCGCGCCGTCGACATCCGCCTGTGCCATGATCCCTGCGATATTGCCTGACTTGACCGAACCTCCGTAAAGGATACGTACCGCCGAGGCCACTTCGGCGTCGTAGAGCTCAGCGAGTCTGATTCGCAATGCTCCGCAGACCTCCTGGGCGTCCTCGGGGGTGGCCACCTCGCCGGTGCCGATCGCCCACACCGGTTCGTAGGCCACCACTATCGATTTTGCCTGCTCGGCCGAGATCTTGCGCAGCGCTCCGTCGAGTTGGCCGAGACTGTGCGCGATGTGGCCACCCTCTTGGCGCACCGCCAGCCCTTCTCCGACGCACAGGATCGGCGTCAGCGAGTGCCGGTAGGCGGCCTGGACCTTGGCGTTGACGAGGTCGTCGTCTTCGCCTTGGTATTGCCGCCGCTCCGAGTGGCCGATCACGACGAAGGTGCAGCCCAGCTTGGCCAGCATGACGCCGGAGATCTCGCCGGTGTAGGCGCCGCCGTCGTGCTGGGAGAGGTCCTGGGCGCCGTACACGATCCTGAGCTTGTCGCCGTCCACGAGGGTCTGGACGCTGCGCAGGTCGGTGAACGGCGGCAGGACGGCGACATCGACCTTGTCGAAGTCCTTGTCATTGAGTGCGAAGGCCAGCTTCTGGACCAGCGCGATGGCCTCGAGGTGGTTGAGGTTCATCTTCCAGTTGCCGGCGATGAGGGGCTTGCGCGTGCTCATTGGTCGCTCACCACTCCTCTTTCGCTCCGCGGAGTCCCAGGTCGTGCCGGAGGCGCGCCATCAGCACGTGTCGGGCCTCCACTCCACTCACTGCGTCGGGTTCGCTTCGTGGTCAACTCACTCCTCCAGAGCGGAGAGTCCAGGGAGGGTCTTTCCCTCAAGGTATTCGAGGCTGGCCCCGCCACCGGTGGAGATGTGCGAGAAACCGTCCTCGGGAAGTTCCAGCTTGCGTACGGCGGCCGCGGAGTCGCCGCCGCCCACCACGGTGAAGGCGCCGGAGGCGATCAGCGCCTCGGCCACCGCCCGCGTGCCGCCCGAGAACGCGTCGAACTCGAACACGCCCATGGGCCCGTTCCAGAAGACGGTCCTGGCGTCGGCGAGCTTGGCGGCGAACAGCTCCCGCGTCCTGGGCCCGATGTCGAGCCCTTCACGGTCGGCCGGGATCGCGGTGGCCTCGACCGCCTCGTGCTCGGCGTCGGCCGCGAACGTGGTCGCCGCCAGCACGTCCACGGGCAGCACGAGCTCGACACCGCGCTTGGCCGCCTCGTCGAGGAAGCCGCGCACCTGGTCGAGCTGGTCCTCCTGGAGCAGCGACTTGCCGACCTCGTAGCCCTGGGCCTTGAGGAAGGTGTACGCCATGCCGCCGCCGATCAGCAGCCTGTCGACCTTCGTCAGCAGGTTGGCGATGACGCCGAGCTTGTCGGAGACCTTGGCGCCGCCCAGCACCACCACATACGGCCGCTGGGGGTCCTCGGTGAGCTTCTTCAGCACCTGGACCTCGGCCACGACCAGCCCGCCCGCCGCGTGCGGCAGCAGCTTGGGCACGTCGTAGACGCTGGCGTGCTTGCGGTGCACCGCGCCGAACCCGTCGCCGACGTAGAGCTCGGCCAGCCCGGCCAGTTGCTCGGCGAACGCGCCGCGCACGGCGTCGTCCTTGGACTCCTCGCCCGGCTCGTACCGCAGGTTCTCCAGCAGGGCCACCTGGCCGTCCTGGAGCGATTCAACGGTGCTTCGCGCGCTGTCGCCCACCACGTCGGCGGCGAAGTCCACGTCCTGGCCGAGCAGCTCGCCCAGGCGCCTGGCCACGGGCTTGAGCGAGTATTTCGGATCGACCTGGCCCTTGGGCCGGCCCAGGTGGGCGCAGACGACGACCCTGGCCCCCCCGTCCAGCAGGGCCTTGATCGTCGGCACCGACGCGCGGATGCGGCCGTCGTCGGTGATCGTCTCCCCGTCGAGGGGGACGTTGAGGTCGGCGCGCACGAGCACGCGCCGCCCCTTCACGTCGAGATCGTCGAGCGTGCGCATGCTCATGCTCCCTCAGTCTTCATGGCTTCACTCCGTGAGACGCGCTCGTCCGCCACATGCCGCCGCCTTCCCCGCGCTCCTCCGGACCACATCGGTCCGGGCTCGCCTGCGATCCGCCGCCGAGCGGGTGCGACGTCCACATAGAGGTCGTGTCCCGCCGACCGGGCCATCGCACGGTGCGGCGAGAGGGCGGCGCGGAGAACGACCCCAGGCAGGCGGCGCCGTCTCGCGGGATCCGTCGTCAGAGGCCGCGGCCGACCAGTTCGATCAGGTCGGCGAGGCGGTTGGAGTAGCCCCACTCGTTGTCGTACCAGCCGACGACCTTGACCTGGTTGCCGATGACCTTGGTGAGGCCGGCGTCGAAGATGCAGGAGGCCGGGTCGGTGACGATGTCGGAGGAGACGATCTCGTCCTCGGTGTAGCTGAGGATGCCCTTGAGCGGACCCTCGGCGGCGGCCTTGACCGCGGCGTTGACCTCCTCGACCGTGACGTCGCGGCTGACGTCGACGGTGAGGTCGGTGGCCGAGCCCGTGGGGATCGGCACCCGCATGGCGAAGCCGTCGAGCTTGCCCTTGAGCTCGGGCAGGACCAGGCCGATGGCCTTGGCGGCGCCGGTGGAGGTGGGCACCACGTTGAGCGCGGCGGCGCGGGCGCGGCGCAGGTCCTTGTGCGGGCCGTCCTGCAGGTTCTGGTCCTGCGTGTAGGCGTGGATGGTGGTCATCAGACCCTTCTCGATGGTGAAGGAGTCGTGGAGGACCTTGGCCATCGGGGCCAGGCAGTTGGTGGTGCAGGAGGCGTTGGAGATGATCGTGTGCTTGGCCGGGTCGTAGGCGCTGTCGTTGACGCCCATGACGACCGTGAAGTCCTCGTTCTTCGCCGGGGCGGAGATGATGACCTTCTTCGCGCCGTTGTCGGCGTGCACCTTGGCCTTGGTGGCGTCGGTGAACAGACCGGTGGACTCCACGACCACGTCCACGCCGAGGTCGCCCCACGGCAGCTTGGCCGGGTCACGCTCCTCGAAGACCTTGATGGCCTTGCCGTCCACGGTGATCTCATCGCTGGAGGCCTTCACCTCATAGGGCAGGCGGCCCAGAATGCTGTCGTACTTCAGCAAGTGAGCGAGCGTCGCGTTGTCGGTCAGGTCGTTGACCGCGACGATCTCGATGTCCTTGCCGCTGGCGGCGACAGCGCGCCAGAAGTTGCGACCGATGCGGCCGAAGCCGTTGACGCCTACGCGGATGCTCACGGGAACCGAACTCCTCGAACAGATGGCGGGCTGAACCTCAACCACGAACCTTATCGGACCCAAATTGGTTTAGACCACTGCCACCCCCGCAGTCTGAATGACCGTTCCACACACAAGTTTTGAGGCCTTCGAGTAAAGTGCCCGACTCATCGGAGTAAATTCGTGCATTCTCTGGGGGCTGAGATGTCACATAAGCGGTCGGGGCTGCTCCCCGGGCTAGCCGTAGGACTCGTTGCGGCGCTGGTCTGCGCGGCCGGCCTGGGGGCGGCCATCCTGTTCCAGACCCGCTTTCCCACCGAGGTCACGGCGTTCGGCAACGGCCATCCCCTGTCCGTCGCGCTGTCCCTGCTGATCGCGCTGCTGGTCGCCCTGGCGATCGGCGCGGTACGCCCGCGCAGCCGGGCCCTGATCGCCGTCGGGGCGCTGTACGCGGGCGGGGCCGTGGTCGCCGGCCAGATCGCCGGCTCGTCGATCATGGCCGGCGCCGCCATGCGCGGCCGCGACACCCCCGCGGAGCTGTCCGACATCACCGTGACCAACGCCTCCGAAGGCCTCTCCTACACCTTGTCCCTCTACAGGGGCCCGCTGACGGAGACCTGGCCGGTCTGGCTGTACATCGCCGTGGCCGCCCTGGCCGCCCTTCTGCTGCTGGCCCTGCGCGTGTCACGCGTCCGCCGCGCCGAGCTCCCCGAGGCGGCGACCGAGGAGCAGGAGGAGCCCGAGTACCGAGCCCCGTTCGAGCCCGCCCAGTCCCCGGCCAAGGAGCCGGTGGGCGACCTGTTCGCACCCCGCAGACCGGCCGGCGACTGACGCGGTCCGGGCTGACGCCGCCCGGCTCGCCCAGGAACGGGACACGCACGAACGGCCCCGCCCCGGGTCACCCGACCACGGAAGCCGGTCAAGCATGCGCTCCGTCACGGCGAGCAACCCGTGAGCCTTCACGACCGGCCATGACAGAAGGAAACCGACGTCGGCGCGTGCGGCCCAGGTGGCTTGCCGTAAAAAAATGGCCCTAAAAGCCCATCACGGGGCGAGCATGTCGACGGTGAGGTTGGCCTCCGTGTTGGGGATGCCGAGGTCGGAGGCGCGTTTGTCGGCCATGGCGAGCAGCCGCCGGATCCGCCCCGCGATCGCGTCCTTGGTCAGCGGCGGATCGGCGATCTGCCCCAGCTCCTCCAGGGATGCCTGCTTGTGCTCCACCCGCAGCCGCCCGGCCACCACGAGGTGCTCCGGCGCCTCGTCCCCGAGGATCTCCAGCGCCCGCTGCACCCGCGCCCCGGCCGCCACCGCCGCCCGGGCCGAGCGCCGCAGGTTGGCGTCGTCGAAGTTGGCCAGCCGGTTGGCGGTGGCCCGCACCTCGCGGCGCATCCGCCGTTCCTCCCAGGCCAGCACGCTGTCGTGCGCACCCAGGCGGGTGAGCAGGGCGCTGATCGCGTCGCCGTCGCGCACCACGACGCGGTCCACGCCGCGCACCTCCCGCGCCTTGGCGTGGATCTTCAGCCGCCGCGCCGAGCCCACCAGCGCGAGCGCCGCCTCCGGCCCCGGGCAGGTGACCTCGAGCGACATGGATCGGCCGGGCTCGGTGAGCGAGCCGTGCGCCAGGAAGGCGCCGCGCCAGGCGGCCTCGGCGTCGCACGCCGCCCCCGCCACCACCTGGCGGGGCAGGCCGCGCACGGGGCGGCCGTGGTTGTCGATCAGGCCCGTCTGGCGCGCGAGCGCCTCACCGTCGCGGTAGACGCGCACGACGTAGCGCGAGCCCTTGCGCAGCCCGGCGGGCGCGAGGACGAGCACCTCCGCCTTGTGGCCGAACACCTCGCCGATGTCCTTGATGAGGCGCCGCGCGGTGGCGTTGGTGTCGAGCTCCGCCTCGATCACGATCCGCCCGCCCACCAGATGCAGGCCGCTGGCGAACCGCAGCAGCGTGGACACCTCCGCCTTCCGGCAGCAGGGCTTCAGCACCGGCAGGCGGCTCAGTTCGTCTTTCACCACACCTGTCATCGCCATAAGCGTTAGTCCTCTCCCCCATTCAGACCGGCTCTCGTCAGTCTCTCGCACCTTTGCGCCACGCCGACCAGGATCAACGCTTCTGGAGGAAAATCTCGTCCAGGACGGAGGCAAGACGTCGTGGGTCGTGCCTCGGCGAGCCGTCGGCGGCGGCCACGTCCGCCATGACGAGCCGCGCGCCGAGCGCGGCGGCGGCCTTGTCCAGAGCGTCGGGGTCGTCGACCACTCCGGTGTCGGCGAGCACGACGTCGATCGACAGATCAGGAGCGTGCTGCCTGAGCACCTCCAGATGCTGCTGAGGGGAGAAGTCGTCGGTCTCGCCGGCCTGCGGGGCCAGGTTGAGGGTGACAAGCCGCTTGGCCCTGGTCTCGTGCAGGGCCCTGGCCAGCTCGGGCACCTTGAGGTGCGGCAGCACGCTGGTGAACCACGACCCCGGCCCGAACACGACCCAGTCGGCCTCCAGCACCGCCGCGACGGCTTCGGGCCGCGCCGGCGGATCCTCGGGCACCAGCGAGATGGCCTGGACGCGGCCGGGCGTCAGGGCGCACGCCACCTGCCCGCGTACGGTCGAGGTGACGCCGTCGAGCTCCACCTCGGCCACGATGTCCAGCGGCACCGACGCCATCGGCAGCACCCGCCCGTGCGCGCCCAGCAGCCGCCCGACCCAGTCGAGCCCGGCCACGGGGTCGCCGAGCAGCTCCCACAGCGCCACGATCAACAGGTTGCCGACGGCGTGCCCGTGCAGCTCGCCCTCGCTGCGGAAGCGGTGCTGCACGACCTCGCTCCAGGTGCTGCCCCACTCGTCGTCGCCGCACAGCGCGGCCAGCGCCATCCGCAGGTCGCCGGGCGGCAGCACGCCGAGCTCACGGCGCAGCCGCCCGCTGGAACCGCCGTCGTCGGCGACGGTCACCACCGCGGTCAGCCTGTCGGTGACCATCCGTAATGCCGACAGGGACGCGAACAGCCCGTGCCCGCCACCGAGCGCGACCACGCTGGGCCCGCACTCCCCGTGCCGCCCAGGCGGGTACGCCCCATCGAACCGCATCTCCTCACCGGAAGGAACACCGCCACCCCCCGCACCAGGCCCCACCGGCACGTCGTCCCCCGTACCGGCCGGTCGCCCGTCCAAGGGAGCGCCGCCTGGGCGGGGACCTTCTACAGGAGTCGGGCCGCCGCCTGCCTGATCCGGCGAAGCCGCTGCTTCAAAACCCTCATCGGTCACTCCCGCCCCACATCCCGGTGGCTCACCTGGACCTCCATCCCGCGGTCGCGCAGGCGGGCGGCCACCTGCTCGGCCATGGCCACGCTGCGGTGCTTGCCACCCGTGCAACCCACCGCCAGCGTCGCGTAGCTCTTGCCCTCACGCGCGTACCCGGCGGCGACCACCCGCAGGACCTCCTCGTACGCGTCCAGGAACTCCTTGGCCCCCGGCTGGCCCAGCACGTAGTCGCGGACCGGCGCCTCCAGCCCGTTCATGGGCCGCAGGTCGGGAACCCAGTGCGGGTTGGGCAGGAACCGGCAGTCCACGACGAGGTCGGCGTCGACCGGCAGGCCGTACTTGAACCCGAAGGACACCACGTTGAGCCGCAGCCCCGGCCGGTCCTCGCCACCGAAGTACGCAACGATCTTGTTTCTCAGCTCGTGCACGTTGTGCGAGGACGTGTCGATCACCAGGTCGGCGTTGGCGCGCACCTCCCGCAGGATCCCCCGCTCCCGCGTGATGCCGTCGACCAGCCGCCCCTCACCCTGCAACGGGTGGGGCCTGCGGACGTTTTCGAACCGCCGCACCAGCTCCTCGTCGCTGGCCTCCAGGAACACGACGCGCACCCGCACTCCGCGCCCTTCGAGCTCCTCGATGGCGGCGTTGAGGTCGGTGGTGAAGGCCAGGCTGCGCACGTCCACGACGGCGGCCACCTTGTCGGCGGCCAGCTTGACCTTGCCCGCCTCCTCGGCCATCGCGAACAGCAGCCCCGGCGGCAGGTTGTCGATGACGAACCAGCCCAGGTCCTCGAGCGCCTTGGCGGCGGTGCTGCGACCCGCCCCGGACATGCCGGTCACGATGACGAACGCCGGCTCGGTGCTCGCCGCCTCACTCCGCCCGTCGGGCACGGCTTTACCAGCGCTCCGCCCGTCGGGCACGGCTTTACCAGCGCTCCGCCCGTCCGACGCAGCCTCACCAGTGCTCCGCCCGTCGGGCACAGCCTCCCGGGTATTCCGCCCCTCCGGCTTCGCCTCACCGGTGTCCATGTCAACGCCCTCCCCGGCCGGCGTGGTCCGCCGGCCCAGCGGCCCGGTCGCTCACCGCGCGGCGGCCGCCCGGCACGCCCGGTCCAGTCATCGCGGCATGCCCTTTCACCCTAGCGAATGCGGGAACGCGCCTTCGCCATGTCGCGCTGCGTATATGGTCGCGCTCGCACCGGGCTCCGCTGGTCACGCAAGCCACCGCTCTCCGCCCCAAGCTCGCCGCTCTGGACGACCGTGGCGGTATCACGGCGAGTCTCCCTTCAGCGTCGAGACGATGACCTCGGCGAGCGACGGGCCGATGCCCGGGACCTCGCAGATCTCGGGTGCGGTGGCCTCACGCAGCTTCTTCACGGAGCCGAAGTGCTTGAGGAGAGCCTGCCGCCGCGCCGGGCCGAGGCCGGGCACGCCATCGAGCGCGCTCTCCTTCACCGTCTTCGACCTCTTGGAGCGATGGTAGGTGATGGCGAACCGGTGCGCCTCGTCACGAACACGTTGCAGCAGGTAGAGACCTTCGCTGGAGCGCGGCATGATCACCGGCTGGTCGTCGCCGGGCAGCCACACCTCCTCCAGCCGCTTGGCGAGCCCGCACACGGACACGTCGTCGATCCCGAGCTCGTCGAGCGCTCGCTGGGCGGCGGCGGCCTGAGGGCCCGCGCCGTCGACCACGACCAGGTTGGGCGGGTAAGCGAACTTGCGCGGTTTGCCCGTCTCGGGGTCGATGGGGCCGTGGACGTCCTGGTCGTCGGGGGCCAGCTCGCCGGTGGCGGAACGTTCCTCCAGGTAGCGGCGGAACCGCCGCATGATCACCTCGTAGATCGAGGCGACGTCGCCTTCGTTGGTCTTGATCGCGAAGCGCCGGTATTCGCTCTTGCGCGCCAGCCCGTCCTCGAACACCACCATCGAGGCCACGACGTTCTCACCCTGCAGGTGGGAGACGTCGTAGCACTCGATGCGCAGCGGCGCCTGGTCGAGGTCGAGCGCGTCGGCGATCTCCTGCAGCGCCTTGCTGCGCGTGGTCAGGTCGCTGGCGCGCCGGATCTTGTGCTGCGCCAGCGACTCCTTGGCGTTGCGCTCGACGGTCTCCATGAGCGCCCGCTTGTCGCCGCGCTGCGGCACGCGCACGTCGACGCGAGCCCGGCGCTGCTCACCCAGCAGCTCGGCGACGGCCTCGCTGTCGGGCGGCATGGCGGGCACGAGCACCTCGCGGGGCATCGACTCGGGGGCGGCCTCGGCGTACATCTGCAGCAGGAACTGCTCCACCAGCTCGCCGGGCGTGCTCTCCTCGACCTTGTCGACCACCCACCCACGCTGGCCACGGATGCGGCCGCCGCGCACGTAGAAGACCTGGACGGCGGCCTCGAGCGGGTCCTCGGCCAGCGCGATCACGTCGGCGTCCGTCCCCTCGCCGAGCACCACCGCCTGCTTCTCCAGTGCCCGCTGCAACGCCTGGATGTCGTCCCTGAGCCGGGCGGCACGCTCGTATTCCTGCTCGGACGCGGCGTCGCGCATCTCCTTCTCCAGCCGCTTGATGAAGCGGCTGGTGTTGCCGGCCATGAAGTCGCAGAAGTCCTCGGCCAGCGCGCGGTGCTCCTCCGGGGTGACCCGGCCGACGCAGGGCGCCGAGCACTTGTCGATGTAACCCAGCAGGCAGGGGCGGCCGATCTGGCCGGCCCGCTTGAACACCCCCGCGCTGCACGTGCGCACCGGGAAGACCCGCAGCAGCAGGTCGACCGTCTCCCTGATGGCCCAGGCGTGCGAGTAAGGCCCGAAATACCGGGTGCCCTTGCGCTTGGCCCCACGCATGACCTGCACGCGCGGGAAGTCCTCCCCCAGGGTGACCGCGAGGTAGGGGTAGGACTTGTCGTCGCGGTATTTGACGTTGAAGCGGGGGTCGAACTCCTTGATCCAGGAGTATTCGAGCTGCAGCGCCTCGACCTCGGTGCCGACGACGGTCCAGTCGACGTCGGCGGCCGTGGTCAGCATCGTCTGCGTGCGCGGGTGCAGCGCGGAGAAATCCGCGAAGTACGAGTTGAGCCGCTGCCGCAGGCTCTTGGCCTTGCCTACGTAGATCACCCGGCCGCGTGCGTCCCTGAACCGGTAGACCCCAGGAGAATCGGGGATCGAACCCGGCTTGGGCCGGAAACTCAAAGGACTGCCCGCTGATCTCGCCACGACCAAAAGCCTAGTAGCCCGTACCGACAAGGTGACCCTCGTCGCATCCCGCCGCAGGCCCACCCATACGCCCGCCGCGCCGTCATCCGGCACGACGGGCTCACCTGCCACGGCCCGGCACAGGTCAGGACCAGCCGGGCCGGGCACCCATCACCGAACGAACCATCCCACACCAGTCGGACGAACGAGTCTGAGCCAGGCGGACGAACGGAGGTGCTCCAGACCGTTCACGAACCGAACGCTACGCGAGCGTGATCTGGTCGCCGTCGACCTTGATCTGCTGCGCGGGCAGCGGCTTGTCGGCCGGCCCCGCCGTCACGGCCCCATCGGTGATGTTGAACTTGCTGTTGTGGCACGGACATACGATCTGCCCGTCCGCGACGCTGCCGACGGTGCAGCCACTGTGCGTGCAGACGGCGCTGAACGCTTTGAACTCGCCCGACGTGGGCTGCGTGATGACGATCTTCTGCTCCTTGAAGATCGTGCCGCCGCCGACGGGGATGTCGGCGGTCGTGGTCAGTGCGCCCCCGGCTTGCGGTGCGGCGCTGGACTCAGGCGCGCTCGACGCGGTGCCGCCGGCGGTCGTCGCGGTATCGGTACCGCCGCTGCAAGCGGTGATCGCCAGCGCGAGGCCACCAGCCCCCACGCCCGCGATCACCGCCCTGCGGCTACGAAGGTCTTCTCCCATGCGCTCACCCAAACGCAACCAGGTGAGAAATTCATGAGACGCGCCCTACGCCAGCCTGATCTGGTCTCCGTCCACCGTGATCTTCTTCTCCGCGAGCGGTCCGCCCGCGGGCCCGTCGGCGACGGAGCCGTCCTCAATGCTGAACTTGCTGCCGTGGCAGGGGCAGTTGATCGTGTTGTCGGACACGTCGTCCACGGTGCAGCCCGCGTGGGTGCACACCGCCGTGAACGCCTTGAACTCGCCCGCGGTCGGCTGCGTGACCACGATCTTCTGCCCCTTGAAGACCTTCCCGCCGCCCTCCGGGATGTCGCTGGTGGCGGCCAGAGCCTTGCCCTTCGATGCCGATTTCTTCTTGGGTGCCGCGGACGACGCCTCCTCGGCCGGCTCTTCGGCCGGAGGCTCCGCGGTCGCTTCCGTCGTCGGCGAACCGTAGCTCGCGCACCCCGTCAGAACCGCCGCCAGCCCCGCGCCACCGGCGCCGAGCATCATTGTCCGGCGCGTCGTTTCCGTCATTGTGCGTTCCTCCCAGGATTGTCCTCACTTCAGGTACGGCCAGCGCCATGGCGCCGGTTCAGCGTGCCCGAGGACCAATCCCGGTAACTACGCACAATTACCAGTTCAGACGACCACGATGCCGTCGCCCTCGACTTTGACCGGGAACGCGACCAGCGGAGCGGTGGCGGGGCCCTTGGTCGCGTTGCCGCTGTCGGCGGCGAACTCGCTGCCGTGGCAGGCGCACTTGATGACGTTGTCCCTGGGGGTGCCCACTTCGCAGCCCTTGTGGGGGCAGATCGCGCTGTATGCCTTGTAGACGCCCTGCGTCGGCTGCGTCACCACGACCTTCAGGTCCTGGATCAGCTTGCCGCCGCCCACCGGCACGTCGGCCGCCTTGGCGATGACCTTGCCCTTGATGCTCTCCTGGGCCTTGGTGTCCGAGTCGCATCCGGCGAGCGCAAGCCCGCACGCTGCGACACCGGCCGCCCCCAGCATCTCGCGCCGCCCGAGGCAGTTTCCAGGCACGGCTGCGCCCCGCTCCGAAACCCTCATGTCCCCGCTGACCCCTCCGCGTAGCCGCTGACCCCCTGCAGGTCAGATCCTTGCCCCAGAACAAACTCTATTGCCGTGACCTGCCGGTCCTCCGATCGGGTCGTTGCACCCCTGGCCGGCCCCGGCCGCCACCACCCACCCGACGGCACCCCGGCCCCGTTCCCTCGAAAAGATCCACCCGGCCGGATCCCCGCTGCGCACCACGCGGCCCGAGACCCTGACCAGACGCCCAAGCCGAGCGTCAGCGGCTGGTAGGCGCGCGGTCAGCGACCGCCCCGACCCTTACGGCCATGACGCTTTCGGTAGAACACCCGTCCGCCTCCCCTGTGCGGCACTCCCGCCCCCGATGGTGGCAACGCCCCTGGGTGGCGCCGCTGGCGGTGGTGGCGATCGCGTTCGTCGCCTTCTCGCTGCCCCCGTACCTGTCCCTGGACCCGAGCCGGTCGCGCGTCCCCGCACCGGACTTCTTCCCAGCGCACTTCGCGGTCCTGTCGCTGCACGTCGTCTTCGGCTCGATCGCGATGATCACCTGCTGCCTGCAGATCTGGCCGTGGTTCCGCGCCCGCTACCCGCGTGCGCACCGGATCACCGGCCGCGTGTACGTCTTCGCCGGCTGCCTCCCCGGCGGCCTGCTGGCGTTGGTCGTCGCCGTGGCGAACCCGTTCGGCCCGGTCTCGGCCGCCAGCAGTGTCGTGCTCGCCCTGCTCTGGCTGGGCTGCACGCTGGCGGGCTGGCGCATGGCCAGGCAGCGCCGGTTCGCCGACCACCGCCGGTGGATGATCCGCAGCTTCGCCCTGACCATGTCCATCATCACGAACCGCCTATGGAGCGTGGTGTTCGTCATCACGCTGTGGCCGCAGTTGGAGACGACCTTCCACGGCGACGAGGACATGATGGTGAGCACGATCGCGGGGCTGAGCGCCTGGCTCGGCTGGGTGCTGCCGCTGCTGTTCGCCGAGTGGTGGCTGGAGCGCGGCGACGCCGCCAAGCGCCGCCGCCGCGTCCGTCAGGCCGCGTGATCCACACCCCCGGGCCGCACGGCCTCAGACGGAAAGGATCTTCCGCAGGAAGCGTCCGGTGTGGCTCTCCTCCACCAGCGCGACCTCCTCGGGCGTGCCGCTGGCGACGAGGGTCCCGCCACGCGAGCCGCCTTCGGGGCCCATGTCGATGACCCAGTCGGCGGTCTTGATCACGTCGAGGTTGTGCTCGATGACGATCACCGTGTTGCCGCCGTCGACCAGCCGCCCGAGCACGCCAAGCAGCCTGCGGATGTCCTCGAAATGCAGACCGGTGGTCGGCTCGTCCAGCACGTAGATGGTCCGCCCGGTCTGCCGCCGCTGCAGCTCGGAGGCCAGCTTGACGCGCTGCGCCTCGCCGCCGGACAGCGTGGTGGCCGGCTGCCCGAGCCGCACGTAGCCGAGCCCCACGTCGTTGAGCGTCTGCAGGTGACGCTTGATCGCGGGGATCGCGTCGAAGAAGCCCAAGGCCTCCTCGATCGGCATGTCGAGCACCTCGGAGATCGTCTTGCCCTTGTAGTGGACCTCCAGCGTCTCCCGGTTGTAGCGGGCGCCGTGGCAGACCTCGCAGGGGACGTAGACGTCCGGCAGGAAGTTCATCTCGATCTTGATGGTGCCGTCGCCCGCGCACGCCTCGCAGCGCCCGCCCTTGACGTTGAAGCTGAAGCGCCCGGGCTGGTAGCCGCGCACCTTCGCCTCGGTCGTGGCCGCGAAGAGCTTGCGGACGTGGTCGAAGACGCCGGTGTAGGTGGCCGGGTTGGAGCGCGGCGTGCGGCCGATCGGCGACTGGTCGACGTGGACCACCTTGTCCACGAGGTCCATGCCGTTGATCCGTGAGTGCCGCCCCGGCACCGTGCGCGCCCCGTTGAGCTCCTTGGCCAGCGCGTTGTAGAGGATGTCGTTGACCAGCGTCGACTTGCCCGACCCCGACACACCGGTCACGGCCGTGAACAGCCCCAGCGGGAACTCGATGTCCACGCCCTGGAGGTTGTGCTCGCGGGCCCCCTTGACCGTGATCTGCCGCTTCTTGTTGCGCGGGCGGCGGATGGCGGGGATCGGGATGCTCCTGCGCCCGGACAGGTATTGCCCGGTCAGGGACGACTCGCTGGCGAGGAGCTCCTGCACGGTGCCGGACACCACGACCTGGCCGCCGTGCTCGCCGGCGCCGGGACCGATGTCGACCACCCAGTCGGCGGCCGCGATCGTGTCCTCGTCGTGCTCGACCACGATCAGCGTGTTGCCCATGTCACGCAGCCTGATCAGCGTGTCGAGCAGGCGCATGTTGTCGCGCTGGTGCAGGCCGATGGAGGGCTCGTCCAGCACGTAGAGGACGCCGACCAGGCCGGAGCCGATCTGCGTGGCCAGCCTGATGCGCTGTGCCTCGCCGCCGGCGAGGGTGGCCGCCGCCCGGTCCATGGTCAGGTAGTCGAGGCCGACGTCGAGGAGGAAGCCCAGCCGGGCGTTGATCTCCTTGACGACCCGCTCGGCGATGTGCATGTCGCGGTCGGACAGCTTGAGCGCGGCCAGGAATTTCGCGCACTCGCCGATCGACATGGCCGCGACCTCGGCGATCGACTTGTCGGCGACCGTCACCGCCAGGGTCACCGGCTTGAGCCTGGCGCCCTTGCAGGCCGGGCAGGGGATCTCGCGCATGTAGCCCTCGAACCGCTCGCGGCTCGAGTCGCTCTCCGCCTCGGCGTGCCTGCGCTGCACCCACGGGATGACGCCGTCGTAGGTGGTGTAGTAGGAGCGCTGCCTGCCGTAACGGTTGCTGTAGCGGACGTGCACCTGCTCGTCGTGGCCGAAGAGCAGCGACTTCTGCGCCTTCTTCGGCAACCGCTCCCACGGGGTGTCGAGCGTGAACCCGACGGTGTTGCCCAGCGCCTCGATCAGCCTGACGAAGTATTCACTGGTGTGGCCGCCCGACCAGGGGTGCAACGCGCCCTCGCGGAGCGTGCGCTCCGGGTCGGGAACCACCAGGTCGGGGTCCACCTCCATCTTCGTGCCCAGGCCCGTGCACTCGGGGCAGGCGCCGAAGGGCGAGTTGAACGAGAACGAGCGGGGCTCCAGCTCCTCGAACGACAGGTCATCGTAGGGACAGTAGAGGTGCTCGGAGTAGAACCGCTCGCGGCCGGGGTCGTCATCGGGCAGGTCGACGAACTCGAGCGTGATCGTGCCGCCGGACAGCAGCAGCGCCGTCTCCACCGAGTCGTTGAGCCGGCGCCGCGCCGACTCCTTGACCGACAGGCGGTCGACGATGACCTCGATGTCGTGCTTCTCGTACTTCTTCAGCGTCGGCGGCTCCTCCAGCCGCACGACGGTGCCGTCCACCCTGGCCCTGGCGAAGCCCTTGGTCTGCAACTCGCGGAACAACTCCGCGTATTCGCCCTTGCGGCCGCGGACGACCGGGGCGAGCACCTGGAACCTGGTGCCCTCTTCCAGGTCCATCACCCGGTCGACGATCTGCTCCGGCGTCTGCCTGGCGATCGGGCGCGCGCACACCGGGCAGTGCGGCTTGCCGATCCTGGCCCACAGCAGCCTCAGATAGTCGTAGACCTCGGTGATCGTGCCGACGGTCGAGCGGGGGTTTTTGCTGGTGGCCTTCTGGTCGATCGACACCGCCGGCGACAGGCCCTCGATGAAGTCGACGTCGGGCTTGTCCATCTGGCCGAGGAACTGGCGAGCGTACGCAGACAGCGACTCGACGTAGCGCCGCTGACCCTCAGCGAAGATCGTGTCGAAGGCCAGGCTCGACTTGCCCGAGCCGGATAGGCCGGTGAAGACGATCAGCGAGTCTCGCGGCAGGTCCAGCGAGACGTCCTTGAGGTTGTGTTCTCGTGCACCACGCACGATCAGGCGGTCTGCCACGGCGATCCCGGAAGTCGAAAGGCGGATAGGTCCACGGGGGATGGTAGACGGGAGCTCCGACAATTTCGGTGGCCACGTCCCGGCCCCCGAAAATCCGTCCCTCACAGGTTACGGCCATTGGCCACCTCGGCAGGAGGCCTTCCGAATCTAACGATCTGACCTGCGGCTTTATGCCCTGCGCAGGCGAGAGGCCACAAAATGTTGAAATATCAAGATATGACCGTCCTGCCCGCGCTGCAGGCGGAGCTGGCCGCCGCCACCGACCGCCTGCTGGCCACGGCCGCGTCGCTCTCCGACGCGGACCTCACCGCCCCTTCCCTCCTGCCGGGATGGACCAGGGGCCATGTGCTCGCCCACCTCGCCCAGAACGCCGACTCCCACCTCAATCTCCTGACCTGGGCGAAGACCGGCGTGCGAACCCCGCAGTACGCCTCTTACGCGGCCAGGGCCGCCCGGATCGAGGCCGCCGCCACCCGGCCCGCCGCCCAGCTCGTGGCCGACGTCCAGGACGGGGCCGCCCGTCTGGCCGCCGCCGTCCGCGACCTCCCCGAGCAGGCGTGGTCCGCCCAGGTGGAGGGCATGCGCCCGCCGCCCCACCCCGCCTGGTATCTCCTCGTACGCCGGCTGCGCGAGGTCGGCTTCCACCACGTGGACCTCGACGCGGGGTACGGTCCCGCCGACTGGCCCGAGCCGTTCGTCAACCGCGAGCTCCGCGACTGCCTGGCCACCTGGCCATGCACGAAGAGCACGGTGAGCGAGATCCGCCTCATCGACCCGGCCGTTGAACATTCGCCCGGCTCCGACGCAGCCGTTGAGCGCTCGACCGGCCTCGACCCGGCTTTTGCGCAGGCGGCCGGCGCCGTCACCCGATGGCGCGACCTCGGCAGCGGCCCCGTCGTCCAGGGCACTCCTCGCGACATGCTTGCTTGGCTGACCGGCAGGTCTGACGGCCGGGGCGTTACGCTGGTGCCTGCGGGGCAGTCGCTCATGCCAGGCCCCGGGGGACAGGCCTTCCAGAGCCGCCGCCGTGGCTGACGATGCCGGCCCCCGCTGATCTGCCCGCGACGCCCCCGAAGGACTACTGATGACGTACACAGGTGACGTCCAGGTCGGCGGTCCCGCCGACGTGCGTGAGCTGCCCGCGCTGACGATCTGCAAGCTCGCCGTCGGCCCGTACGACAACAACGCCTATCTGCTGCGCTCCAAACAGACCGGCGAGGGCCTGCTCATCGACGCGGCGGCCGACTCCGATCGCCTGCTCGCCCTGATCGCCGACGAGCCGATCGGCGCGATCGTCACGACGCACCAGCACGGCGACCACTGGCAGGCGCTGGAGCAGGTGACCAAGGTCACGGGAGCCCAGCTGATCGCCCACCCGCTGGACGCGCCCGCCCTGCCGCTGCCGGTGAACCGCACGGTGGAGCACGGCGACACGATCGCCGTCGGCGACGTCACTCTGGAGGTCATCCACCTGCGCGGCCACACGCCGGGCTCGATCGCGCTCCTGTACGACGGGGGCGAGGAGGCGGGCACGCACCTGTTCACGGGCGACTCGCTGTTCCCGGGCGGCGTCGGCAACACCTGGAAGGACCCGGAGCGCTTCAACCAGCTCTACAACGACGTGGTGGAGCGTGTCTTCAACCGCCTCCCGGACGAGACCTGGGTCTACCCGGGCCATGGCAAGGACACGACGCTCGGCGCCGAACGCCCGTCCCTCCCGGAGTGGAAGGCCCGCGGCTGGTAGGCGACCCGCACCCGTCGGCCGCATGCTCACGCGCCCTTCACAGAACGTGCGCGTGTCGCGGGCCCGTTCCGTACACCACACGGCCTCAGACAGCCCCGTGGTGACCAAGGGTCACTGACGGGCGGCCAGGACACGGACGATGTGGTCGGCCGCGAGGGCGGGATCGTCGGCGAGCCCGACGAGCTCGCCCCACGACCACCGGTAGAACCACCCGTCCGGCATCGGCACGCAGTCCACCGTCTCGACGAGCATGACGGTGTCGGGATCGCTGACGCGCAACGCGGGCGGGTACGGCCGTAGTGTCGCCGTCAGCCCGCGCTGCTCCAGCTCCGTGGCGAGTTTGCCCAGATAGTAGGTGCGCGTGTGCTCGCGCGGCGTGGCCGGCATGGCTCCATCAAAGCCGAAGTATGACGAAAAATCTCGTCAGTACTTGATGCGCTCGGCTTCCCGGCGCTGCTCACGCTTGTAGAACAACACCCGCAACGGGATGGCCGCCACGAGCGCGATCTGCATGGAGGCGCCGATCTTGATCGGCAGGTCGCCGCCTTCCGGCCAGGCCACCCAGAACGTGAGGAACGCCACGTTCACCATGATCCACCCGAGAACGACCGCCGCGAGCTGTCCCTTCGGCTTCGGGTACTCGATCCGGCTCACCATCAGCCACGCCACGCCGAGCACGGCGATCAATGCCCAGATGCTCGGCTGGAACAGCAGCACAATGGAGATCACCGTCATGGCGCCCATCGGGATGGGCAGCCCCATGAAGTCGCCGCTCTTGGTCTTGACGCAGGCGAACCTGGCCAGCCTGACGACCCCGGCGACCAGCACGGACGCCGCCGCCACCAGCACCGCGGCGAACGGCACCTGATCGGTGAACCCGCCCCAGATCACGATCATGAACGCGGGCGCGAACCCGAAGCTGATGACGTCGGCGAGGTTGTCGAGCTCGGCCCCCATCGCCGAGGCGCGGAAGCGCCGAGCCACGAGGCCGTCGAACAGGTCGCACGTCGCCCCGATGAGCAGCAGCACGATGGCGGTGGCGAAGTAGCTGGGGTTGGGGGTGAAACGACCGCCCTCGACCTGGAGCTGCTGGATCGCGGAGTACGCCAGGACGCACACCGCGAGGAACCCGCAGACCGCGTTGCCCAGCGAGAGGGAGTCGGCAGCGGAGAGGCGGAACGCCTTGCCGACGGGACCTCGAGGCTCTTCCTCTTCCGCCTGCCAACTGCCGGCGTCAGCCGCGGTCAATTCTGGTCACCCCCGCAACCGTCTTCTCCCCCACGGACACCGCGGGAGAGATCCCTTCGGGAAGGTAGATGTCGACCCGCGAGCCGAACCGGATGAGCCCGATC
Source organism: Nonomuraea polychroma (assembly GCF_004011505.1). Classification (NCBI taxonomy): domain Bacteria; kingdom Bacillati; phylum Actinomycetota; class Actinomycetes; order Streptosporangiales; family Streptosporangiaceae; genus Nonomuraea; species Nonomuraea polychroma. The sequence goes on from NZ_SAUN01000001.1 coordinate 5,265,184, forward strand.
CGCTCGCCCTGCACGACTTTCGCGCCCGCGCTCAGGTACGGCACGATCCTGCGCGCCACCGCGCCCGCGATCTGCACCATCTCGATGTCGCCCAGCGTGGTCTCGAAATGCCACACCACGCGTTCGTTCTGGTCGCTGTCCTTGTTGAACGCCGGCAGGAACCCACCTGCCACATGCTGCACGGAGGTGACATTTCCCGCAAGAGGGGCCCGATTGACGTGGACGTTCAGCGGGCTCATGAAGATCGCGACCCTGGTGCGGCCGTCGGGCCACGGGTCGATGCTCTGCACCACGCCGTCGGCGGGCGACAGGACGCGGCCGTCTCCCGGAGTCCGGTCTGGGTCGCGGAAGAACCAGAGCATGCCCCCGGTGAGCGCGCTCAGCGGCAGCGCCGCCAGCGCCCATCGACGGTCCTTGCGCGTCAGCAGCGCGGTGGCGGCCGCCGCGGCCGCCGTCGGAAGGAGCCAGGGGGACACGCCGCGCGCGAGCCTGACAGAGCTCGTGCGGCTGGGCTTAGCAGAATCGTCGGACACGTACAACCTTTGGTGGTGACTGGACTGGGCGCTTTGCCGTGATGTTACAGAACCAGCGACTGTGACACGGCCCAACTACACAAGCAAAGCGCCTCGAAGCCCATTTCGCTAGACCTGCTCCGGGTGTGGTTCCTCGCCCTTGCGTGTGTCGATGCGGGCCTTCACCAAACTGGCCACGGTGGTGATGACCATGGTGGCGCCGATGATGGAGAGCGAGACCCAGATGGGAATTTGGGGCGCCCAGGAGACATGGCTGGCGTGCAAGGCCTCCAGAACCAGCTTAACCCCGATGAAACCGAGAATGAACGCCAAACCATAGCTGATGTAGACGAGCCGCTGCAGCAGGCCGCCCAGGAGGAAGTAGAGCTGACGCAGTCCCATCAGGGCGAACGCGTTGGCCGTGAAGACGATGAAGGGGTCCTTGGTGAGCCCGAAGATGGCGGGAATCGAGTCGAGCGCGAACAGCAGGTCCGTGGTGCCGATGGCCACCATGACGATGAGCATGGGCGTGACGAGGCGCTTGCCGTCGATCTTGACGGTGACCTTGGAGCCGACGTACCCCTCGGTGGTGGGGAAGGCCTTGCGCACCCACCGCAGCAGCACGTTCTCGTTGAACTCCTCTTCGTCGCCCTTGAGGTGCTGGCGGACGATGTTGATCGCGGTGTAGACGAGGAAGGCGCCGAACACGTAGAACAGCCAGCTGAACCGCTCGAGCGCCGCGGCGCCGAGCGCGATGAAGATGCCGCGCATGACCAGCGCGAGCAGGATGCCGACGAGCAGGACCTTGTGCTGGTAGGCCCGCGGCACGGCGAACCTGCTCATGATGATGAAGAAGACGAAAAGATTGTCGACGCTCAGGCTGTATTCGGTGATGTAGCCGGCGAAGAACTCACCTGCCTTGTCGGCCCCGAACGTGGTCCACATGACCACTCCGAACGCCGCGGCGAGGACGACGTAGAACGTCACCCAGTAACCGGCCTGCCGCATGGAGAACTCACGTGCTTCTCCGCGGTCGACGATCCACAAATCAATGGCGAGGACAACAAGAAGACCGCCGATCACGGCGATCCAGGCCCATGTGGGTACGATCACGTCTCAAAACCCTCCGGCAATGCAGGACTCAGTGCCGGAGGTCTCTCCCGCCCGCGATACGCGCGGACCGGCAGCCCCGGGGGCCCCGTGGAGCGGGGCTGCACCGTGATGACGAGGCTGTCGCGAAGGAATACTCCCCTCCCTAACCCAGGCAGTATACGAGAACGCTTTATCCCCACCTAATCATCCCGGGGGATCTTGAGGGCCGTACACGGCCAGCACGCTCTCCACGGCGTCGTCGCCGCCGGGCATCTCGCGCCCCCGCCGCGTGGCCGCCGCCGCGAGCGTTTCCGCAGCTCGGGGCTCCTCCAGCAGCGTCCGTACGGCACCGCGCAACCCTTGGACGTCCCCATACGGAACGAGGATCCCGGCGTCCCCCACCATCTCCGGAATCCCTCCCACGGCAGTGGCGATCACCGGCTTCCCGGCCATGAGCGCCTCCCTGATGCTGAGCGGCTGCCCCTCCCAGCGGGCGGCGGTGACCACGGCGGTGGCCGCGCCGAGCAGATCGGGGATGTCGTCCCGGTTTCCCAGCAGCCGCACCGGCAGCGCCTCACGCCGGATCCTGTCCTCCAGCTCGGCCCGCAGCGGCCCTTCGCCGGCCACGAGGAACAGCGGCGCCACGGCCGGGCCCTCCGGCGCGCCGGGCCGCTCCCCCCAGGGCCCGGCGGCGACGTCGAGGAGGGTTTCGAGTCCCTTCTGCTGGGCGAGCCGGGCGATCGTGAGCAGGACGGGCCGTTTCCCGGCTCCCAACTCGTCCCTGACCTCCTCAGGCGTGCGCTTGGCCAGCCGCAGCGCAGGCGCGGGGACCACGGCGGCACGGACGTCCCGGGCTCCGAGCCGGGTCATGCGCTCCCCGAGATCCGGCGACACGACCAGCACCCGATCGGCCCTGCGCGCGACGATGCGCTCCAGCAGCCCGTACACGACGCCGACGAATCCTCCCGCCGTGAGCGCGTTGTGCAGGGTGACGACCAGCCTCCCCCGGCGACGGCCCGCCCCGAGCGCCGCCAGCGCCCCCGCCCTCAGCCCGTGCGCGTGCACGACGTCGGCGTCCCGGGTCAGCCGCCTGATCGCGAGCACCGCACGCAGGTCGTTGCCGGGATGGGGCCGGTCCGACACGGCCACGTCCACGAAGCGGGCCCCGGCCCCGGCGAACGAGAACTGCTCCTCGACGCCGCGCGGCCCCACGACGAGCACCTGGTGCCCGCGCCGCACGAGCCCTTCGGTCAGCATCCGGACGTGCCGTCCGGTGCCGCCTGACGTGGTGCCCAGCACGAATGCCACCCGCACGGCTCAGCCCCTTCCGCTCCGCCTGAGCAACCCGGCCACCGCACCCGCGTCGGCCCGGTCCACCACGGCCACCACCGTGCCGCCCACCACCAGCGCCACGGCCGCGGCCAGCGCGGCGGCGCCCACGTTGGGCCACACACCCTGCGCCCCGAGCCGGCTCACCACGGCGTCACCCGCCAGATATCCCAGCGCCCCTCCGCCGACCGCCGCGGCCAACGCCCTCGGCAGCCCGGCCGCGGCCCCGCCCCCACGGGCTCGCACGACGGAGCCGAGCAGCAGTGCCCCGCCCACGCTCATGCCCACGCTCATCCCCAGCGCCATCCCGCCGATCTGCCAGCCCTCGGGCAGGGCCACCGCGAAGAGGACCTGTGCGACCATCACGACCATCCAGCCCGCGACGGTCCCGGTGGCGGCCGCCCGGCCACGCCCGGCTGCGTAGAGCACCCTGCTCAGATGCGCGATGAGCCCGTAGCCGATGAGCCCGGGCGCGAACAGCGCGATGGCCCGCGCCAGCTCGGGGGCGGGCACGTCGCTCTTGACGCCCAGGAACACCACCGCCCCCGGCCCCGACGCGGCGGCCAGCACCCCGGCGGCCAGCCCGGACACCAGCACCACGGCCCGCGTGGTCCGCGCCGCGAGCGCCGAGAACCCCGCCGGGTCCCCGGCCTGTGCGGACAACCGGGGAAACGCGCTGGTGGCGATGGGGACGGCCAGGACCGCGTACGGCACCAGGTAGATCGCCCACGCGTAGTTGTAGACGGCGATGGCGCCGTTTCCGATGGCGTTGTTGGACAGCACCAGCACCACGATCATGGCGGCCTGCTGCGCGAGCAGCGCGGCGATGCCCGCCAGGGCCAGCCTGCGCACCTGCACCGCCACTCCGTCGGGAAACCGCAGGACCGGCCGCCACCGCAGTCCCAGCCGGGCGGTGGGCCCGAGCACGGTCAGCACCAGGGACAGCACCCCCAGGCTGGTGCCCGCCGACAACGCGAGCTCGGCCGGTCCGGGCAGCGCGGCGGGGTCGCTGCTGCCGCCGCTGAGGGGCACGAACAGCAGGTAGGCCACGATGACCACGATGCTGGACACCAGGGGCGCGACCGCGGGCCCGGCGAACTGTTTGTGCGACTGCAGCACGCCGTAGAGCACCACGGCGATCCCGTACAGGGGGATCTGGGGGGCGAAGACGACCAGCATGCGCGCGGCGGCCGCGGTCACCGCGCCGGCGTCGGCGCACCCGTCGATCGCCGAGCCGAAGAACAACCCGATGATCGGCCCGGCGAACAGCGCGGTGAGCACGCCGAGCGGGACGAGCACCACGATCACCCAGGTGAGCAATGCCGAGCTGATCCAGCTCACCCGCGCGGCGGCCTGACCATCCGCATCCGCGGACGCGCCGGAGAGCTCGCCCTGACCGGCCTCCGCAGGGCCGCCCGGTGCCCGCCTGGCCGCCGCTCCGGCGAGCACCGGGACCACCATCCCCGCCAGCGCCCCGCCGACGACCACCTCGAACACGATGTTGGGGATCTGGTTGGCCGTCATGTAAGCCGTGGCCAGGCAGTTGGTGCCGACGGTCTGCGCGAACGCGTATTGCTTGGCGAAGCCGGTGATGCGCGCCAGCACGGTGATCGCCCCGATGAGCACCGCCCCACCGGCGACCCCCCGAGCCGTCACGACACCCACCCGGCCTCCTCGGTCCGCGTCGACCACCCGATCACGCGGACATCATCCTGGCAGGTCGCACCGACAATCGCGTCACACGGGGTCGACGGGCCGGCGGCCGAGCATGTCGATGCGGTTGAGCACCGAGTTTCCGGCGATGACCTTGGTGAAGCTGACCTTCTCGGAGGCGGCCGTCAGCGCCGCGACGGTGCCCAGCAGCGCGTACCGGCCCCGTCTGCTCAGCTTGGTGACCGCGGCGAGCCCGAGCAGCGCGCCGAGGGCGTTGGCGCCCGCGTCGCCGAGCATGGCGCGCTCGCCCAGGTCCTCGGGCAGCAGCGCCGCGGCGGCCCCCAGCGGCACGGCAGCCAGGGCCGCGGCGGCTGGGGTGTCGCGGAAGAGCGAGGCGGCGAGCAGCGGTCCGCCGGTCAGCAGACCGACCTTGATGGCGCGGCCGGGCCGCAGGTCGAAGAGGTTGGCGAGGTTCGCCGCGCCGGCGATGGCGGCGCCGTTGACCAGCGTGTCGGCGGGCCCGTCGGAGACGAGGGCGGCCGCGCCCAGCCCGGTGGCGCCGATGCCGAGGATTTTGACGGCGCCGCTGGTGACCTCGCCGCGGGCGAGCGCGGTGAGGTGTCCCTTGAAGCCCTTGGACGACGTCGTGCCGTAGAGGTCGTCGTACGCGCCGAGCGTGCCGCTGCCGACGCCCGCGACCAGGGCCGCCAGGCGCAGCCGGCCGGGAAGGCCGGGCGTGAGCGCGGCCGCCGCGCCGGCGCCGGCCACGAACGAGGGGCCCTCGAGCAGGGTGATGGGCTCGCCGCGGTGGTTCTTACGCGTCCAGCGGCCCGACAGGTCGGCCGGCCGGTTGCCGGTGAACGCCCTGTAGGCGACGCGGGCGGCCGCGGCGCCGATCGCGGCGCCGGCGAGGGCGTAGAGCAGGCCTCGGGATCGGCTGGCAGGCATGTCAGCTCCCTGACTGGGTGGTGGGTGTCGGGCTGGCGGACGTCACCGGGGGCAGCATCCCCGAGGCCCCCTTGCCGATGCCGTATTGGCCGGCGCGCCCGGTCAGTTGCTCCCGGAGAGCATAGACGATCACCACACGGCCCGCGGGCATATCGGCGGTGTCGACGGTGGAGACGCGCCTGGAGACCTCGCTGTCGTCGCGTGCGGCGCTGATCGCGTCGCCCGTGGCGGTGCCGGCGGGCGGGACGGCGCCGGCCAGCACCGTGCCCTTGCTCGCCGCGTCGAACCCCTCGGCCACCGAGACCAGCGCGTCGGCCAGCACCTCGGCGGTCTCACCCTCGTACGGCTTCTCCGGCGCCAACATCACGGCGAGCGTGGCCCGCTTGGCGGGGTCGCCGTCAGTGCTGACCAGTCCGCCGGTCTCGAAGGCGCCGAGGACCTCGCCGGTGGCGGCGTTCGGCGTGTTGGCCTGGGCGGGATCGTTGGTCATGAGGGACGCGGCGAGCAGCGAGGCGGCCCGGTCCCAGCTGGTGGCGGTGGCCGGGAAGACCATGTTCGCCGGTTTGAGCTGATTGACCAGGCCGTCGAGCACGCCCTTGCCGGCCGGGTCGAGGAACTTCTCGGTCAGCGTGAGACGCCCGGAGATCTCCGCTCCCGCCTGGCCGATCGCCTGCTGGGCGGCCTCACGCATGGCGGTGCTCGAGCCGGGCGACTCGATGAGCAGCACCCGCTGGCCGACCAGGGCGCTGGCCACCATCTCCGGCGTCTGCGCGGTGATGAAGGCGTCGTTGCCGGCCTCCCGGCCGCGCAGGACGTCGAGGTCGGCCCGCAGCCCGTTGTTGGTGTTGGTCAGCTCGTCGCTGGTCCTCTTGGCCAGGTCGATCGCGGGGTCCTGGAGCAGCGTGGTGCCCAGGACGATGCCCACCGCCAGCGCAAGGAAGATCGCGACGATGGAGACGAGGTGATAGCGGAAATCGATCACGAGAAGAGTCCGACCAGCCAGAAGATGAACGCGTTCCAGGCGTCTTGCAGGCCGTTCAGCCAGGTGCGGCCGATCGGCGCGGAGACGAGTGCGACGACGATCGTGATCAACGCGGTGATCACGAGGAGCAGCAGCTGCGGGGTGGAGATGCGGCTCCGGTAGAGCCTGCTCACGCCCTTGGCGTCGATGAGCTTGCTGCCGATGATCAACCGGGTGAGGAAGGTGCTGGCCATGCCGGAGCGCCCCTTGTCGAGGAACTCCTCCAGCGTTCCGTGGGTGCCGACGGCGACGATCAGCTCGGCGCCCTTGTCGTCGGCCAGGATCATCGCGATGTCCTCACTGGTGCCGGTGGCGGGGAAGATCACCGCTTCGCGGCCGAGCTGGTGCACCCGCTCCAGGCCTGGGGCCCGGCCGTCGCGGTAGGCGTGCACGACGAGCTCCGCGCCGCAGGTCAGGGCCTTGGTGGAGACGGAGTCGAAGTCGCCCACGATCACGTCGGGCAGGTAGCCGGCCTCCATCAGCGCGTCGGCCCCGCCGTCGACGCCGACGAGGATGGGCCGGTATTCGCGGATGTACGGGCGGAGGGTGGCGATGTCCTCTTTGTAGTGGTAGCCGCGGACCACGATGAGGACGTGCCTGCCCTCCATGTTCGTCCGGATCTCGGGTACGCCGACCCCGTCGATGAGCAGCTTGCCCTCGCCGCGGACGTACTCCATCGTGTTGACGGCGAACGCCTCGATCTGCACGGCCAGCCCGGCCCGCGCTTCGGCCATGGCGGCCTCGACCGCCTCGGGGGTCTGCTGCTCGCCCTTGCCGACCACGTCCTCGTCGAGGTAGACGACCCCGTCGCAGATCCTGACGACGTCGCCGTCCTTGACCCGCTCGAACAGCTCCGTGTTGGCGTTGTCGATGAACGGCACGCCCGCGTCGAGCAGGATCTGGGGCCCTAGATTGGGATAGCGGCCGCTGATGCCGGACGCGACGTTGATCACGGCCGCAGCCCCGCATGCGACAAGTGCCTCCGCGCTGACCCGGTCCACGTCAACATGGTCGATAATCGCAATTTCCCCGGGCTGGAGGCGCTTGGTGAGCCTCTTGGTACGCCGGTCGATTCTCGCCACTGCCGTTATGCCGGGAAGGTCACCGACCTTCCTGCCGCGGAGGCCCGGCATCTTGCTCCCCGGAACCTTCATCACGACCATCCTGCCAGAGCGAAACAGCGCAGGGGCCACGCATTACGCGGCGTGTCCGCTATGTCACCCTGGGTCACCGGTCGGATGCGGCGAGCCCCAGCAGTTCCTCGGCGTGCGCGCGGCCGAGCTCGGAGTCCTCCAGGCCGGCCAGCATGCGGGACAGCTCACGCACCCGGCCCTCGTGGTCGAGCGCGGTGACACCGCTGCGCACGACGCTGCCGTCGCTCGCCTTCTCGACGACGAGATGCTGGTCGGCGAACGCGGCCACCTGCGGCAGGTGGGTGACGACGATCACCTGCGCGGTGCGGGCCAGCCGGGCGAGCCGGCGCCCGATCTCCACCGCCGCCTTGCCGCCGACACCCGCGTCGACCTCGTCGAACACGAACGTCGGCACCGGATCCGCGCCGGCGAACACCACTTCGATCGCGAGCATCACCCGGCTCAGCTCACCGCCGGAGGCGCCCTTGTTGAGCGGCAGCGGTGGCGCGGCGGGGTGAGCGGCCATCCGCAGCTCCACCTCGTCGACCCCCTCGGGGCCGAACTCCGCGCTCTGGGTGAGCTGCACGACGACTCTGGCGTGCGGCATGGCCAGCGCCGTCAGCTCCTCGGTGACCGCCTGGCCGAACTGCTCGGCGGCGGCCTCGCGCACCCTGGTCAGCTCGGCGGCCAGGTCGGTGAGCTTGTCGGTCAGCTCGTCATGCTCGCGGGTCAGCTCGTCGATGCGCTCGTCGTCGCCTTCGAGCTCGCCCAGGCGCGCCGCGGCCTGCTGCGCCCATGCCAGGACCCCAGCGCTGTCCTCGGCATATTTCCTGATAAGTCCGGACAACACGGACCGGCGTTCCTGCACGGCCGCCAGCCGCGCCGGATCCGCTTCGATCGACTCTGCGTACGCCGCCAGGTCGGTGGCCACGTCGGAGATCAGGTATCCGGCCTCGGCCAGCCGGTCGGCCACCCCGGCGAGCTGGGTGTCGAAGTCACGCACCGCCTCCACGGCCGCGCGCGCCTCACCGAGCAGCGAGATCACGTCATGAGGGCTGCCGGCCGCCTCCATGGGGTCGCCGAGCAGCGCGGTGTGCGCCGTGGTCGCGGCGCTGCGCAGGGCGTCGGCGTGCGAGAGCCGCTCCTCCTCCGAGCGCAGGTCGACGTCCTCGCCCGGCTTGGGGTCGACCTTCTCGATCTCCTCCAGGCCGAAGCGCAGCCTGTCGGCTTCCTGCGCCCGCTCCCTGGCCCTGGTGGTCAGCTCCTCCAGCAGCGCGGCGACCTGCTTGTGCCGCTTGTACGCCTGCGTGTAGGCACGCAGCGGCTTGACGAGCTCGTCGCCGGCGTAGCGGTCGAGCGCGGCGCGCTGCCTGGCGGGCTGGAGCAGCCGCTGCTGGTCCATCTGCCCGTGCACCGCCACCAGGTCGTCGGCCAGGTAGGTCAGGGTGCCGACGGGCACCGTGCGGCCGCCGAGCCAGGCCCGGGACCGCCCCTCGGCCGACACCTGGCGCGAGATGATCAGTGTGCCGTCCTCGACCTCGCCACCGATGTCCTCGACCTGCTGGGCGACCCGCCCGCCCGACTCGATGACCAGCGTGCCCTCCACGCTCGCCCGATCGGCCCCCGGGCGGATGCGCGAGGGGTCGGCCCGGCCGCCGAACAGCAGCCCGAGCCCGGTGACGACCATCGTCTTGCCCGCGCCCGTCTCGCCGGTGACCACGTTGAATCCCGGCGAAAGCTCGAGCACGGCCTCGTCGATGACGCCGAGCCCCTGGATGCGGACCTCCTCGACCCTTGGTCGCACTGCCCACTCCCGTCACTGCCGTGGTCCGTCGGTCACACGGATCGTCTCACCGATGGTCGCACGGATCGTCTCCGAACACGTGTGCCCACGTGATCCTACGCGCTCCGCCTTCCATTCACTCAGGGTCGCACCCTTCCGCGCCAGCCCTGAACAGGAAGCTCGAACTTTGCGACCAACCTGTCGGTGAAGGGCGCGCCGGTGCTCTCCACGCCGTGCAGCCGCGCCAGGCGTACGGGCTCGGCGCCTCTGCGCACCTCCACCCGCGAACCGGACGGCAGCTCGAAGCGGCGCCGCCCGTCGCACCACAGGACACCGCCCGGCGTGGCCGGCAGGATCTCCACGGCCAGCGTGGAGCGCGGCGAGACCACCAGCGGCCTGGCGAACAACGCATGGGCGCTGATGGGCAGCATGAGCAGCGCCTCGACCTCCGGCCACACCACGGGTCCGCCCGCCGAGAAGGCATAGGCGGTCGAGCCCGTCGGTGTGGCGCAGATCACGCCGTCGCAGCCCCAGCGCGACAGGGGCCGGCCGTCGATCTCGGTGACCACCTCGAGCATGCGTTCCTGCTTCTCGACGGTGGCCTCGTTGAGCGCCCACGTGTCGGCGAGCACGCGGCCGTTCAGCCGGGCGATCACGTCGATCGTCATGCGCTCCTCGACGTCATAGCGGCCCGCCACGACGCTGTCGACCGCCGCCGCCAGGTCGTCGACCTCCGCCTCGGCCAGGAACCCGACATGCCCGAGATTGACCCCCATCAGCGGTGTGCCGGCGGGCCTGGCCAGCTCGGCGGCGCGCAGCAGCGAGCCGTCGCCGCCGAGCACCATCATGACCTCGGCGTCCTTGACCGCGCCAGGGTCACTCGGCACGGCCTCCACCCCGGCGCAGCCGATCTCGCCGGCCTCGGTCTCGAGCACCCTGACGGTGATCCCGGCGTCGACCAGCCGGTTGATGACCAGGCGGGCGCTCTCGACGGCGACGCCCCGCCCGGTGTGCACGGCGACCAGCACGGTCCGTTTCATTGCGGCCCTTCCGCGACGGCACGCTGAATCTCGGCTTCCAGGCCGGCGACCGGCGGCTCGCCCTCTCCCTTGCCCAGCCAGAGCAGATATTCCACATTTCCCGACGGCCCGGGCAGCGGGCTGGCGGTCACCCCGCGCACGGTCAGCCCCAGCTCCCGCGCCTTGGCGGCGGCGTCACGCACGGACTGCCGCCGCAGCTCGGGATCGCGGACGACGCCGCCCGCCCCGACGAGATCCTTGCCCACCTCGAACTGCGGCTTGACGAGCAGCACGAAGTCCGCCTGCGGCGCGGCGACGGCGGCCAGGGCGGGCAACACCAGACGCAGCGAGATGAACGACAGGTCGCCCACGATCAGCGTGGGCGGCTCGCCGACCATGTCCGCGGTCAGATCGCGGACGTTGACCCGCTCCATGACCGTCACCCGCTCGTCGGTCCGCAACGACCACGCCAGCTGGCCGTAGCCGACGTCGACGGCGAGCACGTGCGCGGCGCCGCGGCGCAGCAGCACGTCGGTGAAGCCGCCCGTGGAGGCGCCCGCGTCGAGGCACCTGCGGCCCTCCACGGTCAGGCTCCGGAACGTGTCCAGCGCGCCGAGCAGCTTGTGCGCTCCGCGCGAAACGTAATCGGGTCCCTCCTCGGAGGCGGCCACGACGATGGGTGAGGCGGTGTCGACCTGGGTGGCGGGCTTACGGGCGAGCTGGCCGCCGACGCTGACCCGGCCGGCGTCGATGAGCTGGGCCGCCTGCTCCCGCGACCTCGCCAGGCCCCGGCGCACCAGCTCACTGTCGAGGCGGATCCTCCGGGTCACCGCTCACCTGGCGCCGGCTCGGCCGCGACTCCTGGGACTTGTGTGGCCTCCACCGCTTCGACGGCGGCCAGCGTGGCCTCGAGCTCGGAAAACGCCTCGTCGAAGACGGCCACGTGGGCGCCGACCGGCAGCTCGCCCAGCCGGCCGAGGCCCGCCACGATGGCGTCGACCCGCTCGTCGCCGGTCTCCTCCGGCAGCTCACTCATGATTCGACCGTAACGCCTCCCGCGAGCGCGCGGGACCTTGGCAGGCGTGTCACACGTTGAAGGTCATACGAGGGTGCTGGTGATATGGAACGCTACGGTCCGTAAAGAGAAAGAAAGGATGCGCATCATGGCAAGCGTCGAGGAGTGCCGGGCGGCATTGGTCAAGCTCGTCGCCCAGTTCCACGAGATCGACGAGGAGGACCGGGCCAAGCATGTGGTGGAACGCACGGTCAGCTGCCGGGTGCCCGACCTCGACGTGATCTTCTACGGCCGGCTGCACCACGGGGGCCTCGACCCGTTCACGGAGGTCCCGCCGGCGGACGCCAAGCCCGCCGACGTGAAGCTCACGATCTCGAGCGACGACTTGATCGCGCTGGTCGACGGGGAGCTGGACCTGGCGCGTGCATTGCTCGGCGGCCGCGTGAAGATCGACGCGAGTTTCGGCGACCTGCTGCGCCTGCGAAAGCTGATCTAGGCGGGCCGATTGACCGGTCCCGTCGCCAAGTTATTTAATGGCAGCGTTAATTATTTGGCGATGGGTGAACAAAATGGGTGTGATCATCGAGACCGAACGGCTGAGCCGCTCCTACGGCGACCGCCTCGCGGTCGACGGCCTGACCCTGGCGATCGCGCCAGGCGAGATCTTCGGACTGCTCGGCCCGAACGGCGCGGGGAAGACCACCACGATCAGGATGCTGGCCACGCTGCTCCCGCCGAGCGGCGGCGCCGCCCGGGTGTGCGGGTTCGACGTGGTGAGGGCGGCCGGAGAGGTACGTGAACGCATCGGGTACGTGATGCAGCAGGTCTCCCCCATGGGCTACTACATGTTGACCGGCCGCGAGAAGACCGAGATCGAAGCGGCTCTCTACCACGTGCCGAGGCGGCAGGTGAAGGCCCGGGCCGGCGAGGTCCTCGACCTGGTGGGGTTGTCGCAGGACGCCGACAGGCTCGTCCAGGAGTACTCCGGAGGCATGCAGAAGCGCCTCGACCTGGCGTGCGGGCTGCTGCATCGGCCGGAGCTGCTGATACTCGACGAACCGACGCTCGGCCTGGACGTCCCGTCGCGCCACCGGATGTGGGATCACATCCGCGCGCTGTGCGACCAGGGAATGACCGTGTTGCTGGCGACGAACTACATGGACGAGGCCGACCGGCTCTGCGACCGCCTGACGATCATGGATCACGGCCGCGAGGTGGTCACCGGCACGCCCGCCGAGCTGAAGGAGGCGATCGGGGCGCCCTCGCTCGACGAGGTGTTCCTCCGCCGCACCGGCCACACGCTGCGCGAGGAACCGAAGTGACGGGATCGCCGAAGTACGCGGGCCTACGGGGGCCGCTTGACGACCGGGCCGACGCGTCCCGAAGAGACGGGCCTGCGAGGTCACCCAACGGGCAGGCGGACGCACCCCCGGACAGACGGGCCCAGGCGGTCCCCGACGAACGGCCCGACGGGTCGCCGGACGAGCGGGCTGACGGGTCGCCGGACGAGCGGGCTGACGGAATGGTGTGCGGAGTCAGGGAGGTGGCGAGCTGATGTGGTCGCAGGAAGTCCTGGCCCTGTCCAGGCGCTGGCTGCTCATCGTGCTGCGGGAGCGCTTGAACCTGCTGTTCAGCGTGCTGCAACCGGCTGTGTGGCTGGTGTTCTTCGCCGGCGCGCTGGGCGGCGCGATGGATCCCCGGGCGGTCGGCACGGGCGACTACATCGCGTTCGCGGTGCCGGGGATCATCGCCTTCACCGTGGTCGGCAACGGGGTGACGGCGGCGATGCCGCTGCTGTTCGACAAGGAGACCGGCTACCTCGACAAGCTGCTGAGCATGCCGATCAGGCGAAGCTCGCTGATCGTGTCGCGTTTCGTGTTCCAGATGGGGATGAACTCAGCCCAGGTGGTGGTGATCCTGCTGGTGGCCCTCGTCCTGGGCGTCCGCCCCGCGTCGGGGCCGCTCGGCGTGCTCGCGATCCTGGTCGCGACGGCGCTGCTCACTCTGGCGCTCACGGCGGCGGCGATGGCGCTGGCCTGCGCGGTGCCCTCACACGGGACGTTCTTCGCGATCACGGGGTTCGCGTCGTTGCCGCTGCTGTTCATGAGCAATGCGTTCGTGCCGCTGTCGGCCATGCCGGGATGGATGGAGGCCGTGGCCAGGGCGAACCCGCTCACGTACGCCATCGACGCCATGCGGCTGCTGGTGCTGGACGGCTGGAGCGGCGGGGTGCCCCTGTCACTGGGCGCGCTGGTGGTGGCGTCGGCGCTGCTGCTGGCCGTGGGCGTCTGGCAGTTCGCACGCCAGACCCGCGAAAGAATCGCCTGACCCCAGCACCCCGCTGAAGGCGAACCGCCCCGTCACCGCCGCCCTGGTAGGTCTCGGTGCGGACAGGGCTCGGCCCACGCCGCGGCACGCGACCTGCGCGACCCCACCCGCGGCACCGAACGGAGTCGCTCACCCGGCGGGAGGCGGCTGCGCGGCCGACCTGCGCCACGCGTCCTGCGTCGGTCCGCTCAGCGGCACCGAACTTTGGGTCGCTCACCCGGCGGCACGCGACCTGTGCCGGCCCGCCCCGCAGCACGGAAAGGACTGCTCACCTGGCCGCACGCGACCGGGACAGCTCAGCCGGCCATGCGATCCAGGACGGGCTTGACCGCGTCCTCCTCGATCCGCCCGTCCCCTGCCGCCGCCCACGCGGCGTCACACGCCGCCCGCAGCCCGTCGATCCTGTTCCCTTCCCCCTCCAGCCGCAGCATCCCGTCCTGCCACCGAGCTCGCCACCCTCCGCAGACCCCGTCCCGTACCTCGGGATAAGGCAGGTGCAACGCCTCCAGATCCTCCGCGACGTACGTGGGCCGATGATGCGGCTCCGCCGTCAAAACATCGGCCGCCGTGGCCACCCCCGTGAGCACCAGAAGGCTGTCCACCCCGGCATTGGCCGCACCCTCGATGTCGGTGTCCAGCCGGTCCCCCACGACGAGCGGCCGCCGCGCCCCCGTACGGATCACCGACTCCCGATGCAGCGGCGGATCCGGCTTGCCCGCGTACACCGGCTCCACCCCGGTGGCCGCGGCGATGACCCGCACCATCGCCCCGTTCCCCGGCAATTCCCCCCGCCCGGTGGGCATGGTGCTGTCGCGGTTGGACGCCACGAACCACGCCCCCTGCCGCACCGCCAGCGCACCTTCGGACAGCAGCCCGTACGACAGTCCGGGCGCGATCCCCTGCACCACGGCGACAGGCGACTCGGTAGCGGTCGAAACTGGTCGAAGCCCCCGATCCCGTACGGCCATCCGCAGCCCCGACCCACCGACCACGAGCACGTTCGACCCGGGCGGCACCCTTTCCGCGATCAGCCGTGCGGCGGCCTGCGCCGAGGTCACCACGTCCTCGGCGGCGGCAGGCGCCCCGAGCTCGCGTAGATGGGCGGCGATGGCGGCCGGCGTACGGGAGGCGTTGTTCGTGACGTAGGCCAGCCGCACGCCACGCCCGAGCGCCTCCTCCAGGGCCTGCGGGGCCCCGGGCACCGCGTGGGTGCCCAAATAGACCACGCCGTCGAGGTCGAGCAGCAGGGTGTCATACCCGTCGATCAGCACAGCGCCTCTTCCCGTTCGACTCTCAGCCCGCGTGAACTTTATCCCCACCCGGCCGGGCCGCCGCTCCCGGCCTCACCGCCGGCCCCGCATCCTCGGCCGCGTCCTCAGCCGCGGCCGCCATCCCTGGCCTCGCGTCCTCAGCCGCGGCCGCCATCACTGGTCTCGCCGCTCATCTCCAGCCACGCATCTCCGGCCCCGCATTCACTCCCGGCCTCGCCGCCCGTCCCCGGCCAGGTGTATCTCCGATGGAGCGTTTTCCCTGGCCTCACAGGCATCCTCCGGCCACGCGAGCCCCACCCACCCGGCTCCAGCCACGCATCTCCGGCGCGGCGCTCGCTCCGGCCTCGCCGCCGGTCTCCGGCCACGCATTCCCGGCCCGGCGTCCCTCCCCAGCCTCACCGCCGTCCCGGGCCACGCGTCCTCGACTCGGCGGTCATCTCCGGCCTCGCCCGGTCCCCGGCCCTGCATGCTCAGGCCGGCGCCCGCTGCCGACCGGCCGCAACGGCCGGCGCCGCCTGTCGGAGGGAACGAACGCCGGCAAGAAGACCAACCAATCCCCGCCTACATTTCCCGCCGAGCCCGCAATGTAGCGCGGACGCTCTTCAACGCCGACACGTAATGCCGCTCATCGGGACGCATGGCGACCGCGATGGCCAGCGGCTCCTGCGCCCCTTCCACATCCCCGGTCCGCCACAACGACAAGCCCAGCCCGAAGTAGGCGTAATCCTCGGCCGGATTGGCGTCAACGATCTGCCGGAAACTGGCCGCGGCCTCGGCGTATTGCCGGGAATTGAACTGGGCCCTGGCCAGTGCCTCAAGGATGCTGCGCGATTCAGGCTCCGCCGCGTTGGCACGCTCGAGCAAGGCGGCCGCGGCGGCAGGGCTGCCTTCTTGAAGCAGCTTGACCCCACGCTGATACCAATCGTAAACACTGCCCCGCGGATTGCCCGAGGTTCCGTCATTGAGGTTTCCATCTCGACCCATGGGTGAGGACTCCCTTCATCGCTGGACGACAGCCGCCCTGCCCTGCTGCCGGACGGGCACGGCTGCAACCAAGGGGCGACTCCCGGAAGGCGCGAGCATTTATGGGAGCATGCCCGGTATGGGGATTCCTGAACTGCCGGTGCCTGATGGGCTCGTGCTACGGCCCTTCCGAGGGGTGCGTTTCGCTGTCGAAGATCCCGCCAAGGTGACCTCCCCACCCTACGATCTGATCTCTGACACGGACGTGGACGCCCTCCTGCGACTGCATCCCAACAACGTCGTCCGTCTCATCCTTCCGTGCTCCCATCCCACCAACTCCTCCCCCGCGACCCGGACAACCGAACCCACCACCCAAGCAACCGACGCCACTGTGCAAGCGCCGGACCTCACCGCCGGTACGACGGACCGCGGAGCTGCGGCCGCCGGCCCCGCCGCGGTCCCGCTCGAAACCCGATACGCCGATGCCAGGGACACGCTCCGCGCGTGGCTGGAGGCGGGCATCCTGGTGCCGGACGAGGAGCCGGCGCTCTACGTGTACGAGCAGAGCGGCCCGGACGTGCTGCAGCGCGGCCTGATCGGCGACGTGGGCCTGGCTGACCCGGGTCAGCACATCATCCTGCCCCACGAGGACGTGATGCCCGGCCCGGTCGCCGACCGGCTCGCGCTCATGAGCACCACGCAGGCCAACCTCGAGCCGATCTTCCTCCTCTACGAGGGCGGTGACGGGGCGACGACCCGCCTGGTGGACGAGGTAGCCACGAAGCGCCACCCTGTCGTGACTGCCCACACGGAGGACGGCCTCACGCATCGTCTATGGGCGATCACGGACAAGACGCAGATCGCCAGGATCAATGCCGACCTTCACGATCGGCAGGCATTGATCGCCGACGGCCATCATCGATATGCGACGTACCGCGTGCTCCAACGCCAGGAACGCGCGACCCGGCGCCACCACCAGCAACAAGACACCCATCAACCTCCGCGAACCGACCACCCGAAGCACGACGACACTGAGCACCCCGAGCAAGGTGGGCCGGCCCCCGCCGGAGGCCTGGCGGCTCCATGGGACTTCGGTCTGGCCTTGCTCGTGGATTCCACCGCGTACCCGCCCGACCTCAAGGCCATCCACCGCGTGATCCCCGGCCTCCCGCTGGCCGAGGCGACCGCCAAGGCCAGGGGCGCATGGCAGGTCCACGAGTTTGACGACCTGAACGAGGGACTGGCCGCGCTGGAGAGCGCTCAGGAGCCGGCGTTCCTGCTGGCCGACGAGAGCGGTGCGCACCTCCTGACGAATCCCGACCCCGTCCAGCTCGGCGGTGCCATGCCGCCCGACCACTCAGAACGCTGGAACTCCCTCAACACCTCCGTCCTCACCGAGTTCGTCCTGCCCAAGGTGTGGGGCATGCGCGACGATGAGCAAACCGTATGGATCGTCCACCACGACACGCATGCCGCAGTGCGGCTGGCCACCCGTACCGGCGGCACCGCCGTGCTGCTCAAGCCACTGGCGGTCGACGACGTGCTGGCCGTCGCCGCCGGCGGTGAACGCGTCCCCCGCAAGTCCACCTCCTTCGGCCCCAAACCCAGAACAGGCCTGGTCCTTCGCACGTTCGCGATCGACTGAGCTCACCGACGCCCAGACCTCGCTACTTAACTCATCAGCGCCCAGCCCCTCCTCCGTCGCAGCGCAGGTCCCAGCCATCTCCAACGCACCGCCCCGGGTCTCCGCTCCCTTCGGAGCTGCCCGGTGGGTGGGCCATGGTCCTGTGAGGAGCTGGGTGGCCTGGTGAACGTGCGTTGCTGGAGAGCTGATGCATGGGTGACCGAGGGGCAGAGCCGGGTGGCATGAGCGGCCCCGTCCGGCCCCAAGCTCTTCGCCAACCCGGGCCCAAGCCAATGGCCCTCCACATGATCCAGGCCCCGCGGTCACGGGCAGGGCCGGCGGTCCCGCAACGGTGGGACGTGGCCGGTCACATTGCCTTGGCCAGGTGGGACACCTGTCTGGGGACGAGGGCGGCAGGCATCCCAGCCGGATCCTCGCCCTCCGACGCCGGAAGAGGAACGACCGCATCCTCCGGCGAGGGAAGAGGGACGGCCGCGGTGACCGCTTTGACGGCGGTCACCTCCACCTCGTGCCTCCAGATCTTGGCGCCGGGAGGGCCGAAGACGCGGCACCGGAACGCGCCCGTCACCTCGATGTAGTCGCGAGGTTTGAGGCCGCGGACCACGTCGGCCGCCTCACGGTCGAAAGTGACGCACGGGATGCTGTCCGTCACGACGCCCCCTCGCCGGTCCGGCCGCCGCCGGCGCACGATGGTGCGCCATTTGGTCGCGGTGTCGCCGCTCGGCACCGGGTGCTCCTCGACGGCCGCGGAGAGCCTCCCCACCAGCACAACCTCGTTTCGGTCCACTGTCGTCCTCCTGTCGATGCTCTGGTGGAGATCACTCTTTACGATGAGGGGGAGGCCGGATCGGCTCGAACGCCGTTCTGGGGACAACGGCTGCACGCTCGGGAGTGCCTGTGGACAACATCACCCCTCTAGGCGGCGACGTCTATGAGATCGACACCAAGATGGCCGGCTACTCGGGCATCACGGCTGGTTATCTGATCCTGAGCGATCGCCCGTGCCTGGTGGAGACCGGCACCTCGACCTCGGCCCCCGTGGTGCGCGACGCGCTCACGTCGCTCGGGGTCGGCCCGGACGATCTGGCCACCGTCGTCGTGACCCACATCCATCTGGACCATGCCGGCGGCGTGGGCGACATCGCCAGGTTCTTCCCGTCGGCGCAAGTCGTGGTCCACGAGAAGGGAGCCCGCCACCTGGCCGAACCGTCACGGCTGATGGCGAGCGCCCGCATGGTGTGGGGTGACCGCCTCGACACCCTCTTCGGCGAACTGTCTCCCACCGAGGCCGAGCGCATCGTCGCCCTGGGCGAGACCGGTGCCATCGATCTGGGCAACGGCCGCACGCTGAACAGCCACTACTCCCCCGGCCACGCCAAGCACCACGTGGGGCTCGTCGACTCCGCCACAGGCGACCTGTACGTCGGCGACGCGGCAGGCGTGTACCTGCCCCAGACGGGTGACCTGCGTCCGGCGACACCCCCGCCGGACTTCGACCTGCAGACGGCGCTCGACTCGATCGCGCTGTTCGGGGCACTCGGGCCGCAACGGCTGCTGTTCAGCCACTACGGCCCGGTGGAGGCCGTCCAGGAGACCCTCGAACGGTCCGCCGAAGAGCTTCGCGTCTGGGTCGATCTCACCCGGCAGGCCCATTCCGAGGGCATGGATCTCGACCACGCGGTCGCCATGGTCAGGGACCGCACGAAGGAGCGCTACACCGCGCTGAAGTCCGACGACGGGACGGCGGAGCAGTTCGAACTGCTGAGCGGCGCCCCGTCGAACGTCGCGGGCATCCTCCACTGGCTCGACCGCGTCTCCCCCTGAATCCGGGAGCGTCTCCCGTACATCGAATCCGGGAGCGTCTCCCGTACATCGCGGAGCGTCTCGCCGCCATTTCCCGGAGCCGGCCGGCACCCGTCGGCAACGGCGCTCACCGCTCCGATGATCTCGCCCTCGCCGCGCCGGGATACGGTGACCTGGGCCGCGACCCGCACGAACGCGCTCCTGAAAATCTTGAAAAAACAACCGGGAGGCTGTCGAAAGCCGGGGTGCCGGCTCCGAGGTATCAGCAGAACGCGCCCAGCGGGGGCGAGTGAAGCGAGAAGCGAGGAGACGGCGATGAGCAGCGAGCAGATGCGCAAGCTGGACGGGCTGGTCGGCACGTGGCAGCTGACGGGCGGCGCCAAGGGGACGGTGCGGTTCGAGTGGATGGAGGGTGGATTCTTCCTCCTCCAGCACGTCGACCTCGTCCATGACGGCCGGCAGGTCAAGGGCATGGAGGTGATCGGCCACGAGCGACCCTTCGGTGCCGAGCCCAGCGAGGAGATCAAGTCCCGCTTCTACGACTCCACCGGCAACACCCTGGACTACGTGTACGAGGTTCACGACGATGGCAGCCTCACCATCTGGGGCGGTGAGAAGGGCTCCCCGGCGTACTGCCGGTCCACCGTCAGCGAGGACGGCAACACGATCACCTCATCGTGGGTCTGGCCCGGTGGCGGCTATGACACCATCGGAACCCGGACCGTCGGGTGACCGGGAGGCACGCATGAAGTATCTGCTGCTGGCGTACACCAAACAGGCCGACTGGGACTCGGTCGACGTGAACAGCCCGGAGTTCCAGGCCATGTGTGAGTTCTACGAGAACCTGGGCAAGGAGCTCACCGCGTCCGGCGAGTTCGTCTCCACGGAAGGGCTGGCGCATCCGTCCCTGACCCGCACCGTACGGATGCGCGACGGCGGACCGGTCGCCGTGGACGGCCCCTACGCCGAGGCCAAGGAGGTGCTGGCCAGCTACGCGATCGTGGACTGCGCCAGCCACGACCGGGCGATGGCGATCGCCGCCCGGATCGTCGCGGCGGTCGGCGACACGGTGGAGGTGCGGCCCATCGGCCAAGGGCCGCTGGCGGAGGACACGCCCCTGTCGTGACGGTGCCGGACCGGCTCGAGGACCTGCTGCGCGAGCACGCGCCGCAGGTCCTCGGCGCGCTCGTACGCCGGTACGGGCACTTCGACACCGCCGAGGACGCGGTGCAGGAAGCCCTGCTCGCGGCCTCGGCCCAGTGGCCGGCCGACGGGATCCCGCAGGAGCCGCGTACCTGGCTGATCCGGGTCGCCTCGCGACGCCTGATCGACATGCTCCGCAGCGAGCAGTCCCGCCGCGACCGTGAGGCCGCGGAGGCGGTCCGGATCCGTCCGGAGCAGTACCTGGCGCCGGCGGCGGATGCCGGCCCGCCCGCGGACGACTCGCTGGTGCTGCTGTTCGTGTGCTGCCATCCGGCTCTCAGCCGGCCGTCTCAGGTCGCGCTCACCCTGCGGGCGGTGGGCGGGCTCACCACAGCCGAGATCGCGCACGCCTTCCTCGTCCCCGAGCCGACGTTGGCGCAGCGGATCAGCCGGGCGAAGAAGCAGATCAAGACCTCGGGGATCGGCTTCGGGCCGCCGCCACCAGCCGAGTACGCCGCCCGGCTCGACGCCGTGCTCCAGGTGCTCTACCTCATCTTCAACGAGGGGTACGTGGCCACGACCGGTCCGGACCTGCTCCGTACCGATCTGGCGGCGGAGGCGATCCGGCTGACCCGGATGCTGCACCGCGTCCTGCCGGATGACGGTGAGGTCGCGGGCCTGCTCGCCCTGATGTTGCTCGTCCACGCCCGCCGCACCGCCAGGACCGACGCGAGCGGCGCCCTCGTGCCGCTCGCTGAGCAGGACCGAAGCCTGTGGGACCAGCGCGAGATCGGCGAAGGCGTCGCGCTGGTGACCCATGCCATGTCCCATGCCGACCTCGGGCCATACCAGCTGCAAGCGGCGATCGCGGCGGTGCACGCCGAGGCGGCCACGGCCGGCGACACCGACTGGCGGCAGATCCTCGGCCTCTACGACCTGCTGGAACGCATGACCGACAACCCGGTGGTGACGCTCAACCGGGCGGTCGCGGTGGCCATGGTCCACGGTCCCCGCGCCGGCCTCACGTTCCTGTCGTACCTCGACGACGACCCCCGCCTCGCCGGCCAGCACCGGGTGGAGGCGGTGCGCGGGCACCTGCTGGAGCTGGCCGGGGAGCCGGACCGGGCCCGGGAGTGCTACGCGACGGCCGCCCGCCGCACCACCAGCCGCCCCGAGCAGCGCTATCTCCAGCTCAAGGCCACGAAACTGGCCGGATCGTGACGCGCGGCGCATGGCCGTGCTCGTCCGTCGTCGTCCTGTCGCCGGAGGCCGGTGGCAGCCTCCGCACGCTCGCCGATTGACCAGGACGAAGCCGTTCCGGTACGTATGATCGCGTGATTGAGCTGCGCGCGTTCGAGCCTGCCGACGCCCCGGAAGTGGCCTCGTGGATCGACAGTTTGGAGGCGCTCATCACTTGGTCCGGCAATACCGGGTTCACCTGGCCCTTTGATGCGGGTCAGCTCTCCGGCTTCCACGCATCGGATCCCACCCGTCGCGTCCACATGGCTGTCGGCCCCGACGGAACGCCGGTGGGCCATTTCCTCCTGCGGACCGAGCCGTCCGGCCGGTCGGTGCGGCTCGGCATGGTCCTGGTCTCACCCACGGTCAGAGGGCGGGGATATGGCGAGGCCATGCTGGAAGCCGCACTCGGCAATGCCTTCGCCGACCCGGCCATCGAGCAGGTGAACCTGGGCGTCTACTCCCACAATGCCGGTGCCATACGGCTGTACGAGCGGTTGGGATTCCGCAGGGAGAGCCTCGACCCGAAGGCGACGTACGTGGCCGGCGAGTGGTGGGCGGCGGTCACGATGAACCTGCTTCGCGACGCCTGGCGGCCGCACACCCGGACCACCACCCACTGACCAAAGACAACGGGGGCGATCAGCGCTGTGAGGCGTGAACCGGCTCCGCCGTACCGGATGGTCGCGGTACGGCGGAGCATCAGGCTTCCGGTCTAGTCGTCCGACTTCGGCCGGTTCTGGGTGGGCTCGTCTTCCTCGTCGAGCGTGTCGCCGAAGTTGGGCTCAATGAACGCCGGCGTGATGCCGCGAATCTCCGCCTTCGCCGCCGACCCAGAGCTACTCGGCTCGCTCCCGGAATCGTCGGAGCTCTGCTCGTCAGACTCCGTGCCGTCCAGGACGTCGGCCGGCTCGGCCTCCGCCTCCGGCTCCCTGCCTCGGGCCTCGGCTTCTTCCGGCTCGTCGCCCCGGAGCTCAGCCTCTTCGGGCTCATCGCCCAGGGCCTCGGCCTCCTCCGGCTCGTCGCCCCGGAGCTCAGCCCGCTCGGGCTCATCGCCCAGGGCCTCGGCCTCCTCCGGCTCGTCGCCCCGGAGCTCAGCCCGCTCGGGCTCGTCGCCCGGAAGGTCGGCCGGCTCCCGCTCGTCGCCCAGGAGGTCGTCCGCCTCGGCGAGGACCTCGGAGTCGTCCACGTCCTCTTCCGCCTCGACGGCCTCCTCGCTCTCGGCCACGCCCGCGTCGTCGAAGTCGTCCTCGTCGTCGAACTCCTCCTCGACGTCCTCGATGACGGCGCCGGTCAGCTCGGCGTACCGATCCGCGGCGTCCGTCTCGCCGTCCTCGTCGAACGCCATCGCCCGGCCGAACCAGTCGGTCGCCGCGTCCGTGTGGCCGGCGTCGGCCAGCGCGTCCGCGTACGCGAACGCCAGCCGCGCCGACCAGGGCTTGGGCTGCGGGTCACGCAGCTCGGGCAGGCGCTGCAGGGTGATCACGGCGGCGTCGTGCTGGCCCAGGTCGCGGCGGGCGCCGGACTCGACGATGGTCAGCTCGATGCGCCCGGCCCTGTCGAGGCGCTCGGCCTCTGGCGAACGTACGAGGTCGATGGCCCGCTCCGGACGGCCGAGCCCGCGCTCGCAGTCGGCCATGACCGGCAGGTACGCCTCCGAGCCCGTCAGCCTCCGCGCCGCCCGCAAATCGCTCAGCGCCTCGGAGAAGTGCCCGGCGCGGTACGCGACGATGCCTGCGGCCTCCCGTACGACACCGATGCGGGCAGCGAACCGGCGCGCCACCTTCGTGTGTTCGTGCGCCCGGTCGGGGTCGTCGTTCTCCAGCGCCTGCTCGGCGGCGACGAGGTGCCGGCCCACGAGGTCGGCGAGGTCCCCGGGCAAGGAGCGGAGCTCCTCAAGCACTTCCTTGTCCAGTTCGTCCGCGGTGATGTCGGGCGCCACCTCGGGCAGCCGCTCACGCTGCGGTGCTTCGCTCTCACGGTCGGGCCTGCCGTACCTGGCGCGGGTGCCTTCCCCGGTACGCTCCTCGCGGCCACCGCGGTCGTCCCGCGAGAACGGCCGGGACGCCCGCTGGTCACCCTCTCGGCGCGGACCCCGGTCGTCACGGAACCCACCTTCACGACGGGGACCCCGATCATCGCGGAACCCGCCCTCACGACGCGGACCCCGATCATCGCGGAACCCGCCCTCACGACGCGGACCCCGATCATCGCGGAACCCGCCCTCACGACGCGGACCCCGATCATCGCGGAGCCCGCCCTCACGACGCGGACCCCGATCCGCGGATCCACCCTCAGGACGCGGACCCCGCTGGTCTCCGAACCCGCCTTCACCACGGGGGCCACGGTCATCGCGGAACCCGCCATCACGACGGGGGCCGCGATCGTCACGGAACCCACCTTCACGGCGGGGGCCACGGTCATCACGGAACCCACCCTCACGACGGGGGCCACGGTCATCGCGGAACCCGCCTTCGCCACGCGGACCACGATCGTCACGGAATCCGCCCTCGCGCCGCGGGCCGCGATCCGCAGATCCACCCTCGCGACGCGGACCCCGATCATCACGGAACCCGCCCTCGCGACGGGGGCCCCGATCGTCACGGAATCCGCCTCCGCGCCGGTCGCCGCCGTAACCGCCGCCCTCGCGGCGCTCGCCGTAGCCACCCTCACGACGCGGCCCACGATCGTCCCGATCCCGGAACGAACGCCGCTCATCGCCCTCACGCCGTGGACCACGGTCGTCACGGGGGGCGCCTTCGCCTCGAGGGCCGCGGTCTACGTATCCGCCCTCACGACGA
Source organism: Nonomuraea polychroma (assembly GCF_004011505.1). Lineage (NCBI taxonomy): Bacteria > Bacillati > Actinomycetota > Actinomycetes > Streptosporangiales > Streptosporangiaceae > Nonomuraea > Nonomuraea polychroma. The sequence goes on from NZ_SAUN01000001.1 coordinate 5,289,882, forward strand.
GGACCGCGGTCGCCGTAGCCGCCTTCGCGACGCGGGCCGCGATCATCGCGGAATCCGCCCTCTCGCCGCGGGCCGCGATCCGCGGATCCACCCTCGCGACGGGGGCCGCGATCGTCACGGAACCCGCCTCCGCGCCGGTCGCCGCCGTAACCGCCGCCCTCGCGGCGCTCACCGTAGCCACCCTCGCGGCGCTCACCGTAGCCGCCCTCACGACGCGGCCCACGATCGTCCCGATCCCGGAACGAACGCCGCTCATGGCCCTCACGCCGCGGCCCGCGGTCGTCGCGGTCCCTGTCACGGTACGTGCGGCGCTCGTCGCCGCCGCTGGATCCGCGCTCCGAACCCTCACGACGCGGCCCGCGGTCATCGCGGAACCCGCCCTCACGACGCGGGCCGCGATCGCCGAATCGACCGCCTTCACCGCGATCGCCGGGTCGACCGCCCTCGCGGCGCTCACCGTAGCCACCCTCACGACGCGGGCCCCGGTCGTCCCGGGAACCCTCATCCCGCCGCGGATCTCTCTCCTGGCGGCCATAAGAGCGTCCTCTGTCGTCGGAACGGAACGGACGGTCGCCGCCGGAGTCTCGCCCGCGAGAGCCATACCCGCCGCTCCTGCCGCCCCCGCCAGAGCGCCTGTCCTCATGGTCGCCGCGCCCGCGCTGTCCGCCGTCCGATCCGTTATCTCTGTTCACTTCTGGTCCATTTCGTTGGGCTCACCCAGCGGACTCACAACGACGGTCCACCGTGGCTGGTCGCCGCCCGTCCTCGGGCCTTACGCGACGAAGGCCACCCGTGGGGTGGCCCGGTTCTTCCAGCCTAGCAAGCCGGAGAACGTCCACGAGCCCGTCGCAAGCTCATAAATCAGCCGGCCCAAAAATGCTCGGCCGGCAAAACTGATCACCATGTCGCTACGTGTGCACTAAATCGCCGGGCCCCGGCACCGGATCCTGAACCCGCTGACGGACGAGAAGACCCACCTGCTTGGTGAGCTCTGCCGTACCGCTTCGGGCGCAGGCCAGCCGGACCTGCCCGGCGGAAATCAGCCGCCAGGACCCACGCTCAGGACGCTAAGGTGGCCGACCGGCTCGATTTTCGTCGAGAACGACGGCTACGCCGTCCGCCCGGGCCCCAGGTGCCGGCGATCGAGGGACAACGTGTCCTTCAAACCGCCGCCGATCCGCGGGCCCTTGTCGGCGAGTGTCTTCGTCCTCCGGGCGCCGGAAATGAGAAAGCCCCGGCGCGATGCGTCGGGGCTTTCTCATTTGAAAGATTGTCCGGCGGTGACCTACTCTCCCACACCCTCCCGAGTGCAGTACCATCGGCGCTGGGAAGCTTAACTTCCGGGTTCGGAATGTAACCGGGTGTTTCCTTCCCGCCATAACCGCCGTAACCCTGAGAAACAGCACAGTCGTTTGCTGTCTCAGAATTGCATAGTGGACGCGAGCAAGAATTTCCTTGGTGTGGCGCAGCTCTGGACCCGGCGAAGAGTAACAGAGCGCAGCACACACCAAGCATTATGCTTTGTGGTCAAGTCCTCGGCCTATTAGTACCGGTCAGCTCCACACGTTACCGCGCTTCCACCTCCGGCCTATCAACCCGGTCGTCTACCGGGAGCCTTACCCCTTCACAGGGAGGGAGACCTCATCTCAAGGCGAGCTTCCCGCTTAGATGCTTTCAGCGGTTATCCCTTCCGAACGTAGCCAACCAGCCGTGCATCTGGCGATACAACTGGCACACCAGAGGTTCGTCCGTCCCGGTCCTCTCGTACTAGGGACAGCCCCTTTCAAGTCTCCTGCGCGCGCAGCGGATAGGGACCGAACTGTCTCGCGACGTTCTAAACCCAGCTCGCGTACCGCTTTAATGGGCGAACAGCCCAACCCTTGGGACCTACTCCAGCCCCAGGATGCGACGAGCCGACATCGAGGTGCCAAACCATCCCGTCGATATGGACTCTTGGGGAAGATCAGCCTGTTATCCCCGGGGTACCTTTTAGCCGTTGAGCGACACCGCTTCCACATGCCGATGCCGGATCACTAGTCCCAGCTTTCGCTCCTGCTCGACCCGTCAGTCTCACAGTCAAGCTCCCTTGTGCACTTACACTCGACACCTGATTGCCAACCAGGCTGAGGGAACCTTTGGGCGCCTCCGTTACCCTTTAGGAGGCAACCGCCCCAGTTAAACTACCCACCAGACACTGTCCCCGATCCGGATCACGGACCAGGGTTAGACGTTCAAAACGACCAGAGTGGTATTTCACCAATGACTCCACCCGAACTAGCGTCCGAGCTTCCCAGTCTCCCACCTATCCTACACAAGACGCTCCAAACGCCAATGTCAAGCTGTAGTGAAGGTCCCGGGGTCTTTCCGTCCTGCTGCGCGTAACGAGCATCTTTACTCGTAGTGCAATTTCGCCGGGTCTGTGGTTGAGACAGCGGGGAAGTCGTTACGCCATTCGTGCAGGTCGGAACTTACCCGACAAGGAATTTCGCTACCTTAGGATGGTTATAGTTACCACCGCCGTTTACCGGCGCTTAAGTTCTCACCTTCGCCAACCGAAGCTGGCTAAGCGGTCCCCTTAACGTTCCGGCACCGGGCAGGCGTCAGTCCGTATACATCGTC